>NZ_JADFFM010000001.1:611737-917606 GCF_015221995.1 Mucilaginibacter boryungensis
TATATTAAACAGCCTTATTGCCGCTGAAACGGATAGTGACGATATATTTAATGAACGTATCTTCGATCTTTTTAACCAAACCGATAATATCCCTTTGGGATTTTACGAGTGCCCGGTGCCTTATAAAAGGTTATTATCGCCGCAGCAGCTGATAGATTTTGTGGCAACCGGGAGGGTGATCTATCATAAAGATACCTGCCTTGATATTAACCTGGTGAAACAAAAGCTGGAGGCAGGAGAAGCCAACGCCGCTTTTGGTTTGTATGATGCTTACATGGTACACGCGGTAGAATCGCTGAAGGCAGGTTCGGCTGGGTTATCATGTATTCAGGGTAATTTCTTTCCGGAGCTAATTGTGTGGCTATGTAAAAACTATGCCGAAGATTCGAAAGCACACGAGGTAAACATGGTGCAGCAGTTTTTAATTGATAATATGGATGTGATGCACAACGTTTATCCTATTATAGCTAAATACTGGCTTACTAAGCGCGGGCTAAATATTAGTACCATTACCCGGCGCAACGTAGGGGTGTTCACTCCAACAACCCGTAAGCAAATAGAGCATTTATATGGCGATTATAATTTGCTAAAAGACCATATAGGAATAATGAATTTAATGTAAATTACATATCATTAATAAACCCAAACTATGAATCCATTGAAATTTACACTTCTTATCATCCTTTTTGTGGCCGGCAGCAATTTGGCACATGCGCAAGGTACTGCGGCTGATCTAAAAAAGATTGCCGATGGCAAAATGTTCAGTTTCAAGCCAATAGCGGCTAATATTGTAGAAACTTCTACCAATGCCAGTTTTGTGAACACAACACCGTCTATGGGTAATGGTCATATTGTCCTTAAGGGCGATTATGTGATTACCATCAAACCTGATTCAATAGTTTCTTATTTACCATACTTTGGCGATAACTTTATCCAAGACCAGGTTAATACGGGGCAAAGTTTTACTAATATCGATGTCAATGAAAACCCGAGTAAAATAACCATCAAACTTTACGATTATTCGGTACAGCAAAAGAAAAATGGTTCGGTACAAATAACTATCAAACCAAAAGATAAGGAATGCAAGATAGAAAAAATGATATTTGAGTTTACGCTTGCAGGGAGTGGAAAGTTAACCATGAATATTACTGACCACCCTACAATAAAGTATGACGGTAAGATATTATAGAAAAGAATAAAATATATTTTCGGCCCTCTTTTGTCTGAAGCAAAAGAGGGTTTTTACTTTAGTTAATCGCCACCGGGTTGCCTTGCAAGTACCTGCGTTTATATTCTAACGGAGTCATATTGGTCACCTTTTTAAAGTGACGGTAAAAGTTTGATACATTGTTAAAACCGCACTCAAAGCATAATACTTCAGTAGGTAATTTGTCTTCAATCAAAAAGCGGCAGGCGTGGCTAATACGTATCTCGGTCAAAAAGTCTGAGTAGGTTTTTTTGGTCATCAGCTTAAAATAGCGGCAAAAGCTGGTAACACTCAGGTTGCCAATGGCGGCAATCTCCTGCAGGCCGATTTCTTTTTTGTAGTTAGCCAGAGTGTATGAACAAACCTTATTTAAACGTATCGTATCCGACTCGTTAGATTGGTGGAACTCATTGTGGGATAGGGTAATATGCTCATAATCCTCATTCTCGGCCAGCACTTTTAATATAGATAGCAATACAATTATGCGGTCAAGATTAGTGGCATCTACTGCCTGGCGCATTAGTTCGGTAAGCTTTTCGCGGGCTTCCCCCCCTATAATCATTCCGCTTTTGGCTTTTTCAAATAGCTTCGGTAATAAATATGCTTCGGGCAGGTTAAGCAAATAACGGCCAAGGCAGTCGGGCAAAAAATGTATCACAATAACTTCTACATTCAAGCCCGAATCCTGCTGAAAATATTCTTCCTTACAGCGCCAGCAATGCGGCAGGTTCTCGCCCAGCAGCAAAACCTCGCCCGATGAAAAATTGCTGATATTATCACCAATAAAACGTACACCCTCACCCTTAATTACGTAATGTAATTCCAGTTCGGGGTGATAATGCCAAATCCCCCTGAAAGTTGGCAAAATATCGTGCCTTATACTAAAAGAGTTTTGCGGTTTTACGGCAACTTTAAGAAAATGCGGTTTCATACTAAAAATCACTTGTCAATAATCAAAAACAGAATTTGTTGATGATGCTGATTAGGTTATGATTTCTAAAATTAGGAAATTTTTAAGAAGAAAGGGAGAAATCGATAAAAAACAAATAAAAATAAATAAGAATGAATAAGTAAAAAATGGCCATGATAAAATCGTACAATAAATTGATAAATACAGGTAGTAATAGCAATAGGTAATGATTGATATTTGTTAAAGCGGCCCATTTTATACCTGTGTGGCTAAAGCTAAATTATAAACCGTAATAATAAATTGTACTTTTTGTTTAGAGTTAGGTCTTGATGAACCTTGGTGTTTTTAATAATTGTTATAAATACAGTTATTGTATAGCTGACACTAAGACATATCAAAAATCAGATTAGTTTAGGCGATCAAATAACCTTTCTCTTGTACTTAAAGATCAATGATGTAATTCAATAATGTCTGGTAACCCGAAAGAAGTTTTATTAGTTGCAAGCGGCGATCTTCGCCTGGCTGCTAACCAAATTTGCTGGCCCGAACAGCAAAAGGTAGAAGGCTTGCTTATAGCTGCCATTGAAAGGCTTGGGTGGAAGGCAACGCGTGCGCACCAGTACGATCCGGCAAAAAAACACGGATTGATCGATTCACAAAAAATGGGTATGGAAGTTTTCCGCACCATCGATCCGGCAAAACCCTTAATAGTAATCGAAAGCCTTTGGCAATACACCCATCATGTTTTAGCGGGGTTAACCACACACCAAGGCCCCATATTAACACTGGCTAACTGGAGTGGCACCGCGCCGGGGTTGGTTGGGATGCTAAACATTAATGGATCGTTAGCTAAAGCAGGTGTGAAATTCAGTACACTGTGGAGCGAGAATTTTGATGATGAATATTTTCTAAACGGCATTAAGCAATGGCTTGAAACCGGCATTTTAACGCATGACGAAAGTCATATCCGCAATTTTGACCATGTAAATATACCCGAAGCCGATGCAGCCATAGGGCGCGATTTTGCGGCTAAGTTTCAACGCGATAAGGCCATTATGGGCGTATTTGATGAAGGTTGCATGGGCATGTACAATGCCATTGTACCCGATGAATTGCTGCACCCAACTGGTTTATTTAAAGAAAGATTAAGCCAATCCTCGTTGTATGCGGCTATGCGTTTGGTAACCGATGTTGAAGCCCGCAAGGTTTTAGATTGGCTGCTGCAAAAAGGCATGCAGTTTAATTGGGGTACCGATGGGGAAACCGAATTAACCGAAGCCCAAAGCCTTGAGCAATGTAAAATGTACATAGCCGCCGTGCGCATAGCCGATGAATTTGGCTGCGCTACTATTGGCATACAATATCAACAGGGGTTAAAAGACCTTACCGTGGCCAGCGACCTGGTAGAAGGCCTGTTAAATAATCAGGACCGCCCGCCGGTATATAGTACCGATGGACGCGAGCTCTATGCCGGCGAAGCCTTACCTCATTTTAACGAAGTGGATGAATGTGCCGGGATTGATGCCCTTATTACCTATAACTTATGGAAACAACTGGGCCTGCCTGGTGAAAATACCCTGCACGATTTGCGCTGGGGCGAACATTTTAAAGGAGATGGTATTGATGATTTTGTGTGGGTATTCCTGATATCAGGAGCGGTGCCGCCAGCGCACTTCGTGGATGGCTACAAAGGCGCCAGCAGCGAAAGGCAGCCGGCTATGTATTTCCGTTTAGGTGGCGGCAGTTTAAAGGGCATAAGCAAACCCGGTTCAATTGTTTGGAGCCGTATTTATGTAATGGATGGCAAACTGCACTGCGATATTGGTGTTGGTGAAAGTGTATTGTTACCCGAGACCGAGACAAAACGCCGCTGGGAAGCTACTACGCCGGTTTGGCCAATTATGAATGCCGTATTAAAAGGCGTAAGCCGCAATCAGATGATGGGGCGCCACAAAGCCAACCACATCCACGTGGTATATACACCCGATGAAGCAACCGCGCACAAAGCCTGTCGTGTAAAAGCTGCGGCACTGGCAGGTTTAGGTATAGCCGTACATTTTTGCGGCGATGTTAATTTGAATTGATAAGATGAAGATGATAAAGAAAAGAATAATAGTGATGTTGGTGTTCCTGTTGGCAGGGACGATGCTGGTTAGCGCGCAAGCACAAACACAGGAACAGAAAGATAATTATACAAAGGTGATCACCGCGCGTTCGGCTAAAGTGGTGACCAATATTGGTATCACCGATTCAACTTCAAAAAAGTTTATTAAGGTGCGCGATATTTTGGTTGACCATTACCGTGTTACCGGGGCTATATATGATGACCGCAATGCTGCTGTAAAAACACTTAAAGCCGACCCTGCTACAGACAAAGCGACAGTGAACGCGAAAATAGAGGCCTTAGATAGTGTTGCTGATGTTAAAATAGCAAAACATCATAAAGAATTTTTGGCCACTCTGGGTAAAGAGTTAAATGCCGAACAGGTTGAAAAAGTAAAAGACGAGCTGACGTATAAAAAAGTTGCTGTTACCTATAACGCCTACGTGGATGAACTGCCGCAATTAACAGAGGCTCAAAAAACGCAAATTAAAACCTGGCTCATCGAAGCCCGTGAAAAAGCAATAGATGCAGGTTCATCTGACGCTAAGACCGCCATATTTGGCAAGTATAAAGGCCGTATAAATAATTTCTTATCAGCCCAGGGTTACGATATGAAAAAGGCAGGAGAGGAATGGCAGAAACGTTTAAAAGAAAAGGCTGCCGTTAAGGGACAATAATACAAATAAGCTTCGGCCCATTAAAAAAGTAAACCAATAAAAATTAACCCAATATGAAACTAAAATCTAATAACTTATGAGAAGAATTTTCCTCTTTCTTTCGGCGCTGCTGATGTTAAGCAGTGCGCTAAAAGCCCAGACCCGCACTATAACTGGTGTGGTGACAGGAGATAAAGGTGAGACGCTTCCCGGCGTTACCATTTCGGTGAAAGGGACCACTACCGGCACACAAACCGATGTTGATGGTAAATATTCTAT
The DNA here is from genome assembly GCF_015221995.1 of Mucilaginibacter boryungensis. Lineage (NCBI taxonomy): Bacteria > Pseudomonadati > Bacteroidota > Sphingobacteriia > Sphingobacteriales > Sphingobacteriaceae > Mucilaginibacter > Mucilaginibacter boryungensis. Next base: position 616,894 of record NZ_JADFFM010000001.1, read on the forward strand.
CAAGGTCACTAACATGCAAAATGTAACTATCGGGGCTAAATACCTGGGATACGCCTACCAGGAAAAAACTTTAAAAATTGGTGAGGCAAACGCCGATTTTAAGTTAGTACAAATAGCAAGCGACCTTACCGAAGTTATCGTTACCGGTTATGGCGAAGCTAAAAAACAAACCCTTACAGGTTCGGTATCTACCGTAGATCTTAAAAAGGTAGAAGATATCCCTGCGCTAAGCATTACTGCAGCGTTAAGGGGAACAGTACCGGGCTTAAGTGTTTCGGGTGGTGTTAACCGTCCGGGCCAACCTACTACAATAACCATACGTAACCCTGTTGCGTTTGCTAAAGACGGAGGCCAGGGCACCAATCCATTGTTCGTTATTGACGATATCATCCGTACCCAGTCCGACTTCGACTTATTGGATATAAACGAAGTTGAAAGTATCACTGTGTTAAAGGATGCTGAAGCTGCTATTTATGGTGTTCAAGGCGCTAACGGCGTTGTACTCATCCGTACCAAAAAAGGCCGTAACGGCCCGCCAAGGTTGAGTCTAAGCGCCTCTTACGGGTTGAATAATGCTACTCAATTGCCTAAAATGATGAACTCGACTCAATTGGCAACTTTTAACAATGATTATAATAACGCAAACCTTTATCAGCAAACTGCTGCAACATGGACCGCATTAGGCCAGGGTGTGCCTACAAATAATTATTATGATGCTGATGGTTTCAAATATTTAAACGGTGTTAAAACTGCCGATCCCCGTTTAGCATCGTGGTACACGCCCGATGAATTTGATTATTTCGCAACACACAGTCACGATTGGATAAGAGAAGCTTTCCAAACCTCACAAGTTGGACGGGGCGCTATCAGCTTGTCAGGCGGTAACGATAAAACCACTTATTTTGTGGGGGGTGACTACGTTAATCAAAACTCTAACTTTAAAGGGATCAACTCTTACAAATATGGCGTAAGGGCTAATGTGGAAACCAAACCTGTAAAAGGTTTAACAGCCAACTTCTCTATCAGTGATGATATCTTTTATTCTAAAAGCTATTTCTATAAATTAACCAGCACCAGCGAAAGTTTAGACAACGATGCCGGTAGTTTGGAAAACATGATGCCATGGAACGAATACTTTATTGATGGTAATCCGGTATTATTAGGTTCGGCTACAAACGGCGGCTATGATAACATCAACTTTTTCCAGATACAAAACTCTAACAACTATACCAGTTCGCAGAATTATGTAATGAACCTGCAAGGTAAGTTAACTTATGAGTTACCGGGCATTAAAGGCTTGAATGCTACCGTTAGCATGAACAAAAATATCAGTAACAGCAACGGTAAACAATTCGGTACTACATTTAATTATTACCAATATTCTGGTCAGGGAACTAACAAACATATTCCGGGCGGTACTTTATTAAAAATATTTCCAATAAAAAATGGCGACCGTGTACGTTTGAATCCATCTACTTATAGCAACTATCAGTTAGACGCGGGCTTAAACTACAACCGTAGCTTCGGTAAGCACACTATCTCTGCTTTGGTACTTTATGAGCAACGTGAGCAATTTACAGATGGTGTTGCTGCAGAATCTGACGGTGTAATTAGCGGTGGGTTGGATTACCAGGCATTCACTGCAGGTCCTGTTGGTTCTCAATCTTCATCTGAAACTGCGAGTCAGTTTGGCCAAATGTCGGTGATCTCACGCTTAAACTATGCTTATGATAACAAATACCTGTTGCAATTAGTATATCGTGCTGATGGTAGTTCAAAATTCCCTCCGGGAAAAAACTGGGGTGGTTTTCCTGCTGCTTCAGTAGGTTGGGTAGCATCAGAAGAGCCGTTTATCAAAGATAAATTCAACTGGCTTGATCTGTTAAAGTTCCGTGCTTCGGTAGGTTTAACCGGTACTGATAATACCAAACTCTATCAATACATAGCCAATTATAACCTGGGTACAGGTAACAACGGCGGCGCCGTATTTGATGAAGCATCAAGGGCTACAGGTATTAAAACCAACATTGCAATTGCCAACCCTTTTGTTACCTGGGACCACATCCTGAAAACTGATTATGGTTTAGATGCGCAATTCCTGAAAAATCGTTTATCGTTAACTGCCGATTACTATTGGAGCCATGGGTACGATTTGTTAACTACGCTAAGTTCATCGGTGCCGGCAACCGTTGGTTTCCAAAACGTACCAACAGAAAACTATAGCATTGTAAATATGTTTGGTTACGAAATATCAGTTGGCTGGAGAGACCATATCGGTAAGAACTTCAACTACAGCTTTACCCCATTCTTTACTTGGAATGATAATAAAAATATTAAAATAGACGTTGCAGCTGCCAAAATTGGCGGACCTGAAGACCTAACGGGTAAATCATCAGATCCAGGTGTGTATGGTTATAAATCGGCCGGTATTGTACGTACACAAGAGGAAGCTAACGCCATTATCGCGGCAAGGGCAACTGCAGCGGGCGGTGCGAATAAAGTAACAGTTTTTGGAACCTTGATGCAACCAGGCGTCCTTAACTTTGAGGATTATAATGGGGATGGTATTATTGATGCTAAAGACCAACAATACATCACTAAAAGATCAGGCAACCACAATAGCCTTGGTTTAAACTGGAGCGTAGGTTATGGTCCTGTTAACCTGAACGTAATTATGGGCATGTCATGGGGCGGGTGGACATCTATCGATGGCCTAAAACCATTCCAGCAATCAAGTTCAGGCGCATCAATAGCTGATAACAGGCCGGTTTACTGGGCTGATCACTGGACTTTGACAAATACCAATGCCGCCTACCCTAACCCATACTTTGGCAGTACTTACCAGGTTACCACCGATTTTTGGTTAAGACCGGCTACATCATTCAACGTAACCAGCGCTAATTTAAGCTATAGCATCCCTCAAAAATTACTGAGTAAAATTGGTATTGCAAGCGCGCGTTTATATTGTGTAGCGACTAATCCATTCCAATTTATCAACCCGTATCCTGAACAATACAGGGATCTATCGTCACCTTTATACTCATATCCCTCTTTAAAGTCAGTATCTTTCGGTTTAAATGTTGGATTTTAAAAAATGAATATCATGAAAAGATCATATATATTTTTATTAACAGCCTGCACAGCATCATTAATGCTTAGCAACTGTAAAAAAGTTTTGGAAAAAACTGATATTGGCGCCTTTACTGCAAGCCAGGTATACAACGACTCTATTACAACAAAATTAAGTATCGATTACTTATACGGGCAAAATCAACCCGGTTGGTTTGGTAATTCGGGTGGCAGTATAAGCGGTACTTTAAATACCCTTGCTGATGAGCAATATGGGGACAATGTTTATGTCAGGGGTACAGCAACAATTGAAAGTGTAACAGATATTGGTGTTGCTAACAGCACCAGTAATGCCTATGGTAAAATACGCCAGCTAAATATGTTTATCAGGGATGTTAACGCTGGTACGTTAGACCCGGCAGTGAAACGCAGGTATGCTGCCCAAGCCTACTTCTGGCGTGCATATCGTTATTTTGAATTGGTAAAGCTATACGGTGGTGTGCCGTTGGTGCTTACACCACTTGATGAGGTGGGCGATGATGCCAGAAAAGCAGCGTTAATACCCCGCAGCCAAACTTCGAAGGTTTTCGCGCAAATATCTGCCGACTTAGATAGCGGCATTAAATATTTGCCAACAAAGTGGCCTAATACTGCTGACTATGGACGCCTAACTTCATGCGCCGCTGCAGCAATGAAAAGCCGGGTAACCTTAACCTGGGCCAGCCCGCAGTTTAACCCTACACATGATAACACCAGGTGGCAAACAGCTTTTGACGTGGCTAGTCAGGCAATTTCTCTTTGTAATGGTATTTTTTCACTGTATCCCAAGTTTGATGTAACGATGTGGACAACAGAGAGGAACGTTGAATCGGTATTAGTGACAGAGTATAACACTACAAGCACTGATAACGGCGCTAACAATAATACATATCCCACTAATACTATTCCTAAAACTGTAGGTGGTACAGGTGGCTCAAACCAGCCAACCTGGGACATGGCCAGGGCATTCCTGATGAAAGATGGTAAGGATACTTTGACCTCGAAATACGCTTATAGCGCGCAAACCTTTTACAAAAATCGTGACCCGCGTTTCGATCAAACCATTGCTTACAATGGAGCGCTTTGGCCGGTGTTGGGTAATTCTACTCAACGTTTATGGACATATTATTATTCAGCAAAAGATAAAAATAATAATGTGGTACAAACCAGCACGGAAATCGGGGGAGCTGGTACTACGGGGTTGTATCTTCGTAAAGCTATTGACCCGGCGCTGAACAGTGCAAGTTTACCTACAGCAGGTACCGACTGGATTGAAATACGTTATGCTGAAATACTATTAAACCAGGCGGAAGCAGCAGCCGAATTAGGGCGCTTGGGTACTACACAGGAAGCTTATGCTAACGTAATTGCAGTGCGTAAAAGAGCTGGTATAGAAGCTGGTGCAGATAATCTTTATGGCTTAACAACGCCCTTAACTTCTGCACAAATGGTAGATGTGATTATGAAAGAAAGACAAGTAGAGTTTGCTTTTGAAGGTAAACGCTATTGGGATTTGCGCCGCCGTAAATTACTGGAAAGCACATTGAACAATAAACGAAGAATGGGTGTAGTGATTACTTTGGCAAATAATAATAGTTATACTGATTATATCGCTAATACCCGTGATGCTTCTGCCTCTACATCGCTAGATGCTTTATACGCCAGCAGTTTTACTGTAAAAACTAAAAGTGTAGATACATATAATATCGCTGTCCAAACAGCCGATTATTTCTTTGGTATTCCTACTAATGCATTGCTTAATAATTCTGCTTTGCTACAAAATAACACCTGGGGCGGGACATTTGATCCGTTACAGTAATTTAAACTATTGATTTTTGGAAAAGGGAAGCATAATGCTTCCCTTTTTTTGTGTCTTTAATATTTATTTATGTATCATTTTAACACTATTCGAGGCACTTACCCGTTAATTAAAATGGCAGATTATCGCGGACGAAAAAATAAAAAATATGTATTTTTAACCTGTTTTGTAACATAAGCGCGACAATTTAATTGAATTGAGGCTAAAAATTTCAATAAGATAAAATCCTATAAAAGCTTGTCAATATGATACATTAAACAGCAGGCTGTAGCTTGCATATTTGGATAAGTATAAATTATAACCAATTAATACCTAAAGCCTCCCCAAATTATTTTTATGGCAGTTTTAAATGTCGGTGCGTATATTATACTGCGGATGATTTAATGGGGCTGCCTTACCAATTATGGTGCCTGGTATAAATTGTTTAAACGATCTTAATATGAAAAGAAGACTTTTGTTGCTATCGGTATTTGCCGTTGCATTATGCTCAAACGCGGCGTTTGCCCAATACCCGCAAGTCCCCCGGAATGTACAGCAGGAAGCTGAAACTTTGATGAAAAATGCTCAGGCGCATTCAGATTCGGCCTGGGCGGTGGCATTGCCAATTATACAGGCCGACCAGCGCAAAGGTAAGGTATTCGTTCCCTGGGCTTCCCGTCCTACCGATTTGCCACAGGCAAAAATCCCTGCATTTCCAGGTGCCGAAGGTGGTGGTAAATTTACTTTCGGCGGTCGCGGGGGAAGGGTACTTGTAGTGACCAACCTTAACGATGATGGCCTTGGTAGTTTACGCTGGGCCTGCGAACAAGGTGGCGCGCGTATTGTAGTTTTTAATGTAGCTGGTATCATACATCTTAAATCGCCAATTATGGTAAGGGCGCCTTATATCACTATTGAAGGCCAAAGCGCACCGGGTGATGGGGTTTGTGTGGCAGGTGAATCATTCTGGGTGAATACGCATGATGTGATCATCCGTTATATGCGTTTCCGTCGTGGCGAAACCAATGTTGGCCGCAGGGACGATTCGTTGGGTGGTAACCCGGTAGGCAATATTATAGCCGACCACGTTTCGGCCAGCTGGGGGTTAGATGAGAACTTCTCTATGTACCGCCACATGTTCGATCCGGGAGATGGCTCGAAAGAAGAGAAACTGGGTACAGTGAATATTACTATTCAAAATTGTATCTATAGCGAATCATTAGATTACTGGAACCATGCGTTTGGCAGCACTACCGGCGGCGAGAACAGCTCGCTAATGCGTAACCTTTGGGCGGATAATACAGGTCGTAACCCATCTGTAGGCTGGAATGGTGTTTATACCTTTGTGAATAACGTAGTATTTAACTGGCATCACCGCAGTATGGATGGCGGCGATTATACAACCAACTATAACGTAATCAATAACTACTTTAAACCAGGCCCGGTAACACCGAAAGATGAACCGGTAGGCCATCGTATCCTTAAACCGGAATCGGGTCGTAGTAAACTGAAAGAAAAATATTTTGGCCGTGTTTATGCCGTTGGTAATATTATGGAAGGCTTTCCCGAAATTACCAAAGACCCATGGAAAGGTGGTATACAAGTGGAAGGCGAGGGCGGTAAGGAATTGCCTGATGCTGGTAAATATAAAGATTACATGAAATCAGACGAGCCGTTCCCAATGCCACCGGTTACTATTATGCCGGCCACCGAAGCGCTGAAGTTTGTAATTGCCAATGCTGGCGCTACATTGCCAGTGCGCGACGCGGTTGATAAGCGCATAACAGAACAAGTACGCACCGGAAAAATTGACGCGAAGGAAGTAAGAACAGATACCGCTTTCCAGTTCAAGATCCGTAAACTGCCTAAAGATTCGTATAAACTGGGTATAATTACAGCCCCATGGCAGGTAGGTGGCTATCCTGATTATAAAGGTACGCCATATAAAGATTCGGATAACGATGGTTTACCTGATAGCTGGGAACTTAGCCATGGCTTAAACCCAAAAGATGGTAAAGATTCGGCCCTGCCTGCTAAAAACGGCGGTGGCTATACCAACATAGAAGTATATCTGAATACCCTGGCCGAAAAAGGCGAGAAGAAAATTAGTAAATAATTTGCTTTGGAAATGAGCAGTTTTAAATTGAAAGGTCTTCATACTTTAGTTTGGTTTATAATGGGGTGTGTGCTGATGCATGCACCCTTATTTGCTCAGGACAAAAAGAAGGCATCTAAGCCTCAATCCCCCGTTGCGGCCGAAAAAGGTGGAAAACTGGTTTACCTTACCTATCCAAATGGCGACCGTATCCCCGATTATTCTTACGCGGGTTATATGGCCTCAGAAAAGCCTATCCCAACTGCGCAGGTTAAAGTTACGGTCCCTGTAAAACCCGGCGACGCCACCTTGCGCATACAGGCTGCTTTAGATTATGTAGCTGGCTTACCCACTAATACCGATGGCACCCGTGGCACGGTTTTATTAGAAAAAGGGACTTACGTAGTTAATGGCAGTTTAAAGATCAACGCTTCAGGTGTGGTATTGCGCGGCAGTGGTATGGGTACTAATGGTACGATACTGTTGGCTGCTGGTACTGATAGAGAAACTTTTATTAAGATCATTGGAAAAAATGATCGCCGCAAAGAAAAAGAAATAAAAATTGCTGATGCTTATGTGCGGGTAAATGCCATGAGCTTTCATGTGACATCTGCGGGAAATTTAAAAACCGGCGATATGGTAGTAGTGCGCCGCCCAAGCACAGCAGCCTGGATAGCCAAACTGGGTACCCAAACCTTTGGTGGCGGTCTTAGCGCTTTAGGCTGGCATCCCGGCGATGAAGATATTTATTGGGACAGGAAGATAACTGGTGTTAGTGGAAACACCATTACCATTGATGCTCCTATCACCACTGCTTTAGATACAACTTACGGTGGGGGTACCGTAGCTAAGTACGAATGGCCGGGCCGCATAGACCAGGTTGGGGTGGAGAATATTTGCCTGCGCTCGGCTTATGACGTAAATAACCCAAAGGATGAAGCCCACCGCTGGATGGCCATCACCATGGAAAACGTAAGCGATGCCTGGGTACGCCAGGTTACTTTTCAGCATTTTGCTGGTTCGGCAGTTTATGTGCTGGAAACCGCAAACCGTATTACGGTTGAAGATTGTAAATCATTAGCCCCGGTGTCTGAAATTGGCGGCTATCGTCGTAACACCTTCTGGACAATGGGTGGCCAAACCCGGTTCCAGCGCTTGTATTCTGAAAATGGTTACCACGATTTTGGTACTGGTAATTGCACACCCGGGCCAACTGCTTTTGTACAGTGTATGAGCTGGCAATCGTTAAGCTTTAGCGGTGGTTTGGATAGCTGGGCATCAGGTGTTTTATTTGACGTAGCCAGCATTGATGGGCAAGCGTTAAGTTATAAAAACCGCGAGCAGGATGGACAGGGTGCCGGTTGGAACGCTGCCAATAGCCTTTTCTGGAACTGCACTGCATCGCGTGTAGATAATTATAACCCGCCAACCGCGCAGAATTGGGCCTTTGGTACCTGGGCGCAATTTGGTGGTGATGGTTATTGGGAGGAATCGAACAGCAGCATTAACCCGCGCAGCTTTTTTTATGCGCAATTAGCTAACCGCCTGAATAAGGACGTAAGCAAACAGGCTGATTTGTTGCTAATCATGACCGAGCCATCAAGCAGCCCTACGCCTGAACAGGCCGCCGCACTGATGGCTGAAGCCCGCAAACCCGCGACAACTATTAGCGATTGGATTGACGGCGCGCCTAAGCGTAACCCGATCAATACATCAGCCGCTGGCGCAAAAACTATTGACGCAATAGGTTACAAAGTACCTGCAACACCGGGTTTAGCACCCAAAATGACGGTGACCAACGGCTGGCTGGTACGCGGTAACACCATTTTACAGGGTATGCACTTTGAAGCGCCGTGGTGGAATGGTAACGTGAAACCGAACTATTTGGAGAAAACTGCCAAGCCGCAAATCAGTCGTTGGGTGCCGGGCCGTACAGGTACAGGCTTGACTGATGATATTGATGATGTGGCCAACTGGATGGTAAAAAGCCATATCGAGGTTTTTGAACACAACTACGGCTTATGGTACGAGCGTCGCCGCGACGACCACGAACGTATCCGCCGCTCGGACGGCGATGTTTGGGCGCCATTTTATGAACTGCCCTTTGCCCGCAGTGGCCGCGATAAGGATTTGGCTTACGATGGTTTAAGCAAATACGATCTGACCAAATACAATACCTGGTATTGGAACCGCCTGAAACAATTTGCTGATGTGGCTGACCAAAAAGGATTAGTCCTGCTGCATCAAAATTTCTTTCAGCATAATATTATTGAGGCAGGCGCCCATTATACCGATTTCCCATGGCGCACGGCTAACAATATCAATAACACCGGCTTCCCCGAACCGGTTAACTATGCAGGCGACAAACGCCAGTTTATGGCCGAACAGTTTTATGATGAAACCAACCCGGCAAGGCGTGGCCTATTGCAAGCCTACATCAATAAATGCATGGATAATTTTGCTGATAATAATGGCGTTATCCAATCCATTGGCGCTGAATTTACCGGGCCGCTGCATTTTATGCAGTTTTGGGTAGAAACTGTAAAGGCCTGGGAAACCACGCATAAAAAGAAACAGATCATCGCGCTAAGCGCTACCAAAGATGTGCAGGATGCTATACTGGCTGACCCCGCAAAAGCAGCTATAATTAATGCTATTGATATCCGGTACTGGTATTACGAAGGTAGCGGCAAATTGTATGCACCGGCAGGCGGCCAAAGCCTGGCACCGCGCCAGCAAGAGCGTATTTACAAACCTAAAGCGGTATCGTTTGAATCGGTTTATAAAGCGGTGCATGAATACAGCACTAAATACCCCGACAAAGCAGTACTATTCTCAGCAGATGGTTTCGACCACTTTGGCTGGGCGGTGTTTATCGCGGGTGGATCGTTACCCGTACTACCTGCTGGTACCGATAAACAGTTTTTAGCTGATGCAAGTGTTATGAAGCCTATGGATTTGCCCGGCACGCCAAGCAGTCAGTGGGCGTTGGGCAGCGCAGCTAAGGGAATGATTGTCTATAACAATACTGATAATGCCATCCATTTAAACCTGGTGGCGAATGCCAATTATAAAGTACAATGGCTTGACCCTAAAACAGGGCAGGTTTTAACCGGCGGGCAGCAGGTGAAAGGCGGCAACGGTGTGGAAATTAAAAGTCCAAGCACCGGTGCGTCTATCCTGTGGTTATCCCGCATTTAAATTTAAGTGATGTTAAAAAGACTTGCTATAACGGCTGCTGCATGCTGTTTACTTTTCTCATTTAAAGGCGACCCGTCGAAGGTTTTGCCACCGTTAAAAATATCCGCCAACCACCGCTATTTTACTGCTGATGGTAAACCATTTTTTTGGTTGGGCGATACAGGCTGGCTGCTGTTCAGTAAAATGAAGCGGGCCGAAGCGTTTGAATACCTGGAAACCCGCCGCCAGCAGGGCTTTAATGTGATACAAGTAATGGTGGTGCATAGCATTAAGGAAGTTAATGCCTATGGCGATTCTGCCTTAACAGGCAAAAAAATAACTGAGCCTAAAGTTACACCGGGTAATACCTTTGGTAAAGACGATGAGTACGACTATTGGGACCATATAGACTGGATCATTAGCCAGGCGGCTGACAAGGGCTTGTATGTGGCGCTGGTGCCGGTTTGGGGGTCGGTAGTAAAGGAAGCGCATATTAATCCAGCCCAGGCTAAAGCTTATGCCGAATTTTTAGCTAACCGTTACCGCAACCACTCCAACATTATCTGGATGAACGGCGGTGATGTTCCCGGAACAGACTCGCTGCGTACATGGCAGGCTATCGGTAATACTATCCACCAGGTTGATCCTGCACACCTGATGACCTTTCACCCACGTGGACGTACGCAATCATCAACTTGGTTCCATAACGAGGAATGGCTGAATTTTAACTGCTTCCAATCGGGGCACCGCAATTACGCGCAGGATACGTCTAAAAAAGATTTGAACTATGGCGAGGATAACTGGCGCTACGTGCAGGCTGATTACGCTAAAACACCGGTTAAACCAACGCTGGATGCAGAGCCATCTTACGAAAATATTCCTTATGGTTTGCACGATGTGAAGTTGCCGCGCTGGCAGGCAAACGATGTAAGGCGCTATGCTTATTGGTCGGTTTTTGCAGGTGGCTGCGGCTTTACATATGGTAATAACGATGTGATGCAGATGCACAAAGCAGGCGAAAAGGTAGGTTCCTACGGATCAAAAGACCCCTGGACAAAGTCCATCAACGCGCCGGGCGCCAGGCAAATGGTTTATCTGAAAAAGCTGATGCTATCCCGGCCGTATTTTGACCGCGTGCCTGACCAGTCATTAATTGCTGCGGGGCAAGGTAAAAGGTATGACAGGCTTATCGCGACACGCGGCAGTAAATATGCCTTTATTTATACCTACAATGGCCGTGATATGCAGATAGATGCCAGTAAGCTGGAGGGCAGCAAGTTAAAGGCAACATGGTACGATCCGCGCAACGGGCAAATAACTGTAATAGGTACGTTTAATAAATCGAAATTGCTTAAATTTAATCCTCCCGGCGAGAAAATGAACGGCAACGATTGGGTGCTGATACTGGACGCTGTATAAACCAAATAAAATGAACCGTGCTTTTAAATATTTGCTGACTGGTTTCACCGCCATGGTTTTGCTATCGTGCAAAAGCACAAAAAGCGTGTATGTTTTCACATCCTTCCACGAACCGGCTAACGAGGGCTTAAGGTTCCTTTACAGTTACGATGCTTATCATTGGAATGACCTTAACCACATTTACCTGAAACCAGAAGTTGGTGACGCTAAAATAATGCGCGACCCATCTATTTGCCAGGGGCCTGATGGTACCTTCCACTTGGTGTGGACTACTGGCTGGAAAGATGATAAAGGCATTGGTCATGCCAGTTCAAAAGATCTGGTGCATTGGTCGCCGGAGGAGCATATTGATGTGATGGGTTACGAGCCGACTGCCAAAAACGCCTGGGCACCCGAGTTGTTTTATGATGATGAGGCCGGGCAATACATTATTGTTTGGGCATCGTGCATTCCATTCCGTTTTCCCAAAGGAGAAGAACCCGAGGATAACAATCACCGGCTATATTATACCACTACTAAGGATTTTAAAACCTTTGCGCCAACTAAATTATTTCTTGATCCTGGCTTCAGCGTGATCGATGCCGAAATACTAAAACGAGGTAAAAACGATTATGTGCTGGTAATGAAAGATAATACCCGGCCCAACCGCAATATCCTGGTGGCATTTGCCAGCAACCCGCTGGGGCCATATCACGATTACAGTAAACGGTTTACGGAGTTGTTTAGCGAGGGGCCATCAGCAATTAAAGCGGGTGATAATTGGTTGATCTATTACGACTCATACCGACTGAAACGTTACGGCGCTATGCGCACCACCGACTTTAAAACCTTTACCGATATAGCCGACAGCGTAAAAGTACCCGAGGGACACAAGCACGGCACCATTTTTAAAGTGAGCAAAAAAGTATTGGCCGGCCTTAAACAAGCCGCAGGCCAACCATGAAAATATATGAGCAGGAAGATAGCGATAACGATATTAAGTTTTGTAAGCCTGGCGTTTGCTACCCATGCGCAGGATACCGTGCATTATACCGGGAATACGGTGGTGAATGTGGATTATCACGATGGGCGGTTAACCCCGGCGGTAGGTGTGCACAATATGCAGATATTCCGTGCCAACCGTGAGCATCCTGAACTGGCTGAAGGCTTTGGTTTTACTTATAACCATGCCCCCATGCTGGCTTACTGGAACAACACTTTTTATGTAGAATACCTGAGCGATAAAGTAGGAGAGAGCGTTCCACCGGGACAAACGCTGCTCATTACCTCAAAAGACGGCCAAAACTGGAGCAAGCCCGAAGTTATTTTTCCTCAGTATAAAATACCTGACGGTACAACTAAAGAAGGCCACACGCAGGTAGCTAAAGACCTGTATTCGGTAATGCATCAGCGGATGGGTTTTTATACTTCCAAATCTAAACGCTTGCTGGTGCTGGGCTTTTATGGGATAGTATTAGAACCGCATGACGACCCTAATGATGGGTTGGGCATTGGCCGCGTTGTCCGCGAAGTTTTACCCAATGGTAAGTATGGCCCCATCTATTTTATCCACTACAACCCTAAATGGAACGAAAAAAACACCTCGTACCCGTTTTACAAAACCAGCAAGGATAAAGGTTTTGTACAAGCCTGCGATGAGTTAATGGCCAATCCCTTAATGATGATGCAATGGGTGGAAGAAACCGACCGGAAAGATCCGTTGATCCCACTGCATAAGGAATATAAGGCGTTTAGTTTTTATCACCTGCCGGATGGGAGGGTAGTGGGGTTATGGAAAAACGGCCTGACCGCCATCAGTAAAGATAATGGCAAAACCTGGCCGACTAATGCCACCCGTGCACCGCGCATAGTAACCAGCAATGCCAAAATATGGGGCCAGCGCACATCTGATGGTAAATATGCTACCGTATACAATCCGTCGGAATTCAGATGGCCGCTGGCGGTATCGGTAAGTAAAGATGGACTGGATTATACCAACCTGCTGCTGGTAAACGGCGAGATATCAACCATGCGTTATGGGGGTGCTTATAAATCATACGGGCCGCAGTATACCCGTGGTATTATTGAAGGCAACGGCGTAGTACCCGATGGCAAGTTGTGGGTAACCTACAGCATGAACAAGGAAGATATTTGGGTATCCAGCATCCCCGTGCCTATCACCGATATGGCCGATGGCCCGGCTAATGATGATTTTAATGCACTGCCTGCTGGTCACGAGCTGGACAAATGGAATACGTTTAGTCCGCTGTGGGCAAAGGTTGAAATAGAAAAAATGAGCGATGGTACGAAGGCTTTAGCACTGAACGACCACGACCCATTTGACTACGCCCGTGCCGAACGTGTGGTGCCCGAAGGTAAACGCATGTCGGTTGATTTTACGTTGGTGCCGGGACAAAATAATACCGGTATGCTGGATATAGAATTCCAGGATGCAAAAGGTAACGCAGCCATCAGGCTAACGCTTGATTCAACGGGGGCATTTATCACTAAGGCGGGGTATCGCAACAAAAACCTGATGAAATATGAGGCAAATAAGCCGCTGCACATCATTTTGAAACTAAATACTGATACCCGTTTTTACAGTCTGAACATTAATGGAAAAGATTTGGCGCCCAACCTGTTCTTCGCGCCGGTATTGGCGATAAAAAGGGTGGTGTTCCGCACAGGCAGCGTGCGCCGTTTCCCTGATGCGGATACCCCAACCGATCAGGATTACGACTTGCCAAAAGCAGGCGAGCAGGCAAAACCAGCGGTATTTTATATCAAATCATTTAAAACAGGAAAATATTAGCAGATGAAAAGAAGTGGTGTAGTTGCTGTGTTAATATTGCTGTTATGCTGCTTTGGTGGCTATGCCGAAGTGGTACTGCCTAAAATATTGGGTAATGGTATGGTATTGCAGCGCGAGAAACCTGTACCTATTTGGGGAACTGCTGCTGCGGGTGAAAAGGTTACTGTTAAGTTCAATAAACAAACTAAAACAACAACTGCCGATGCCGCAGGAAACTGGAAGTTAATGCTTGATGCCATGCCGGCATCGGCTAAAGGCGCCACCTTAACCATTTCAGGTACAAATACCATTAAGCTTACCGATATTTTGGTGGGTGAAGTTTGGTTGTGTTCAGGGCAGTCGAATATGTTGTACGAGATGCGCAAGAACAGTAAAGTGAACAAGCCCGATACTATGACCACGGCCTATTCGCCGGTTGATGAGATCGAGCACGCTCATAATCCGCAGATACGAATATTTTTGGTGACGCAGAAAAACCTGGCCAAGCCCGATTCTACCCATTCGGGCTGGAGCATCGCGCAGGATTCGGCTTTGCGGGCATTTTCGGCAGCAGGTTACTTCTTCGCCAAAAACTTAAATCACGATTTAAATGTACCCGTGGGCGTAGTTTGCGCGGCCGTAAGCGGCAGCCGCATTGAGCCCTGGATACCCGAAACGGCATTTGCTGAGTCGCCCTATTTTAAACGGGTAAGTAAAGATTCGGCCCAGGTAAGCGGTGCCGATGGTAAATTCTGGCACCGTATGATCTCACCCTTAGCGCCATTGGCTATCCGCGGCTTTTTATGGTACCAGGGCGAAGCTAATATGACAGAAACAGTTAGCTACATCCACAAAATGCAGTTGCTGATCAACAGCTGGCGCGATGCCTGGCATGAACCGACCATGCCGTTTTATTACGTGGAGATCGTGCCGTACTACTATTCTAAAATGAAAAGTACGGTAACCATTAGCCCGCAAATGCTGCCCCGGTTTTGGGAAACACAAAGCCAGGTACAAAACATCCCCAACACAGGCATGATCATCACTACCGATTTAAACGATGACGTTAAAAACCTGCACCCGCCATTTAAATGGGAAGTAGGCAGGCGCCTGGAATTGCTGGCTTTAGCCAAAACCTACAAAAAGCCGGTGGTGTATTCAGGCCCGGTTTATAAGCAAATGCACAGCAGCGAAAACAAAATTATATTAGAATTTACAGGCGTAAGTAAAGGATTGATCAGCCGCGATGGCAAGCCGCTTAACTATTTTACCATAGCCGGGACTGATGGCGTATTTGTTGATGCCAACGCTGTAATTAAAGGTAATACAATTGAGGTTTCAACCCCCTCAGTAAGCAAACCAACCGCGGTGCGCTTCGCCTGGAGCGAAGATGCCCAGCCTAATTTTTACAATAAAGATGGTTTCCCTGCCGCGCCTTTCCGCACGGATAACCCTTTGAAATTTAACCCAACCGATAACTAATCCTTATGAAAACTGCCGGATATAAATTACTACTGTTTGCTGTGCTGATCTTATCAGCCATAACTACCCGCGCCCAGGAAACGCAAAAAATATTCCTGAGCGGTACCGGCAGCGATCGTACCGTAAACTGGCAATTCTTTTGTACCGAAGGCCGTAATTCGGGCAAATGGACAACCATTCCCGTGCCCTCAAACTGGGAGTTGCAAGGCTTTGGTAAATACAACTACGGGTTGGATAAGGACAGCCTTAAAGGCCGTGAGAAAGGCTTGTACAAGCACGAATTTATGGTGCCGGCCAACTGGCAGGGCAAAGCTATCAATATTGTTTTTGATGGCGTAATGACCGATACAGAAGTTAAAATAAACGGCAAACCGGCAGGCGATATGCACCAGGGTTCATTCTACCGTTTTAAATATGATATCAGTAAATTATTAAACTACGGCAAAACCAATTTGCTGGAAGTAACTGTCGCCAAATATTCGGCCAATCCATCAGTTAACAACGCTGAACGTAAAGCTGATTTTTGGGTGTTCGGTGGCATATTTCGCCCGGTATTTTTGGAAGTTTTCCCTGTGGCGCACATCAAACAGCAAGCGGTAAATGCCCGCGCTACCGGCGCTTTTGATGCGGTATTACAATTGGCTAATGCTAAAGCCGGCACAGTAACCGGACAGATTTATACTTTATCAGGACAAAAATTTGGCCCGGTATTTTCGACAAAAATAAATGCGGGCGATACGGCAGCTCATTTGAGGGCGGCTATCAAATCACCCAAATTATGGTCGCCAGAGTTTCCTAATCTTTATAATGTGGTATTTACCCTAAACCAGGGTGGGAAGATTGTGCACACTGTAAAACAACGTTTCGGCTTCCGTACGGTTGAACTGCGCGTGCACGATGGAATTTACGTGAACAATGTAAAGATCAAATTCAAAGGGGTTAACCGTCACTCGTTTTGGCCAACAACAGGCAGGGCTATGAATAAAACCCAAAGCATTGCCGATGTGAAAATGATCAAAGATATGAACATGAATGCGGTGCGGATGTCGCATTATCCACCCGATGATCATTTCCTGGATGCCTGCGATTCATTAGGTCTTTTTGTGTTAGACGAGCTAACCGGCTGGCACGGCAATTACGATACTAAAGTGGGTGCCAAACTGGTGCATGAAATGATTGCTAAAGATGTAAATCACCCGGCTATAGTAATTTGGGATAACGGCAACGAGGGCGGTTTTAATCTTGAGCTTGACCACCTGTTTGGCGAACTGGATATACAGCAACGCCCGCTTATCCACCCATGGACAATATTCAACGGCACCAACACACAGCATTATATCAACTACGATTATGGCACCGCAACAAACTTCCACGGTCACGATGTAACTTTCCCAACAGAGTTTCTGCATGGCTTATATGATGGTGGCGCAGGTGCGGGCTTGGATGATTTTTGGGAACTGATGTGGCATACACCGCTTTCAGCTGGTGGTTTCATTTGGGTTTTTGCTGATGAGGACGTTGTGCGTACCGATAAAAACGGTGAACTGGATTCGGATGGCGACCACGCGCCCGACGGTATTGTTGGCCCTTATCATGAAAAAGAAGGCAGCTATAACGCCATTAAGGAAATTTGGTGCCCGGTACGCCTTGATTCCCGCGAAATTACTCCCCGGTTTGATGGAAAATTGCATTTGGAGAACCGCTATTTCTATACCAATTTGAAGCAGTGTACTTTTAGTTATAAGCTTACCAAACTGGCTAATCCATATCAAAAAATTGCACCAGATACCAAAACTGGCACCATTACAGCGCCCGATGTGGCTCCGGGTCAATATGGTTACCTACAAATGGCATTACCCGCAGGCTGGCAAAATTACGATGTGTTATACATGACGGCTTACGGCCCTGATAAACGCGAACTATACACCTGGAGCTGGCCTATTACCGGGCACCAGGCAATTACCGCCCGTATGGTTACTAAAACCGGCGGCAGCAAACCTGTGATTACCACAACCGACTCGCTGTATAAAGTGAGCGCTAATGGTATAAACCTTGAATTTAGCCGTAACAGTGGTGTGCTGGTAAAAGTTAAAAATGCTAAGGGTGAGATACCGTTCAATAATGGACCTGTCCTTGCCGAGGGCGGCGAGAAAACAGGCTTCAAGCAACTGAACTATCATTACGAAAACAATAATCTGGTAGTTGAGGGCGAGTTTGAGAAAAAAGCAAATGCCGCGCAATTAAAATGGACGATATACCCTTCGGGTTGGGTTGAACTGGCCATGCGCTACTGGCCCGTAGGCGAGGAAGGCAATTTGTTAGGCATCAGTTTTTCCTATCCTGAAAAGGATGTTAAAGGGGTTATGTATATGGGCGATGGCCCTTATCGCGTTTGGAAAAACCGGATGAAAGGCGTTACATTGAATGTTTGGGATAAAAAATACAATAACACCATAACAGGCAATCCTGAACCGAAGATAGAATATCCGGAATTCAAGGGGTATTATTCAAACCTGTACTGGCTGAAGCTGCAAACTACCGGTCAGCCGGTAACCATTGTTTGTGATAACCAGGATGTATTTATGCGCCTGTTTACCCCGGCCAACCCTAAAAAGGTGTACAATACGGCACCGGCGTTCCCATCGGGCGATATCTCATTTATGAATGGCATCACACCGATTGGAACCAAATCGCAAAAGCCCGAAAAATTGGGTACACAGGGTTTCCCTAATAAATATTTTGATTACTACCGCGATATTAACATGGCGTTACATATCACCTTGTATTTCGATTTTTCGGGGAAATGAAAAACCGCATCCATATATTAACCCTGCTGGCATTGGTGCTTTTATCCTATCAATGCTTTGCCGCTAGTGGCACACAAAACCTGCGCTGCGAAATGCTGGTGAACCCGCAAGGCATTGGCACAACACACCCGCGACTAAGCTGGGAAATTACCGGCGATGGCCGCGGCATTATCCAAACTGCTTACCAAATATTGGTAGCCAGCACCCCTATAAAGCTGGCGGCAAACCAGGGCGACCTGTGGGATTCACACAAAATGACGTCAGACCGCTCGGTGATGGTAGCCTATGCAGGCAAACTGCTGATGAGTCGCACGGCCTGTTATTGGAAAGTAAAGGTATGGACAACCAACGGCGAAAGCGCCTGGAGTAACCCGGCGCAATGGACTATGGGCCTGCTTAACCCCGCCGACTGGAAAGCCAAATGGATAGGTTATGATAACGGCTTCCCCTGGGATAGCGTTTCTAAATTTTCAAGGCTATCCGCAAGGTATTATCGCAAGCAATTCGATGTCTCCCAAACCATAAAAAAAGCCACGGTTTACGTAGTAGGCTTAGGTCATTACGAACTGTTTGTGAACGGCAAACAAATCGGTGACCAGGTATTGTCTACCCCGCCAACCGATTATACCGAATCGGTGATCTACAATACTTTTGACGTCACTAAAGAAATTAAGCCGGGTACAAACGCCATTGCCACTACCTTGGGTAACGGCAGATTTTTTACCATGCGGCCAAAGTATAAGCCTAAAAAAATAAAGGAATTTGGCTTCCCCAAAATGCTGCTGCAACTGGAATTGGAGTATACCAACGGCACCAAACAAACCATTGTGAGCGATGGCAGCTGGAAGTTTACCGCCGATGGCCCAATCCGTACTAACAACGAATACGATGGCGAGGAATACGACGCTACCAAAGAAATGGCGGGCTGGAACCATACAGGGTTTGATGACAGTAAATGGCTGAAACCTGAACTGGTGCAAGCTCCGGGTGGGAAGCTGGTACCGCAAATGAATGAGCCTATCCGTGTGGTGAAGCTGGTTAAACCGGTATCAATAAAACTGGTCAAACCGGGGATGTATGTGATGGATATGGGGCAGAATATGGCGGGCTGGCTGAATATGAAAGTTACAGGTAACCGGGGACAAAAAGTGCAGTTACGCTATGCGGAGACTACTAAAGATGGTGAGCTATACGTAACCAACCTGCGCGATGCCAAAGTGACCGACGTATACACCCTAAAAGGTGACGGCCCGGAAAGCTGGCACCCGGTATTTGTTTATCATGGCTTTCGTTACGTGGAAATTGTGAACTATCCTGGCACCCCAACGGTTGATGATTTTGAAGGCCAGGTAGTGAATGATGATCTGGAGATTACCGGCAGCTTTGAAACATCAAACGCGTTGGTAAACCGCATTTATCAAAACGCGGTTTGGGGTATACAGGCCAACTATAAAGGTATGCCGTTGGATTGCCCTCAGCGTAACGAGCGTATGCCTTGGCTGGCCGACCATGCCACCGGCAGCTATAGCGAAAGCTTTGTGTTTGACAACGCCAAACTTTACGCCAAATGGCTGGACGATATTGAACAAGCACAAAAACCAAACGGTTCTATCCCCGATGTGGCCCCTGCTTACTGGAATTACTACAGCGATAACATGACCTGGCCTGCTACGTACCTGCAGGTAGCCGATATGCTATACCAGCAATATGGCGATAAGGAACCTATTGCTAAGCATTATGCTTCTATGAAAAAGTGGCTGGCTTACATGCGCACTTTTATGAAGGATTACATTGAAACCAAGGACAAGTATGGCGACTGGTGCGTACCGCCTGAATCGCCGGAATTGATCCATTCTAAAGATACCCTGCGCACAACAGATGGGCAGCTAATTGCGACAGCTTACTATTACCGACTGTTGGGCACTATGCAAAAGTTTGCCAAACTACTGAACAAGCCACAGGATATGCAGGAGTTTGCCGCGCTGGCCGCGAAGATCAAAGCCAGGTTTAATCAAAAATACTTTGATGCGAAAACGGCGCGGTACAGCAACAATTCGGTAACATCGAACCTGCTGCCTTTGTATTTTGATATGGTTCCGGCGGGTGAGCGCAAAGCTGTCTTTAAAAATATCGACGATAAAATTGTGGTGGCCAATACCGGGCATATCAGTACCGGGGTAATTGGCACGCAGTGGTTAATGCGCGGGTTGACAGATAATGGTCGCCCGGATATTGCCTGGCATATAGCTACCAACACTGATTACCCAAGCTGGGGCTATATGGTAAGCAAAGGCGCTACCACATTTTGGGAATTGTGGAACGGCGATACGGCTAATCCATCAATGAATTCGCAAAACCATGTAATGCTTTTGGGCGATCTGCTGGTATGGTTTTATGAAGACTTGGCCGGTATCAAATCCGACGCAACGAGCACGGCTTTCAAAAAGATCATTATGAAACCGGAAGCGGTTCGTGGACTGGATTTTGTGAACGCCAGTTATCATTCCATCCATGGCTTAATTAAAAGCGACTGGAAAAATATCGGAGGTAAATTCCATTGGAGCATTACTGTTCCGGCTAATACTACGGCGATGGTTTACGTCCCTGCAAAATCTGCGGAAGCGGTGACTGAAGGCGGTCAAAAAGCAAATGCGTCAAAAAGTGTGAAATTCATTAAGATGGAAAATGGACGGGCTGTGTTTGAAGTAGGTTCTGGAAATTACGTGTTTGACACTAAATAATTACGGGAAAATATCACCATGAAAAAACTTACAATAACAGGAATTTTAGTAGCGGCGGGTTTGTCGTTCGCCACGATGGTTAATGCGCAGGAAGTATCTAAAATACCAGCTCCCTTATCCGCGGAAGCGCAAGCCAAAGCGGATGCCGATGTAGATAAAAAAGCCACAGAATATGTAGCCGCCCTAAACCTGACTGATGAGGCCAAAGCTACCCGGGTAAAGGAAGTGGTTTCTACTCATATGAAAGCCGTGCGCGATTGGAACAACACCCACAACGCCGATATGGTACCAGCTGGTATTAACCCGCTATCAGGTAAGCCATTAAGCGCTATGGATAGGCAGATCATCGTCAATTCGTCCATCCCTAAATCTGTACATGAAAACCTGATGACCGGCTTACGCAAAGACCTGACTGAAGACCAGGTTGAAGTGATACTGGATAAATACACTATTGGCAAAGTAGCGTTCACGCTGAACGGTTATAAGTCCATCGTGCCCGACCTTACCCCGACCGAGGAAGCCGTGATTTTAGCCAATTTAAAACAGGCCCGCGAGCAGGCGGTCGACTTTAAAAACATCAAACAAATCTCGGCCATATTCGAGATTTATAAAACCAAAAACGAGCAATACCTGAACGAGCACGGCCGCAACTGGCACCAATTATATGGCGACTACACCAAAATGATCATCGCAAAAAAAGCCGCCGACAAAGCCGCGAAAGAAAAAGCAGAACAGGATAAAAAGAACTAAAAATGAATAAAAAGACGATATTAACGATAAGTGTGTGGTTGCTGGTATTTGCTGCTTTTGGACAGATAAATCCGTGGCGAAAAGGCATTGTGACGGATGAATTTATTTACGAAAAAGCCCCTTACCCCGAGTGCCATGCTGCAACCATTGCCGAAACGCCGACCGGTTTTGTAGCGGCTTGGTTTGGCGGGACAAAAGAGCGTAACCCCGATGTGTGTATTTGGGTAAGCCGACTGGTTAACGGCAAATGGACGGAAGCCATTAATGTGGCTGATGGTATCCAGAACGCAACCCTGCGCTACCCTACCTGGAACCCGGTGTTGTTCCAGGTGCCTCATGGCGATCTGTGGCTGTTCTACAAGATCGGCCCAAGCCCGTCAACCTGGAAGGGGTACATGAAAACATCTGCCGATGGCGGCAAAACCTGGTCTGCGCAAAAGGCCTTACCTGAAGGTTTTTTAGGCCCGATAAAGAATAAGCCTGTATTGCTGAACGATGGCACTATCCTATGCCCAACCAGTACCGAAGGCAAAGGCTGGCAGGTGCATTTTGAAGCTACAAAAGACCTGGGCAAAACCTGGACAATGATAGGGCCCATCAACGAAATAGGCGGTGAAATGAAGGCTATACAACCCAGCATATTATTTCATAAAGGTGGCAAGTTGCAGATACTTTGCCGCAGCCAAAATAGAGCAGTGTTAACCTCATGGTCGAACGATAACGGTAAAACCTGGTCGCCGCTGAAGAAAACATCATTGCCGAATAATAATTCCGGTACCGATGCTGTAACGCTGAAGGATGGCCGCCAGTTGCTGGTTTATAACCATGTACTGCCACCGGGAAAAGAAATTAAAGGAGCGCGTACGCCACTGAACGTAGCGGTATCTAAAGACGGTGTTAAATGGTATGCAGCCGCTATTTTGGAAGATTCGCCCATCAGCCAGTATTCGTACCCATCAGTGATTCAGTCATCGGATGGGATGGTGCATGTGGTTTATACCTGGCGCAGGCAAAAAATAAAACATGTGGTGATTGATCCGGCTAAACTGCAGATGAAAAAAATTAAGAACGGCATTTGGCCGGCGGTAAAAGGTTATACCCTCCCCGTAGTAACCGGCGAGGTTGACGTAATGAAATAAGTTATGAAAAAGCTATTGTTTTTATGTTTAGGATTGCTGATTACAGGCAGCACCTACGCTCAGCAAAATTCTGACGACCGATACAGGGAGCCATTAAAAGATGTGCTGTTGAAAATACAGGACCGCTATCACGTAAAGATAAAAATGAACGAAGCGCTGGTGAAGGACAAGTTTGTGAACTACGCCGAATGGCGCTTTCGTCAGGATGCCGAAACTACGCTGAATAATGTGCTGGCGCCTTTTGATATGAAGGTAAACAAGGAAGGCCCCAATAGCTACAAACTGAAAGATTACGAATACTACCGGTGGGAAGTGCAGGATGGCTGGAAGGAACTTGACCGCATAGCCTCGCAATATCACGACAAAGCCAGCTTTGAACAACGCAAAGCCTTACTGAAACCACAGCTATACCAGGCGCTTCAACTATCCCCTTTACCGACTAAACCGGCATCTGCACCTATTATTACCCCGAAACGTGTTTACGATGGGTATACTGTTGAAAATATAGCTATTGAGATTTTGCCGGGTTTATATATTAATGGATCATTATATAAACCGTTGAAGATAAGGGGTAAAATCCCTGTAGTGCTTAGTCCCGATGGGCACTGGGACAAACAACGCTATCGTGCCGATTGCCAGATACGCTGCGCCAGTATAGCCCGTATGGGCGCCATGTCTTATAGCTATGATCTGTTTGCATGGGGTGAATCTTTGCTGCAATTTAAAGGCGAAGACCATCGCCGCAGCCTGGCGCAAAGCATACAGGCTTTGGGTGCTATCAGAATACTGGATTATATGTTGAGCCTGAAAGAAACTGACCCTACGCGGATAGGCATCAGTGGCGGATCGGGTGGTGGTAGCCATACCGCTTTAATGGCTGCAATTGATGACCGCATTACGCTGAGCGCGCCGGTGGTTGCTATCTCCTCATACTTTTACGGCGGTTGCCCTTGCGAAAGCGGGATGCCGATAGCCCAATGCGGCAATGGCAGCGATAATGTGGAACTGGCCGCTATGGCCGCGCCGCATCCGCAGTTGCTGATATCAGACGGCAGCGACTGGACGGCCAACATGCCCGAACACGATTTCCCGTACCTGCAAAAGATATACGGCTATTACGGCGCAACGGATAAAGTAGAGAACGTTCACCTGCCAAACGACAAACATGACTTTGGCCCCAGCAAACGCTTTCCGTTGTACACGTTTTTGGCTAAAAACTTTCATTTAGATATTAAGAATATACAGGACAAAGACGGCAAGTTCGATGAATCGCACGTAACGGTGGAGAAAGAACCGATGCTATATGTGTTTGGCGATAAAGGCGAGAAGCTGCCTAAGAATGCTATCCATGGGTTTGACCAGTTGGAGCGGGTTTGGGCAATGAATGTGCATAAATAAAGTGCTTTACGTCATCCCGAACTTGTTTCGGGATCTCACTTGCAAAGTGATTGACTTTATGGGCGACCTACCAGATGGGATGCCGAAACAAGTTCGGCATGACGTGTTGGATTTTGACAGAAGATATATACAGTTGAACAAAACATATGAAAAACAAAGTTATATTAGGATTGATCGCAGTTTTGGCTTTACCGATCATCGTATCCGCGCAAGCCAACAGCCAACGCTACAAAGTGGCTGTGGCCGATATCATGATCATTAAAAGGCAAAAACTGGGTGCCTTTCAACTCACCAAAACCATTGGTGCCGATGGTGTAGAGGTAGATATGGGCGGTATGGGCCCGCGCCCTACTTTTGAAAACACCCTTGCGGTTGATTCGGTACGCAAACAGTTTTTGGATAAATCAAAAGAACTGAATATCGAAATTTCATCGCTGGCCATGACCGGCTTCTTCGCGCAGCCATTTGGCACCCGCGAAACCGCCGTTAAGGCTGTTGGCGATTGTATTACCACCATGAAACAAATGGGCGTGAAGGTGGCGTTCCTGCCGCTGGGTGCCAGCGATCCCGCTACTAAACCCGAACAACGTGAAGCTGTTATAGCACGCCTGAAAGAAGTTGGCAAAATGGCCGAGAAAGAAGACGTAGTGATAGGCATTGGCACAGCATTACCGGCTAAAGACCAGGTAGCACTGTTAAAAGAGATCGGTTCGCCAGCTGTGAAAAGTTATTTCAATTTTCAGGATGCGCTGGACAACAACCGAGACCTGGAAAAGGAACTGAAAACCTTAGGGAAGAAAAATATTGTAATGATCCATTGTACCGATACCGACGGCGAATGGCTGCAAAACGACCCTAAAATAGATATGAAAAAAGTAAAAGCCACGCTGGATAAAATGGGCTGGAGCGGCTGGCTGGTATTAGAACGTTCGCGCGATGTGAAGGATGTGCATAATGTGAAGAAGAACTTCGGCGCTAATACTGCTTATGTAAAATCGATATTTCAACAGTAACTGACCATGTACACTCAAAACCAGAATGTCATTTCGAACATAGTGAGAAATCTTATACGATATTCCCATAAACAATGCACCGCGTATAAGATTTCTCCTGTACTACGCTTCGTCGAAATGACACGGTTTTTTGCTGTTTGTTTTTTCCTTTTCATCATAACCTTTACCGCCAGCGCTGCCGATATCTATGTTGCTAAAAATGGTTCGGATAAAAATGATGGTACGAAGGAAAGGCCGCTGGCATCGGTAGCTATGGCCTTGCGCAAAGCGCGCGAACTGCGCCGGCTGAACGACCCATCCGTGAAAGGTGGCATCAGCATTAAAGTTGGCGCGGGCGTTTATCAATTAGAAGAAACCCTGTTCATCCGTCCTGAAGATTCGGGTACGGCTGATAATCCGACAGTAATTGAGGGCATAGATGGCGAAGCTGTTTTGAGCGGTGGCATTAATATCCATAACTGGAAAAAGGCTATCGGCATTATTCCCGGTTTGCCTACTGAAGCCAAAGGCAAAGTTTGGGTGGCCGACGCGCCTATGATAGGTAATGAAAGCTTATTGTTCCGACAGCTATGGGTGAACAACATAAAAGCTACCCGTGCCCGCGATGTGGACGCGCCGCTAATGAACCGCATATTATCGTGGGATAAAAAGAGTGAAACCTGCTGGATACCTAAAGCCAAAGACATGGATATTAGCCGGGTTAAGGGCATGGAAATGTTTATTCACCAATGGTGGGCCATTGCTATGCTGAGGATAAAAAATGTACAGGTGCAGGGTGATAGTGTACGTTTATCTTTTTATCAGCCCGAAAGCCGTGTGGAATCAGAACACCCCTGGCCTGCGCCCTGGATATCGAAGAAAACGGGCAATTCCGCATTTTATCTAACCAACGCCATTCAGTTTTTAAATAAGCCGGGCGAATGGTATTTGGATCAACTCCATCAAAAGATCTATTACATCCCCCGCGCAGGTGAAGACATGCGCACCGCTACAGTAACCGCGCCTTATTTGGAAACACTGGTAAAAATGCTGGGGACAATTGATAACCCGGTGAGTTATGTACGTTTCAAAAACATCGCGTTTCAGCATAGTACCTGGCTGTTGCCATCAAAGCAAGGTTTGGTACCCCACCAG
This sequence comes from Mucilaginibacter boryungensis, assembly GCF_015221995.1. Taxonomy (NCBI): domain Bacteria; kingdom Pseudomonadati; phylum Bacteroidota; class Sphingobacteriia; order Sphingobacteriales; family Sphingobacteriaceae; genus Mucilaginibacter; species Mucilaginibacter boryungensis. The sequence continues at coordinate 643,728 of NZ_JADFFM010000001.1, forward strand.
GCGGGTATGTATATGACGGATGCTTACAAGTTGAAAATCCCCGGTACGCTGGATAAAAAAGGTTTGGAAAACCAGGCCTGGGTTGGCCGCCCGGCGGCGGCTATAACCGTGGCTTACGCCGACCATACCGGCTTTGAAGCCTGCAAGTTTGAACATTTGGCCGCGACAGGTTTAGATTATCAGCGCGGTACACATGATGATGAAATAAAAGGGAACTTGTTTAAAGATATTGGCGGCACAGGCATAATGGCCGGTGTTTTCTCTGACGAAGGACAGGAAGTGCACCTGCCTTACAATCCTAAAGATAAACGGGAGATATGCACTAACGACCGCATTGAAAATAACCTGGTGACCGATGTAACCAACGAGGACTGGGGCTGTGTAGGCATTGGTGCGGGTTACGTAAAGAACGTTACCATTGTCCATAATGAGGTGTGCGAGGTAAACTACACCGGCATCAGCGTAGGCTGGGGCTGGACTAAGACCGAAAACGCCCTGCGCGATAACCACATCACCGCTAACAAAATTCACCACTACGCCCGCAATATGTACGATGTGGCGGGTATCTACACCCTGTCATCGCAAGCGGGAACAGTAATCAGCAATAACAGTATCGACAGTATTTACAAAGCCCCTTACGCGCACGATCCGGTGCATTGGTTTTACCTGTATTGCGATGAAGGTTCATCCTACATCACCGTGAAAGACAATTGGTGCCCGGCTGAAAAATTCCTAAAGAATGCCAACGGCCCGGGTGATGTGTGGGAGAATAATGGTCCGCAGGTAAGTGCTGAAATTAAGAATGCTGCAGGCCTGGAAGCGCCGTATCAATACCTGTTAAAATATAAAGTCACAAACCCGGCTAACCAACCTATAAATCATAAAGAATAGCGTTATGAAATTCAGAAGTGTTTTATTAATGGCGCTTATCGCGTTATCTGTTGCGGCATGTGAACGGTCGCACCCGATAAAGAATACAGTTACTATTAAACCCAACACGGTTAGGCCTAAAATTGTGCTTCACCCGGTAATTGTGGAACTTATCAATCCGCGGATTACTAGCATGGGCGATGCCTTTGGCGATACCAAGAGTTTGGCGGAATGGGGAGCTAATATTAATCAATGGCAAAATCGCGTGACCATATTTGCTATGGTACGTAATCCAGATGAATTGACGAGAGAGATCAAAGAAAATTTTCATGGATCATACGATAGCCTCGTAGTTTTTGACAAACCTTTTTACAATTTCAACAGGAAATTATGTACCGATACAACCAGTTCGAAAGAATGGACGAACATATTTTTAACAGCCAACCTGGTGGCCGACCCTAAACTTCAACAGGAATATTTAGATTATCATAAAACCCAATTCCAAAAATGGCCCGAGGTTTCGCAAGGGTTTTGCAACGCGCAGTTTCAGCAATTGCTTGTGTTTAAAAGTGGGCGGCAGTTAATTATCGTCATCAGTATCCCTAAAGGGAAAACACTGGACGAATTAAACCCGCTGACTACTAAAAATAACCCACGGGTTGATGAATGGAACAAAACGATGAGCAAATACCAGGAAGGTTTACCGGGAACTAAGAAAGGGGAGACCTGGGTGTTTTTGAAACCGATAGGTAGCTAACTTGTCATTGCGAGGAGCGTAGTGACGTGGCAATCTCGTAGGTTGATTTGCGTACTACGAGATTGCCGCGCTATTGCTCGCAATGACATATGTTTTGTGGTGATTAAGAGCAGGACGGCATAGGAAGATAAAAACAATATTGTTGCAGATATTACGCAATTCAAACCAACTATAATCTTCCGGACTTAGGGTCTTGCCGACTTCCGGACTAAAAAATACAAATGTTAAAAATAGGCATATTAGGATTAGGCGAGGGCCGCAGCACCATGTCGGCGGCTTTGCAAAGCCCCAAAGTGGAACTGAAGATGGTGTGCGACAGGGATTTGGAAACCTGTAAGCAGCGCGCACATGAGTTTAATTTTCACAACTACACCACCAGTTACCAGGATATGCTGGATGATGCGGAGATAGACATCATCGCTATCTACACGCCCGATCACCTGCATGCACAGCACGTAAAACAAGCCTTGCTGGCGGGTAAGCATGTTATATGTACTAAACCTTTTATTGATGACCTGGCCGATGCGGCAGAGTTGTTGGAGGTTGCTGAGCAATCGGGCAAGAGGGTATTTGTAGGGCAAAGCTCGCGTTTTTTTGAACCTGCAAAACGTCAGCGCAAGGATTATGAGGCAGGTTTGATAGGCGAACTCATCACCATTGAAGGCGAATACAGCGCCGACCACCGCTGGTTTTTAGAAAAGCCCTGGGCGCTGGAGGAATCATTCAAATGGCTGTACGGTGGCTTAAGTCACCCGGTTGATTTTGTACGCTGGTACCTGCCCAATATTGAAGAAGTGATGGGCTACGGGATGATCAGCGCCAACGGCAGCGCCGCCGGTTTGAAGAACGAGGATACCATGCACTTTATCTTCAGGGCAGCCGATGGCCGCATTGCCAGGGTGAGCGGCGCTTATACAGGCCCGACACAACCCGCCCAACGCGATAGTGGCATGAGCACTATTTTGCGTGCTACCGAAGGCGCTTCGCAGGCTGATTATCATGAACTGCGTTACGCCATTACCGATAAAACCGGCGAAGAAAAGATTGTGGTTTGGGGCGATAAAACCCTGAAACATTACTTTAGGTTTGAAGGCCAAAGTCACCACGCTGGTGAATACCAAAACTACCTGGAATACTTTGCCGATAGCATTACTGAGGGCTTTACTGCTTATCCTGATATCAAAGAGGGCATAGGCACAGTAGCTTTACTACAAGCTATGGATAGGTCGCTTCAAACCGGCATGCCCGTAAAGGTTGACGCGATACTGGCGGAGTACAATTTATCACGTAACCAATTGAGCGCATCATGATAGCCATGAGCAACATTGTATCCCGTCTTACCACGCTGGATTATGCCATTGTGGCGGCCTATCTGGTTATCCTGTTCGTGATAGGCTACCGCGCCAGCTTCGGCAAAAAGAAGAAATCGGAAGAGAATGATACGCTGTTTTTGGCCAACAAATCGTTAGGGTGGAGTAGTATTGGCTTTAACATGTGGGGCACCAATGTGGGCCCATCTATGCTGGTGGCATTTGCCAGTATCGGTTTTAAAACGGGTATTGTGGCCATTAATTTTGAATGGTATGCCTTTATATTCCTGATGCTGCTGGCGCTGGTTTTCGCGCCGCGGTACATCGCCGCCAAAGTATCAACAATGCCCGAATTTATGGGTAACCGTTACGGCGATTCCACTCAAAACATTTTGGCCTGGTACGCGCTCATCAAAATACAGATCTCGTGGTTAAGTCTCGGCTTGTTTGCAGGCGGCTTTTTGGTACGGCAAATCTTAGGCATCCCCATGTGGCAATCGGTTATTGTGCTGGTTTCCTTTGCGGGGATATTCGCTTACGCTGGGGGCCTGAAAGCTATTGCTAAAGTAAATGTGTTTCAGATGTTGCTGCTTATAGGCGTTTCCATTACGCTTACCATCATCGGCGTGAACAAAGCCGGTGGACTGGTAAATATCTATCACAAAGTCCCTTCGCATTTCTGGAACCTGGTGCGCCCTGCCAGCGACCCAGATTACCCCTGGTATGCTATTTTATTAGGTTACCCGGTATCCGCGGTAGCGTTTTTCTGTACCGACCAGGCTATGGTGCAATCAGTTCTGGGCGCTAAAAACCTTGAACAGGGTCAATTAGGAGTGAACTTTATCGGCTGGTTAAAAATCCTGTCGCTCCCTTTGTTCATCCTTACGGGGATACTTTGCCTGCTCCTGTTTCCATCCTTAAAAAATCCTGACGAAGCCTACATGACAATGGTCACCAACCTTTTCCCGCCAGGAATGAATGGTTTGGTAATTGTGGTACTGATAGCGGTGCTGGTAGGAACTATTGGCTCGTCGTTAAACTCGCTGAGTACAGTGTTTACTATGGATGTCTACGCCAAAAAGATCAACCCAAAAGCTACCAATAAGCAACTCATCACCATGGGGCGCATTACAGTTGTAGTCGGCTGTTTGCTGGCTATTGGCGTGGCGCTGGCTATTGATAGCATTAAAGGACTGAACCTGTTCGATGTATTCCAATCGGTGCTTGGCTTCATCGCGCCGCCACTGTCCGTAGTGTTCCTGCTGACGGTATTCTGGCCGAGGATGAGTAAGCTATCGGTGAACCTGATCTTATCTGCGGGCTCGGCGGTAAGTTTGGGAACTGGCGTGTTGTATCTGTGGGTATTCCCGCAAAAGGAGTATCACATCTGGCCGCATTATCTGCTGCTATCGTTTCTCATTTTCGCGTTCCTGTTTGTGGCGGCCATTGTTATCGCCTTGCTGGACAGAGCGCCCGTGCGCTATGTAGCCACTGCCGAACAAACCGCCGAGATTGCTAAACCAACCAAAAAAGTAAAAATTGCGTGGGCTATGTTATGCGTAGTAATGGTAATTTTATATATCATATTTAACGGACATTAAACCTGTATGAATACCACTAACCTGAAAAAACTGAGTAAATATATTGGCGTGGCCCTATGCTTCGGTATGCTGTTTTTTGCCGATGCCGCCGTGGCCCAAAAAGCTACCTGGATATGGTACCCCGGCGATTACGAGATTTGGCTGAGCAACAAAATGCAAAACCGCCGCACCGAACGCGGCGCGTTCCTGCCGCCACTGTGGAAAGAGGACAGCCATTATGTGCTGATAGAGTTTCATAAAGATTTTACTCTGCCCAAAGCCGAAAAGGTTGAGCTATCGATTGAAGGGCAATACAACGTGAAAATAGATGGTAAGGCATTTGCGGGTTATCCAAAATCAATAGATGTCCCCGCAGGGAAGCACCGCATCAGTCTGAAAGTTTACAACCAGGCTAATGTGCCGTCAATCTATGTAAAAGCCCCCGATTTGGTATCGGATGAAACCTGGCTGGCTACTTTCGAGGATAAGGAATGGATAGATGCATCGGGCAAAAGTTCCGATCTGTCGGCTACCAAATATGTAAATGCGGGTGCCTGGAATTTCTATGATCCAAACTCGGGTCCGGCCGAATTTAAACTGCCTACAGAGGAGCATAAGGCGGTTAAAAAGGAGATGATGAACAGTGCCATCCTTGTTGATTTTGGTAAAGAAACCTTTGGGTTTATCAAGTTCCTGGGCTTAAAAGGTAAGGGGAAGGTAACGCTATATTATGGCGAGTCAAAAGAAGAAGCGTTATCATTTGATCATGCCGAATTGGTAGATGAATTGCCGGTAGACCAGTCACAAAAAAGCGATGTAGTAATGGAAGGGTCGCGGGCATTCCGTTATGTCAATGTTAAATTGGAAGGAAATATAAGTGCCGATGATATCACCATGCTATACGAATACTCGCCCGTTGAACAGCGGGGCAGTTTTAAATGTAACGATGAGCAGATCAACAAAATTTGGGATGTGGCGGCCTATACCCTGCACCTGAATACCCGCGAGTTTTTTATAGACGGTATTAAACGCGACCGCTGGGTATGGAGCGGTGATGCTTACCAAAGCTACGCCATGAATTACTACCTGTACTTTGATTCTCCAACCGTAACCCGCACGCTGTACGCCCTGCGCGGTAAAGACCCGGTGACCAGCCATATCAATACCATTATGGATTATACTTTTTACTGGTTCCTGGGCATTCATGACTATTACCAGTATAGCGGTGATAAGGCGTTTATCCAACAAATTTATCCGCGCATGCAAACGCTGATGAACTGGTGCCTGGCGCGACGCGATAAAGATGGCCTGATGACTGGCCTGCCGGGCGATTGGACATTTATAGACTGGGCCGACGGCTTAAGCAAAAAAGGCGAAATAAGCTTTGAGCAATTGCTGCTTTGCCGCAGTTTGGAAACCATGGCTCAATGCGCCGATTTAATGGGTGAGAAAGCCGAAAGTGCGAAATACAAGCAAATGGCTGCCTCGCTGAAAACCAAAATATTTCAATACTACTGGAACCCGCAAAAAGGGGCGCTGGTGCACAGTCGCGTTGATGGCAAGCAGACAGATAACGTAACCCGTTACAGTAATATGTTCTCTATCTTCTTCAACTACTTTACCGAGGCACAGAAGCAGCAGGTGAAGAAATCGGTGTTGCTGAATGATAAGATCCAGAAGATCACCACGCCGTACATGCACTTTTATGAACTGGAAGCGCTATGCGCCATGGGCGAACAAAATTATGTGTTGAAAGAAATGAAAGATTACTGGGGCGGCATGCTAAACCTGGGCGCCACCACTTTTTGGGAAGAGTACAACCCGGCCAAATCGGGCGCCGACCATTACAGCATGTATGGCCGCGAGTTTGGCAAAAGCCTGTGCCATGCCTGGGGGGCCAGCCCGATATATCTTTTGGGTAAATACTACCTGGGCGTGAAACCAACCGCGCCGGGTTACAGTCAGTACACCATCACTCCCAAACTGGGCGGCTTGCAATGGATGGAAGGCAGCGTACCTACACCTAACGGCGATATTAAAGTACGCTGCGACGCCAAACAAATAAAGGTAAGCGCCGAAACCGGCACAGGTACCCTGCACTTTACCAGCAGCACCATACCAGTTTGTAAAGAAGGTGCAGTAGTTGCTAAGGGCAAAAATGTTTATGAGGTAACTATCGCTAAAGGGAAGAAGTATACGGTGGAGTATAGTGCGATGTAAATATTTCTTACGTCATCCCGAACTTGTTTCGGGATCTCACTTGCTTAGTCGTAAGGTATATGAGACTTGTCTTATGGGATGCAGACACAAGTTCGGCATGACGATAACTTTAATTAAATGATCTTAAAAAAGTATATATTCCTAACTATCCTGCTGTTGCCCTTGATGGCATCGGCGCAACTGGTTGATAAAACACCGGCGGCAATTCCAAACGTGCCGGCCATTTATAAAGATGAACCCTGGGAGAACCCAATGGTTGACGGCATTAACCGCGATGCGGCGCGCGCTACAGCTTATTCTTACCCTAACATTGCCGATGCATTAAAGGGCGACCGGGAAAAATCGGGACGAATGATAAGCCTGAACGGTAGGTGGGATTTCCACTACGCCAGCAAACCTGCCGATGCGCCACAGGATTTTTATAAAAGCCGGGTAAGCGGCTGGGCCAAAATTATAGTCCCATCCAGCATGGAAATGCAGGGCTATGATAAACCTATTTACAAAAGCGCGGTATACCCTTTCCGCCCGGTGAACCCGCCGCACGTGCCGCAGGATTACAACGCTGTGGGCAGCTATCAGCGCACTTTTACCGTCCCTGTCAACTGGAAGGACATGAACATCACCCTGCATTTCGGCGGAGTAAGCTCAGGCTTTAAAGTGTGGCTGAACGGGCAGTTTTTGGGATATGGCGAGGATAGTTTCCTGCCGTCAGAATTTAATATTACGCCATACCTACAGGCTGGCGACAATGTACTATCGGTGCAGGTGATCCGCTGGAGCGATGGCTATTTTTTGGAAGATCAGGACCAATGGCGCATGAGTGGCATCCACCGCGAGGTAATGCTGCTGGCCGAACCAAAACTGCGTATTGCCGATTTTCAATGGCAATGTAAACTGGATAAAGATTACAAGGATGCCACGCTGATGATCCGTCCCAGGATGGAGAATTTGACAGGTAAGGCTATTCCGGGTTACCAGCTAAAGGCGCAGTTGTTTGATAAAGACGATAGAAAGGTTTTTGAAAAACCTTTGCAAAAAAGCGTAGAAAGCATTGTAAACGAAATATACCCCCGCCTGGATAATGTAAAGTTTGGCCTGATGGAAGCCAAAGTGAAAAACCCGGCCAAATGGAGCGATGAAGAGCCAAACCTGTACACGCTAACTTTAAGTTTGGAAGACAGCACCGGCCATGTGCTGGAAGTGAAAAGCTGCAAGGTTGGCTTCCGCAGTATTGAGTTTGCCAAGGACAACAGCAAGCTGCTCATCAACGGCAAAGTCACTTACCTGTACGGCGTAAACCGCCCCGACCATGACCCGATAAAAGGCAAAGCCCTGTCTCGCGAAGATATTTTGCGCGATGTGCAAACCATCAAACGGTTTAACTTCAATTGTATCCGCACCAGTCATTACCCCATGGACCCGTACCTGTACGACCTGTGCGATCAGTACGGTATTTTGGTGATAGACGAAGCCAACCTGGAGACCCACGGCCTGGGTTCAAAACTAAGTAACGACCCGCAATGGGCCGGGGCTTATCTTGACCGGGTGACCCGCATGGTGATGCGCGATAAAAACCATCCTTCGATCATTATCTGGAGCTTGGGTAATGAGGCTGGCCGGGGGCCAAACCACGCGGCTATGGCCGGTTGGGTGCACGATTTTGATATTACCCGACCCGTGCATTATGAACCTGCCCAAGGCACGCCACAGGCTGAAGGTTACATAGCGCCCGATGACCCGCGCTATCCAAAAACTAACGACCATTCGCACCGCCTGCAAAACCCTATCGACCAGCCTTACGTAGATATTATAAGCCGGATGTATCCTGGCTTATACACCGCGCCGCTACTGGCCAATCAGCAAAACGGCGACCATCGGCCGATATTTTTTGTGGAGTACTCGCATGCTATGGGTAACAGCAACGGCAACCTGAAGGAGTTTTGGGACCAATGGCGCACTACGCCGCGCATCATTGGCGGCGCCATTTGGGAGTTTAAAGACCAGGGCTTATTAAAACACGATTCTACCGGCAAAGCTTTCTACGCCTACGGTGGCGATTACGGCGAACGCTATTTTGACGATTTTACCATCAAGGGTATTGTTGATCCGGCTGGCAGGCCGAAACCTGCTATTTACGAATGTAAGCACGTTTTCCAGCCGGCAGAATGTACGCTGGTTAATGCCGCCAAAGGAACTATCCATATTAAAAATTGGAGCAGCGTAAGCAACCTGAATAAGTACGATGTTTACGTGCAAGTGCACGAGGATGGCAATATCATCAGCAAAAAACCGATGCCGCGTATCAACCTTGCCGCTGGGCATGACACCATTATTAGCCTGAAACCATATTTATCGGCATTAAAAACCGGGCATGAGTATTTGGCTGATATCCATTTCACACTGGCGCAAGATGAAGCCTGGGAACACAAAGGTTATGAGATAGCAGCTGACCAGTTTGCCTTAACTGGGTTACCCGAAGTAAAACCAATTGCAAGTACCTATCCGGCTATTAAGGTGGTTGATTATGCCAATTATCTGATCAGCGGGACAAATTTTGCTTTGGCTATTAATAAAAAAACAGGTGCATTGGTTTCCTACATCAGCAACGGCAAACGACAGGTTTTTGAACCGCTGTTACCGCATTTTATCCGCCCGGCTACCGATAACGACCATCGCGGCTGGAAGATGGAGAAGAAGCTAAAACCGTGGTTCAGCGCGCAACCAAAACTGAAAGATATCAATGTCGATCAATCGCAAAAAGGGATTGTTAAAGTGAGCAGCAACTATACCATGCTGCACGATAGTGTGATGGTGAAAGTGCTGTACACCATTACCGGCGATGGGATTGTGAAAGTTGATTATGAGCTGCAAGCTAATAAAGCCTTGCCGAACATTCCTAAAATAGGGATGCAAACCGGTATTTCAGATGTTGACACTACCATCACTTACTATGGTCGTGGCCCGTTTGAAAATTATATTGACAGGCGCACAGGGTCGGAAGCGGGTATCTATACCTCGACCATTAGCAATTTTATGGAACCTTATGTAGTTCCGCAGGAAAATGGCAACCGTACCGATGTGCGTTGGATGTTGCTGGCTGATAAGAATAAAGACGGCTTACTGGTGGTTGCCGATAGCTTGCTAAGTATGAGCGCCTGGCCTTATGCCGAGGAGAATATCCGCACGGCAAAGCATACCTATAAGTTAAAAAATGCCGCTGCTGTTACCCTAAATATCGACCTGAAACAAATGGGTGTAGGGGGCAATGATAGCTGGAGCGATGTTGCCGAGGCGCTGGAACAATATCGCATTTCGGCAAGAAATTATCATTACAGTTTTTACCTGTCGCCCTATAAGGCGGGGACAGATATTAGCGCATTAGTGCGTAAAATAAAAACCGGGCATCCATGAGGAAGTTAGTCATAACTATTGGTTTTTGCTTGCTTGCTTTGGCGGGAATGGCTCAGGTGCGCGGTAAAATCATCCCTAAAGATAAGCTGAAGGAAGTCTTTCTGCACCCGCCCGAAAGCGCCAAGCCCTGGGTGTTTTGGTATTGGATGTATGGCGCGGTAACCCGTGCTGGTGTTACTGCCGATTTGCAGGCCATGAAAGATGCCGGCATAGGCGGTGCTTATCTGATGCCGATTAAAAGTCCCGGTAACCCACCTCTGATTGCAGAACCCGTGCCGCAACTGACACCGCAATGGTGGGCTATGGTAAAATTTACCATGCAGGAAGCTGACCGTATTGGCGTAAAGCTGGCCATGCACGATTGCGATGGCTTTGCCTTGGCCGGTGGCCCCTGGATCACACCCGAACTATCCATGCAGAAAGTGGTTTCCTCAAAAACGATGGTAACAGGTGGCAAACTTTTTCATGATACACTGACTGTCCCATCGCACTACAAAAACTATTATAAGGATATCGAGGTTTTGGCCTATCCATCACTGCAAGGCGAAGGGACAAACAGTTACGATGATAAGCCTAAAGTAACCGCTTCCGTGGCTGATGACCTGCAATACCTGGTCGAACGTGGTAACAAAAAAAGCTTTTCAACTTCAACGGCTTGTTGGATACAATTAGCCTTTGATAAACCAGTTACCTGCCGCTCGTTGGTTATTCATACCAATACCAGCAATTATCAATCGGAAAGATTATTGGTGGAGTATAGTAATGACGGTAAAGATTTTAAATCATTAGGCCGGTTGGATCCACCGCGCCACGGCTGGCAGGATGGCGACGCGCAGATCACTAACGATATCCCCACCACAACAGCGAAGTATTTCCGATTTACATACGATAAAACAGGCTCGGAACCCGGTGGGGAAGATCTGGACTTTGCCAAGTGGAAGCCATCATTAAAACTGTCGGGTATCGAACTTTCATCCGAACCAAAAATACATCAATACGAAAGCAAAACCGGCGAAGTGTGGCGCATCAGCAAGCCAACCAATACTGCGCAATTACCTGATGAATTGTGCATAAAGAAAGATCAGATCATCAACCTCACTGATAAACTTGGCGCTGATGGTAAACTGGACTGGCAAGTGCCTGCCGGTAACTGGACGATCATGCGGATCGGTCATACTTCAACCGGGCATACTAACGCTACGGGTGGGGCAGGCAACGGTTTGGAATGTGATAAATTTAACCCTGAAGCGGCTAAAGTTCAGTTTGAAAATTGGTTTGGCGAAGCCATTAAGCACGGGGGGCCCGATCTGGCTAAACGGGTATTGAAAATATTCCATGTAGATAGCTGGGAATGCGGCAGCCAAAACTGGTCGCCGGTATTTGCGGCGGAATTTAAAAAACGCCGCGGGTACGATCTATTGCCGTATTTGCCGCTGATGGCTGGTGTACCTATGGACAGCGCGGAAGCATCAGAAAAAGTATTGGCCGATGTGCGCGAAACCATTGCCGAACTGCTGGTAGATAATTTCTACGGCACGATGGCTAAACTGGCGCATGAAAAAGGCTGCGCCGTCAGCGCCGAAAGCGTGGCACCGACCATGGTGAGCGATGGCATGCTGCATTATAAAATGGCCGATATCCCCATGGGTGAGTTTTGGTTCCGCAGCCCAACGCATGATAAACCTAATGATATGCTGGATGCTATTTCGGGCGGGCATATTTATGGTAAAAATATTATACAAGCCGAAGCTTTTACCGAACTGCGCCTGATGTGGGACGAACAACCCGGCATGCTAAAAACTATGGCTGACCGCAATTTCGCTTTGGGCATTAACCGCTTTGTATTTCACGTAAACGCCCATAACCCCTGGCTTGACCGTAAACCCGGCATGACGCTGGACGGCATCGGTGTCCATTTTGCCCGCGACCAAACATGGTGGGAACCCGGTAAAGCCTGGTTTACTTATATTCAGCGTTGCCAGGCCTTATTGCAGCAGGGCCACCCGGTCACTGATATCGCGGTTTTTAGTGGTGAAGAAACCCCGCGCCGCGCCGTTTTGCCTGAACGTTTGGTAAGCACCTTACCTGGTCTGTTTGGTGAAGAAGCCGTAAAACGCGAATCCAAACGCACAGCCAACAAAGGTGAGCCAACCTTAAGCATGGTAGAAGATGGCGCGCATTCAGCCAATATGGAGGTGGCCGAAACTTTTACTGATCCTTTGCGGGGTTACGCTTACGATTCGATGAATAAAGATGCATTGCTAACCGCAACGGTTAAAAATGGACGTGTTGTTTTACCAGGTGGGGCAAGTTATGGTGTGCTGGTGATACCGGCGGCAGATAAAATGAACCCGATAGGAAAGCTATCTGCGCGGGTATCGGATAAAATAAACCAACTGAAAAAGGCCGGTGTGAAAATCATCTATGGCAATCAGCCCTATCAAAAAGAAATCCTTGACGAATTTGGTATTACCCGCGATGTTGTCGTAACCGATTCAACCGGCAACCGTGCTAAGGATATCACTTGGGCGCATCGTACAGACGAAGATTTTGACATGTATTTTATATCCAACCAACAGGCCGCTAAACGTGAGATACAACTATCGTTAAGGTCTGCAATAGGTACACCTCAATTGTGGGACGCTGTTACCGGCGAAGTTAACGGCGTTGCATCGCGCGTTATCAACAATCGAACGATGTTAACCGTCCAGCTTGCGGCCAATGGTTCGGTATTCGTCATTATGAAAAATGATGGTAGCCGCAAAGTAGCCCGCAATGAGAAAAAAGAGCAGGTTCTGCCTTTGCAAGTGCTTAAACAAAGCTGGCAGGTACAATTCGATCCCAAATGGGGTGGCCCGGCACAGCCTGTAAGTTTTGATAAACTGTATGATTGGTCAGCAAGAAACGAGGAAGGTATCCGTTATTATTCGGGCACGGCAGTTTATACCCAAAGTTTTAAGAATACCGCTACCGGGCGCGAAGTATGGCTTGATTTAGGCAAGGTGGCCGATATGGCCGAGGTATATGTAAACGGCGTTAACTGCGGCGTGGCCTGGACTTATCCTTACCGCGTAAATATCAGCAAGGCTTTAAAAGAGGGTGTAAATCAATTAAAAATTGAGGTGACCAACACCTGGGCTAACCGCCTGCGTGGCGACCATGGTAAACCTGAAAAAGAACAGCTGACCTGGACAAACGCGCCATATCGTATAGAAACAAAATCGTTATTACCAGCTGGTTTATTAGGGCCGGTGAGTTTAATACAATTGAATAAATAGAGTTATGAAAAGATTATTGTGTGCAGGAATTGGATTAATGTTGATGATAGCATCCGCGAACGCGCAAACCAAGGCGTTAACTAATACCAGCGCCAGTCCGTACGCCAGGTTAAGCAGCGTAGACATGGGCAACGTAACCTGGACCAAAGGCTTCTGGGCCGATAGGTTTAAGGTTTGCCGCGATACCATGATCCCCAATCTTTGGAAAATCTATACCGACCCAAAGATTAGTCACGCGTTCAAGAACTTTGAGATAGCTGCGGGGTTAGACACCGGTTCGCACGAAGGCCCACCATTTCACGATGGCGACTTTTACAAGCTGATGGAAGCCGTTGCCAGTATGTATGCTACTACTCACGATCCAAAACTGGATGCGCTTATGGATCATGCCATCGCGGTAATTGCCAAAGGTCAGCGTAAGGATGGGTACATCCATACCCCGGTAATTATCTCCGCGCAAAAAAAAGGGCAGGAAACCGCTTTTAAAGATCCTAATAACTTTGAGGCCTATAATCTTGGTCACCTGATGACGGCGGCTTGCGTGCATTATCGGGTGACCGGGAAAAAGAATTTCCTGAACATCGCTATTAAGGCTGCTGATTACTTGTATAACTTTTATAATTCATCTTCAGCCGAGGCATCGCGCAGCGCCATTTGCCCGTCGCACTATATGGGGGTGGTTGAAATGTACCGCACTACGGGTAACCCCAAATATCTGCAGCTATCTAAAAAACTAATTGATATACGCGGTACCACAGGCAACGGCACCGATGATAACCAGGACAGGATCCCTTTTCGCCAGCAAACCAAGGCCATTGGGCACGCCGTGCGTGGTAATTACCTGTACGCCGGTGTTGCCGATGTTTACGCCGAAACAGGCGACACCACGCTAATGCATTCGCTTAACGCGATATGGGACGATATGGTGACCCGCAAAATGTACATAACCGGCGCTACCGGCGCTTTGTACGATGGTGTATCACCCGATGCTACCTCATATAATCCCAAAGAAATACAACAGGTGCACCAGGCCTACGGCAGGGATTACCAGTTGCCTAACTACACTGCCCATAACGAAACCTGCGCCAACATTGGCAACGTGCTTTGGAACTGGCGCATGCTGCAGGTAACGGGCAAAGCCGAATATGCTGATGTAATGGAACTTGCATTATATAACAGTGTACTATCAGGCATCAGCCTGAGCGGTCGTGGGTTTTTATATACTAATCCCTTAAGTGTTTCCGATGATGAACCGTTTACGCCCCGGTGGTCTAAAGACCGGGTAGGTTATATTAAACTGTCCAATTGCTGCCCGCCAAATGTGGTGCGTACCATTGCCGAGATCAGTGATTATGCCTATAGTATTTCCGACAAGGGCTTGTACTTTAACCTATACGGCGGCAATAACCTGTCGACCAAACTAAAGAATGGTTCGGCTATCAAACTATCACAAGTGACTGATTACCCCTGGAATGGCAGGATCAGCATCACGCTGGAACAAGTCCCGGCCAATGCTTTTTCTATGTTCTTCCGTATCCCGGGCTGGTGCAATGATGCAAGCTTAACTGTGAACGGCAAGGCAGTTAATGCAAGCCTTATTTCAGGCGAATATGCTGAAGTTAACCGCAACTGGAAAAGCGGCGATAAAGTTGAACTGGACCTGCCTATGTCCGCCAAACTAATGGAATCGAACCCGCTGGTAGAAGAAACCCGCAACCAGGTAGCCGTAAAACGTGGGCCAATAGTTTACTGTCTTGAATCGGTAGATCTGCCCCAAGGCCAAAAAATATTTAATGTGGCCCTGCCTGCTAAAATAGACCTGAAACCCGAGCTGATCCAAATTGACGGCAGCAATATAATGGCCCTAACCGGTAAAGCCGACCTGCGCAACGAAGCTAACTGGAAAAACCAATTGTATAAAGAGGTAAGCAACGATAAGCAATCGGTAAACATCCGCCTGGTACCCTACTACGCCTGGGGGAACCGCGGCCATGTGGATATGGAAACGTGGATACCGTTGGATAGGTAGTCTGAACCGGGATTTAACGAAAGCTTTGGGCCATGTGCGCTTCCCTCCCTTGGGGAGGGAAGCGCACATGGCCCAAAGCTTTTGCATTGGTTTTACTTCAACATCACCTCCACATCCTTCATCCGTTCAGCAGGCAACACTTTTAATTCAGTGACTTTGCCATCTTTTAACACACCTTCTACTGTGGTGTTGTAGGGGGCGTGGAGTTTAAAGTGGGTATCCCAATCTTTTGGCCAGGCGGGGAACAGGTAGATTTTGCGGCCATCCACCTGCATCAGCATTTCCTGTAAGCCTATCATGCCTGAGCCTCCCCAGTTATGGTCGGGTGTCCAATCGAAACCGGGGCCCCAGAAAGCGGGGAAACGCCTGCCGGAATCTTTCAGTTTAAAGGTGGTCAGGTCGGCCGCTTCTTTGGTTAGACCAAGTCGCGCCGCCCAAATGTTGTCCTGCTTCCAGCCCTTGCCGCTGCGGAACTTGATAGCCAGCGTATCATATTTCCAGGTGTTCAGGGCAATGTTCAGGTCGGGTTTATTTAATCCATGTATGCCCCAGGGGAACACACTGTAAAACTGGGTGCTTTCTTCATTGTTAATGCGCTCCCAACTTTTGGCTGGTGATAGCATCTGGTGACCGTTCATTTCGCGGTAAGTGATCGGCGGTATACGTTTGGCAAAGGCTTGCAATTTGCTACGCTCTTCTTTGGTTAGATAAATATCCGGCAATTCCAGCAGGCGTTTGGTAATGGTTTGCAGCGCCGCAATGGTGGAGTTGGAATTATAGGCCATCTTATAAGTTTCGGCACCAGCGCCGGGATATAGTATCAAATGTCCGTTACCATCAAGTGCTTTAAAACCACGCTGACGGGCCAGGTATTGGTAATGCTCATCAAAAAAAGTGAGGCAGCTTTGTATAAAAGGCAGGTATTGGTGAATGTCCTTCGCTTCGTAACGTTCTGTTTCCAGCATCATCAGGCAAAATTCAAAAACGGTATCCCAGGTGTATTCCAGCCAGGCGTTATATTCCACGCCCTTGTCAAAATTGGCAGGGCGTTTCCAGGTGTATTCGGCGCTGTTGGGTAGACCGAAATTTTCCAGTTGTTCGGTAAAGGCCGCGCCGCCGTGGTTCCAGTAAACTTTGCTGCGCAGTTCGGCGTTGTGCAGTGATCGCATATAGAAATCAAACTGCGGCTTCATCATATCAATATCGCCTCCCTTTAGCATGGGAAAATAAACCAAACGCTGATTTTGCGCAGTCATTAAACCGCCGCCCCAGTTACGGAAATCGGGGGTGAAGTTTTGGCCTTTCGCAACAAAAAGCGGGTCGTAGGTAAACAAGCCGCCATTAAATTTAGTAGGGTATCCCCCATAAGCATTACAACCCAGCATGTAGCGGAATAACTGATAATTTTTCCCGGTTTGGTAGGCGGCAGATGTATCTGCTTTGCCGGTATTAATGTACACGAAGCTCCTGTCCCAATATTGCTGCCACCACGCGGCGGTTTTTTGCCAGACGGTTTTTTTATTCGCTTCCGCGGATGCGATGGTATTGTTTAAGCCTTTTTGCCACTCCGCTACAGATGGTGTTTGAGCAGTATTCAGATAAATAGTAATGTCTTGTTGTTTAGTTGCCGATTTGCTCGCTAACTTCCAACCTTCAAAATCGGTATCCTGATACTTGCCGCTGTAAGTTCCTGCGGGTTGCAGGTTGTCACCGTGCATGGTGCCGCCGAAGGTTAGGTTCTTTAACGGGTTAAACATTTCGCCTTTTACGGCTTCCATCCCTTGTTGCTTTATGGTAGCATCAAAAATAGTGGCCTCAAGGTTGTGATGATAAAATTCAACAGCATTTCCTTTAAAAGCAATGTTATCCTTTAAAGTATTTACCGGCCCTTGCGGCGCAAATTTCCATGAGCCCTGGTTATTCTCGCGCCCTACAACTGGTCTATCTTTATAACGCCAGCTTTCGTAGTCAGCCTCGGTTTTTACCGGTTGGTTGCTTTGTACCTGCACATGTATCACCGGGCGAAAAACATCAACCCATACTTTTATTTGCGTGGCTAAGCTGCCGTTTTTACCATTGATAAGCACCGAGCCGTTTTGCAACATCAATTGCTGCTTAAAATCGTTACCATCAAAAGGGTTGGGGCTTAGCTTTACCTTCACCCGGCCCAGTTTCAGCATGGCATTGTTTTCGTCGAATGTGCCGCTGCGGGCTATGTAAAAGTATAGTTCGCCTTTTTCTACCCATACGTTAAGGCCAATATCGCCGCCGCCGCAAGGCATGCTTTCGCTGCTGTTTTTACTCTGACTGGTCCAGATTGCATTGTACTGGTCAATCTCTGCTGGTTTTTGGGCATAGCAGCTGATACATACATACAGGAGAAAGCAGATGAGGGCCAGTTTTTTCATGATGCTAAGTTATATCAATTACAACATTGTCAAAATCAATTACGTCATGCCGAACTTGGTTCGGCATCTCACTTGCAAAGTCTTCGCTTTATTAATCTGCGCGATGGGAGTTACGAATTCTTTTCTTCCAGTTTATGGGCACGTTTAGCTTCCAGCCAACCACTGTACAACAGGTTTTTATCCAGCACAGGTTTCGGGAAAAACAGGCTGGCCAGATAGCCTACAATAATTACTACAAAATGACTGTAAACCCCAAGCATATATTTATGCTGTGTGAAGTTGTATTTACCCAGGTTCAGCAAAATGTGTTTCTGATCGCCCAGGCCAATTTTGGTTGAGGTTAAAAACGCCCAGGCGGTAAATATTACGCAAGCGATGATCCCAATATTTAAACCCTGCCTGTTAGCCCGTGAACTGAACAAGCCCAGCAGGAATATCCCTACAATACCACCAGAGAATATGGCGTAAAGCGTAAATACAATACCCAATGCGCCCTCACCGCCAACAACAAGATATAAAGTTGCTATCAGGATAGCGCCAATACCGGCCAATACCACAATCCAGCGACCAGCCTTCAGGTAAGTTTCATCTGATTTTCCCGGTCGGAATTTCTTGTAATAGTCTTCCACACCAATTGCGGAAAGGCAATTCAAATCGGCGCCCAGGCTGGAGATCGCCGCTGATATTAACGCGGCCAATATCAACCCAACTACGCCCGGCGGTAATTCGCTCATAATAAAATAGGGAAATACAGCATCATCCTTAATACCTGCCGGTAAGGGGTGTTGCTGATAGAAAACAAACAAAGCCGTCCCAATAAACATAAACAGACCCCAAAGCGGTACGGTTAATGCCACGCCTAACAAAGAAGCGCGGATGGCACCCTTATCAGTTTTAGCAGTAAGATAACGCTGTACCATAGTTTGGTCGGTGCCATATTTTTGAATGGCGTAGAACACACCGTTAATGGCCATCACCACAAAGGTCAGTTTTTTAAAGTTCCAGGTGTAGGGGCCAAAGTTTGTTTTATGGTGCAATGTTGCCACTTTCCATAGTTCGGGGAAGCCGCCTTTGATAGAAAATACCAAAATGAAGAATGAGGCGATACCACCTGCTATCAGCAGGAAACCCTGAACCACATCGGCCCAAATTACGGCCTCGATACCACCAATCAGCGTAATAACCACTATTACAAACCCAATTACCCAAATAATGGCATAGGTGTTAGTATTGGTCATATTAGCCAGCGCCAAGGCCAGCAGGAAAAACACGGTACCCATTTTAGAGAAATGCGTGAGCACAAAGCCTACCGAACTATAAAAGCGTGCAAACAGGCCAAAGCGTTTCTCGAAATATTCATAAGTGCTTACGCCGATAACTTTACGGTAAAGCGGCACTACAAACCACACCATGCATAGCAATACTACCGGCACCATTAAGCCTTGCACCAATAATATCCAGTTAGATGAGAAGCCCTCGCCGGGATAAGCCAAAAAAGTAACACTGCTAATAAGTGTTGCCATCAGCGACATGCCGATGGCCCAGGCCGGTAACGATCCACGCGATACAAAATATTTTTTTGTAGAGTTTTGCCCTTTTGAAAAACGCAGGCCAATAGTGAGGGATGTAGCCAGCGCCACAGCAATTATAATATAATCTATCAGGTGCAGGGTTTCGTGCTTCATTTATAATCAGGTAAATTGGCTGGCTGCCAAACTATGGCGGGCCATTGGTAGCTGCCGGGTTTTAAAGTTACATATAATTGGTTGCCTGGCACACTGGTACATATTACACCTGGCGCCATTTGCTTAACAGGGGTTAGTTTGCTAATATGCATATGCTGCAAAACGGCGGTGGCTGTAGCGCCGCCTTCTATCAATAATTCGTGCAGGGTAATTTGCTGATGGACGCGGTTTACCAAAAAGCCCATCTTATTGGTAAGCGTACATGGTTCAATACTTTTTTGGCTGGTTGCATTAGGGTGTATAGCCATAATGCAGTTGCCTTTTTCCTTTAACACGGTAATGATCTGTTGTACGTAGTTTTCGGCGATGGCCGCGGGTATCTTCTCGCCAAAAATAATTTCAGCGGGGATGTACAGTACCGGTATATTGTTCAGCAAACCGTTCTTAATGTTATGGCCGTCTTTATTAAAAGTGCTGCCAAAAACAAATAAACGGGGTGTGTTAAATGTTTTTTCGGGGTGATCATCAGCCGATACTGTCGGTTTTAAATAATTAAGCAGGCTGTTAAATAAACCTGCCGCGCCAGCTATCAGGGTTTTGTTATCCAGTTTTTCAACCCAGCGGTTAAAATCGGCTTCTACAGCTACTTCACCTACAATAATACCAGTAGATGGCAACTGCTGGTGGTTTTTAAGTAGTTGTATACTACCATTGGCGCGCAGCATTGTTTTTACATCCGATGATGTTACTGGGAAGCCGGGGTCATTAGCGTAATTGCTTAAATGCACGGGCTTATCCTGATAGTAGTAAATACCGTCGACAATGGTTTTACCGTGTAGCGGGTTGCCGGGCACTATCAGCGCACGTTGCAATCCCGAGGCTTCCAACTGACTGTTGATCTCGTCCAGCACGTTGCCCCGCAAAACCGAGTCTATTTTTTTAAATATTAGCTTTGGCTGAAGCTGCATCAGTTGGCGGGTAAGGTCGGTTATCACCTGTTTGGCTTCAGCAGCAGGCAGCGAGCGGGTATCGGTGGCGATAATGAGCAGATCGGCATTGCTATTGGTATCTACAATGGTATCAATCTCGGTCTTCAGATGATAATTCAGCCCGATGCCGGCCAGTTCGGCCGCTCCTGTAAGGTCATCTGCAATAACCGCTATCATGCCGTAGTTTGTACTGATCTGTATTTGCTTAGTTGTATAGCCGATTCAATAGCTAAGATCATCGCATCAGGACTGGCCACACCTTTGCCCGCAATTTCAAACGCGGTGCCATGGTCGACCGAGGTGCGGATAATAGGCAAGCCCATAGTGATGTTCACGCCTTTTACGCTATCCATTTGTTGTTTCTCACTGTTCCATTTAAAGCCGGTAAGTTTAAAGGGAATATGCCCCTGGTCGTGATACATAGCCACTACACCACCATAATACCCTGTTGATGCTTTAGAGAACATAGTATCGGCAGGTACAGGGCCTTCCACATCATAACCCAAACGGCGTGCTTCTTCCACAGCTGGTAATATCTCCATGTCGTCTTCGGTCCCAAACAGGCCCGAATCACCTGCGTGCGGATTTAAACCGGCTATGCCTATCTTCAGGTTTTTTTCACCTAAGGATATCAGGCCGTTGTGCAGCAGTTCGGTTACCTCAACAATACGATCTTTCTTTACCAGATCGCAAGCCTGGCGCAGGGATACGTGGGTAGATACATGGATCACTTTCATATGATCTTCTACCAGCAGCATGGCGTATTTTTTAGTGTTGGTATAATGCGCGTAAATTTCGGTATGCCCGGCAAAATGGTACCCGGCTTCGTTAACTGATTTTTTATTGATCGGGCCTGTAACGGTAGCGTCAATATCGCCGGCCATGGCCAGTTCAATTACTTTCTTCACCGCCTCGAACGATGCGCCGCCAGCCATAGCCGATATTTCGCCGAATTTGAACTGACTCATGTCTACATTCTTTAGGTCGTACACATCGGGTTCGCCATAAACATATTTAGCATCTTTAATATCGGTTATAGCGTTTATTTTGGCTTTTGAACCAAAGCGTTCCACAATGGCTTCAAATACTTTAGCATCGCCTATAATAACCGGGCGGCAAACTTCAAACAAACGTTCGGTGAGCAGTGCTTTCACGGCAATCTCCGGGCCTATACTGGCCGGGTCGCCCATGGTAATGCCTATAATGGGTTTGTAACTGCTGCTCATTGGTAGAAAGGTAAATTAAGGTTCTCTTTAGCGATAATGCTATGCAGCGTGCGCTGTAATTCGGCCGCATCCAGGTCAGATACCTGTTCCAACGGCGGCATCATATATGGCTGGCATAAACCAGCGCTCTGCATTAACGATTTTAACGCGGCTAATGACCCGCCCAGTAAGCGTTTGCTTTGGTACAGGTTACCCAACAGATCTGAATGGGCTTGCAGCATGTATGCTGTTTGATGATCGTCGCGTTCTACAGCGCCAATCATTTCCTGATAAATATCGGGGCAAAGGTTTCCGGTACTTGGCACTAATCCATCGCAGCCATTAATTAAAGCATACGCCGATTGCGCGGCCCAGCCCAAAAAGTGACTGAAATCGCTGCGGTTTGCCCACAAGGCTAATGATTGGTTTAAGCGTTCCTCGCTGCGCTCGGAATCTTTAGTGCCAACAATATTGTCATGATGACTCAACTCATCTATCAGTTTTAAGGGGATAGAGATATGCGTGGTTGATGGAATGTTATAAATAATCAGCGGCAGGGGAATCATATCTGCCAATACTTCGAAATATTTTTTTATCTCGTGTTCGGTGAGGTTAAAGTAAGCGGGTAAATGGGCTACCACCGCATCCACGCCTTCGTCAGCACAAAATTTCGCCATCTCAATCGATTCGGCTACGCAATTGGATGATACACCTGCATAAAGCATTTTGCCGGGTTGTTTAAGCTTTGCGGCTAACTGGATAAAATCTTTCTTCACATCAGCAGGTAATGATGATGCCTCGCCGGTAGTGCCTAAAATAAAAGGCACACCGCCATGGTTAAAAAAGCTGTCGAATATCTTTTCAACGGCTTTATGGTCCAGTTTGTGGTTCTCTGTAAGGGGAGTAATGGATGGAACCACCAATCCATTATATTTCTTTTTCACTTTCATTCTTAATCAATAAGCCGCTTCGTAAATCGCAATCGCATCTTCCAAATTTATAGGGCGCGGATTGTTTTTTAGTAAGCGTGTAATTTTCATGGCATCGGCTGCCATTTCGGGTATCGCGTTTTTGGTGATGCCGGCTGCACTGAGCGTTGCCGGTATTCCACATTGTTTAATTAGTTCTTTTATTTTATTGATGCCTGCCATGGCAGTTTCTTCATCGGTTGCGCCGCTATTGCAGCCCAATGCGCGTGCCACGGCCGCATGCCTTGCCGGCGATGCGGGCATGTTATATTCCATTACGTAAGGCAAAAGTAATGCATTGGATAAACCATGCGCCAAGTGGAACATACTACCCAGCGGATACGATAGCGCATGTACCCCGGCAGTATTTACAGGGCCAAGACAAAAACCGCCCAGCATACTGCCAATAGCCAACTGGGTACGGGCATCCTCATTGTTGCCGTTGGTAACGGCTCCTACCAGGTTTTGGCTAATCAGGCGCATACCTTCGTACGCATACATGTCAATAAACGGATGGGCAAACAGGTTGGTGTAAGCCTCCAGGCAATGGGTTAACGCGTCAAGTCCCGTTGCGGCGGTTATGGCAGGGGGCAGGCTAACGGTCAGTGCCGGATCAATGATCACCACATCAGGTACAAGATACGGACTTATAATGCCTTTTTTCTGATTATCAGCCTCATCGACCAAAATGGCGTTGGGCGATACCTCGCTGCCTGTGCCCGCGGTGGTAGGGATGCATATCAGTTTTATACGGCGTTGTTTCAGCAGGCCGTTACCTACAATGTCATTCAGCGTTTGGGTGTTATCCATCTGCGCGGCTATTAGCTTGGCAATATCCAGCACACTGCCGCCGCCAATACCTATCACCGCGTCGGCTTTAAGACCGTCGAAGCTTTGCAGCAGGGTATTAAAATCGGCAAAGGATGGTTCCTGTACAATAGAAGTATCAACCTTAACGGTAACCCCCTGTGCCTGCAACTGTTGAATTACAGGCTGTAGTTTGGGCAATAGCGGTTCAATGGTAACTATAATTACAGTGGTAAATCCCGAAAGGGTTACCTCATCAGTCAATTTAAGCAGCGCGTCCTTCCCGATAATGATCTGCCCGGGGAACCTGATTGTGATATCCCGGTAAGCATTATGCTCTGTTACTCCCATATGGTTAAAATAGCAATCAGTAAAAATAGGGAACAATTATACTTTCACTTTCATAGGCCATCCTTGTCGTCATTATTTTTACAGATGTGATAGGATTGTTACCAATTTGCCCGAAAAACAAAGCCCCTTGTCGAAGCTGACAAGGGGCTTTGTTTGAAATCAGTGTAATTACCACATCAGCACTTTCATGTACGATGCGCCTTCTTCGCGCCAGTCTTTCAAGGCTTCGTTCAGTTTTAACTTTAATTCTTTATTATTTACCGGCTTGCCTTTTGTTGGCGGGTTAAGCGCATTGGGCGGCAGGGTAGTGTCGGTTACCTTGGTGGCAAACCAGGTATAATCATCGTGTGGAACGGCTACGCCCAGTATCATGCCAGGCAAACCCGTGAACGATTCGGGGCCGCTGCTTACCGGTATCTCAATGGTATAAAATGCCACTACGTAAATGGAATCCATAATTAAGGCGTTAGCGCGGCGACAGGTATAACCGGCAATCTCGCGGGTTTCATCGGTTATTTTCCAGTTGATCTTGCGGGTGCTGTCCTTCAACAAGAATATTTCTTCGAATGCCTTTTTCTGGATTACGCTCATACCCGTATTCAAGTCGTTATAAACAGTATTGGGTTGCTGTACAGTTGGTGCCGCATTCCAAACATAGTTGTTATTGGTGGTTGGTTCATCAGGCACCGGTACATACAGTGACTTGTCTTTAGAAAACGACAATACACTTTTCTGCACCTTAAACTGCGGATTGCTTTTTTTGTAGTTATCATACATCTGCTGCATGTAACTCTCGTTATACTTGTTTATTTGCTTTTTCAGCACGTTAAACATGTTTAACCGGCGCTCAAATTCAATAGTGCCCGAGGTGGTAAAATGTTGTTTGCCCTGGGCAAACAGGTTTTGCCCAATTGATATAATCACTAATAATATGATGATCTTCTTCATTGTTAATATTATTTGGAGTTAGGTTGCGGGGCACCGCCCATTTTGTTAAAATCCCAGGTAATGCTGAACAGAAAATACCTGCGGATAGAGGTATAACTACTTTGTGTAATGGTACCATTAGACGAGTTACGGTTAAACCCACGGTTCTGATCGAACAGGTCGTTTCCACTTAACGACAGCTTTAGATTGTCCTGTTTCAATAATGTTTTAACAATAGACGCATTCAGGATAAACTGCGAAAAGGTTTCGTTAAAGGTTTGTGTTTTACCACGGTATTGATAATTGCCGTCAGAATTGATCTGTATTTTACCCGGCAGATACAAATTTAAATAACTATAACCCTGGAAAGTATAACCATTGTTATTAATATTTGGCTGTAATGATGTTTTACCAAAGCTATATCCCGGACCGGCAGCTAGGCGGAAATCATATTTTTTTTGCTGCGATTTGTATAAACTTAGCTGGCCGCTAAAGCCGCTTGTTGTGGTAGTATTAAGCACACCGTTTGAAAAGTTGTACGATTTACCACCATTACCACCAAAGAACAAGCCGGCGTTAATATTAATGCCGGGTATTTTTTTGCCATAATTGCCATTAAAAGAAAAATTATATGGCTGATGCCCCGTTAGGTTTACCGACTGATAAGTGTTTACACCATTTTTGTAGGTATTATTATTTACAATGGCATTGCCGGTAAAACTGTACGAGCCGCTAAACCAGATAGACTCATCGGAAATTATTTTATACGAGTTGTAGTTAATACTAAAACGGTTATTGAATGCAGGTGATAGCAATGGGTTACCTGCCTGTATGTTCAACGGGTCGGTATTTACACGTACGGGTTGTATCTGATCAATAGAGGGTTGGTTGGTATTACCAAAATACGAAATCCTGAACGACTTTTGTTGTGTAAACCTGTATTGATAACTGGCATTAGGGTTCCAGTTTAGAAAGTTACGGCTAAGGCCGGTATGTGCTATTTCATCTGTTTGTTTATAATTAACCGCTGTTGCCCGTGCGCTTACATTAAGCGTTGATTTTGGTGCGCGGTAGTTTAAAGAAGCGCCAAAGTTGTTTGATAATTGATTAACGGTATAATCGTTACTGAATTTGGTATCTAAAGCGTTGTACACCCCGCCATTGTTGTTGAATGATTTTCTGTCGGAATTACTATTGATATCACCCAGACCATAATTGAATATTATTGATGTTTTTTTGTTCAACGGCTCGGTATAAGTGGCATTGCCGTTAAAATTATGGGTTTTGGTAACCGTGGTTTTGTATTGATCGGTTTTTTGGGTACTATCCAGCAATGCTGTTGTTTTGTTATAAAAATCAATTTCTGATTTTAAAAACCCTTTCGCATCACTGTTATTCATATTGCCGGCCACATTTATAGAGATAGTACGCCCGGTCTTTTTGAATTTCCTGGTATAAAATGCGCTGGCATTAAATATCTGGTTATTTACGTTGTTGGTCAGCGCACGCTGGTTAGTATTCAGTAAAGTATCAGGAACACCGGTAACGAACGACGGGCTGCTGGTAGTAGTCATATTAGTGCTATTGTTTTTGCTGTTTTTCTGCGTTCCATCAATAGCTAATTTTAAGGTAGACATACTGTCCAGCTTAACCGTGTAGGTGTAATCCAGCTTTTGCCTGAATACGCTGTTTTTAAAGTCCTGGTTGGTATTATTGCTGAAGCTACTGCCGGGCAGTGTCCTTTGCGTTTGATTATTTGAACTCCCGGTAATTTCGAGATACCCGGCTTTATAATTGGCGTTCGCGGTCTTCTTGTCATTATCCCATTTGTTATCATAATGTATACCGCCTGTTTGCGCAATAGGGATACCCTGGCCGTTATACCTTCCATCGAACGAGTCCAGGTCGCCACCACCACCCCCAAAAAAGATAATACCGCCGTCGTCCGTAACTTCGGTGTTGCTGGTGCCGTATTTATTACTGTCTTCCCAGCCAAGCCCCGTTTTACCCGTGTTTGAAGCGATACCATAGGCCGAAAACTTTTTCTTACCCGAAAAACGGTTATACATGGCCTGTGCCGAATAATAGCCATCGGTGCCCGCACCCGCGTCAACCTTGCCAAAGTAGCCGTTCTTTTTATCCTCTTTAAGTTTAATGTTAATGGTCTTGGTTTTTTGTCCGTCATCTACACCCGTAAAGGTAGCCTGGTCGCTTTTTTTATCATAAAGCTGCACCTTATCCACCATATCGCCGCGAATGTTTTTGGTGACCAGGGTAGGGTCGTCGCCAAAAAACTCCTCGCCATCAACCAATACCTTCTTCACTGTTTCGCCTTGCGCGGTAATTTTCCCATCCTTATCTACCTGTATGCCGGGTAATTGCTTCAGCAAGTCCTCTACTTTTGAATTGGGCTGAATGGTGTAGGCCTTAGCATTGAATTCGGTGGTATCGCCTTTAATTTTCATAGCAGCGACGGTCCCTTTTATCAATACCTCCTGTAGCAGCTTAGCTTTTAAGGTAAGCGATATTTTCCCAAAATCGTGCTGTGGTTTGGCCTCATCTAAAGCAAAATGTTCCACATAGTCGGCATAATCGGGGTAGGATACCAACAGGATGAATTTCCCTTTGGTTAGTTTGTTTAAGCTGAAAGTTCCGTTTGCACCGGCCCTCACAAACTCGCGCAGGGTTGAATCCTTTGCATTTAAAACGCAGATAGTGGTGCTTACCAGCCGTATGTTCGACGAACTGTCAATAACCGATCCTTTAACCGAATAGGTGGTTTGAGCAAAAGTACGTGATGAAAAAAACAGGTATAGTAGCAGCAGTGGTAGAATTGTGATTTTCATTTAGGGTTGGTTAAAATAGATGTCGTCAAGATATAACTAAAAATTTAGTATTCAAAAAAAAATTAACATTCATTAACACATATGAAGCGTTTTTATTGTTAGCGTTGCTTTCGTGTTTAAATTAAATTTCATGCTGCAAGGGTAACGCAACCCGCAACGGGTAGCAATAAAATGTGATGAATGGTGCGGAAAATGTGATGAATTAGGCGCTACGCTTTTAAACCCTGACGTTTTATATTTGTTATTTAAATCAAAACCAAGACTATGCCCGAACTACCCGATCTGCAAGTATTCAGCCACAACCTTACCAAAGCCCTGAAAGGCAAAAAAGTAAAGCGTGTTGAAGTGCATAATACAAAAAAGCTAAACGTGAGCAGTAAAGAATTAAGTGCTGCGCTTGAAGGTAAAACCCTGAATAGGGTAGAGCGATCGGGCAAGGAACTGCACGTGCACTTTAGCGGCGACCAGGTACTTGGCCTGCACCTGATGCTGAACGGCAAACTGTATTTGTTTAAAGAAAAGAATGAGCAGAAGTATACCATTATTGAAATACTTTTTGATGATGACAGCGGCTTGGTAATGACCGATTTTCAGGGGATTGCGACGCCTACACTTAACCCCAAGGAGACGGATGTCCCGGACGCCCTATCGGATGAGCTGGATTTGAAATACTTGCTGGCGCAACTGCAAAAGAAAAAAACCGCGGTAAAAAATATGCTGATGGACCAGCATATTGTGCGTGGTATAGGTAACGCTTATGCAGATGAAATTTTATGGGACGCCAAAATTTCGCCATTTTCCATAGCCAGGCAAATACCTGAAGAAAAAGTGAAAGAATTGCTAAAATCGATTAAAAACGTTTTAAAAGATGCAGAAAAGCAAATCCTGAAAACCCATCCCGATATTATAGCGGGCGAAGTACGCGACTTTATGCTGGTACATAATTCAAAGAAGAAAGAAACTCCCGGCGGGCATAAAATTCACCAGAAACCAATAGCGTCGCGCAAGACTTATTATACTGACGAGCAGGTGGAGTATTAGGCAAACTATTTGGAGATCTTATTCAGATATTCTAAAACTTTTGGGTTGCCGTAATCGGCACTGCCTTCCTGGTGAAAAACGATCTGGCCGTTTTTGTCAATAATAGTAGTGGCTGGTATAGAATTACTTACCAGGTTTGGCGGCACATTACTGGCCAGTTTATACAACGGCATATTGTAACGGTGCTTAGCCATAAATGGCAGGGATTTTGAGAAATTATGATCGGCATCGACTATAATAAACACTACGTTTCCATTATCTTTCAATTTCCCGTAAAGCTTATTGATAGAGGGCATTTCGGCAATACATGGCGGGCACCAGGTAGCCCAAAAATTCAGAAAAACTACCTTGCCTTTTTGATCGGCTAAGTGGATCTGTTTACCATCCGGGCTTTCAAAAATAACATCAGGCAAGCTGTTGGCTGTACTAACTGTGCTTACGTTTTTTGAAATATTGGGTTGGAAAAGCCCAACTTTCATCAACCCTTCAATCACCAGGGCTTTTGCCGAGGGACTAAAGATCAGCATCAGTACGGCAACAAAAAACAACCCGTTAAATATTCTCGATCTGCTCATTAGAGCAAATTAACAAATAATGGACAGACTTACAAAGTTTTTAAAACTTCATAAGTCCCCAAAAATTCCCAAAAATTCCCACTAATGACTAATGACTAATGACTAATGACTAATGACTAATGACTAATGACGTTCTAAAAGCGGCCGGGGATCGAACACGACCCTGATGTTGTTGATCTTCCCATCTATCACATGATACCAGCCACTGCTAAATATGGTGTTATCGCCCATATTGATATCATAAAAAACCGAAACATCATCAGCATCGATAAACATGCGTTTGATCTCGTATTTAAACTTCATTTTTTCCATATCCTGGAAATAAGCATCGGCGCCATTGCGTGAGCCCAGTACTCCCACAAACTTCATATCATCGCGCGCATATTGGCGGGCTGCAGTAAAATCCTCATTGTTCATGGCCTTCAGGAAAGCGTTAATAACTTCCCCGGCATTTGTTGGCTTTGTATTTTCCATGGTTGTATAACAAGTGATGTTATAATTTGGTTTAAAGGATGAATTGAACACCAATAATATGGACAAACTATTTTATAATCAGTAAGTTTACTTAAATGACCAATGACAATGACTCAAACAGTACTTTTAAAAAGCACGGCAGGTAAATGGATAATGGTATCAACCATACTGGCATCGGCTATGGCCTTTATTGATGCTACGGCGTTAAATGTGGTATTGCCATCATTACAAAAAAGTTTAAATGCCAGCGGCGCCGATCTGTTTTGGATACTAAATGCCTACTTGTTAATGCTGGCATCGCTGATATTGATTGGGGGCGCCATGGGCGATAAGCTGGGCCGGAAAAAGGTATTTATGGCCGGTATATCTGTATTTATACTCGGTTCGGCCGCTTGCGGCATTGCAAGCAGCGTGCTGTTGCTGGTAATATTTCGCATTATCCAGGGTATTGGCGGCGCCCTGATGATACCGGGTAGTTTATCTCTTATTTCATCATCTATTGATCCGAAAGAACGCGGTAAGGCCATTGGTACCTGGTCGGCATTTACAACGGTAGTTACTATGGGCGGGCCAATATTGGGTGGGGCATTGGCCGACGCTGGTTTATGGCGTTACATCTTTTTTATTAATGTACCATTTGGCGTGGCAGCGCTAATAATGTTATGGTTAAAAGTGAAAGAGAACCATGATGACAGTGCTGATAAATCGCTCGATTTTCCTGGCGCTATAACCATTGCTTTTGGCTTAGCTTTAATAACTTTCGGCTTTTTACGGATACCTGCGGTTGGGTTATACAACTGGCAAGCATATGGGGCGTTGGCTGCTGGGGTAGTGTTGCTAATTGTTTTTATTCTCATCGAACGTAAAAGCAAACACCCAATGATGCCTTTAGAATTATTTGCTAATGCCACTTTCAGCGGGGCTAATTTGCTTACATTTTTTCTATACGCGGGCTTAGGCGCGGGGATGTTGTTCCTCTCGTTAAACATGGTACAGGCGCAAGGGTATAGTCAGTTTCAATCTGGTTTAACTTTTCTGCCATTTACCGTTTTAATGATATCACTCGCGCGTTTTGCTGGTAGCCTGGCAGATAAGTATGGTCCAAAATGGTTTCTGATCATTGGTCCGGCCGCAGCCGGGGCGGGTTTATTGATATTATCCTTTGTGAAGCAAACTAACGGTCCGGCCGATTATTGGACTACGTTTTTCCCCGGGGTGTTAGTACTTGGTTTGGGTATGTCATTTACGGTAGCGCCGCTAACTACCGCCGTAATGACTTCGGTTAGCAACCATTTCTCTGGTACAGCCTCGGGCATCAATAATGCCATGACACGTATTTCGGGCGTTTTTGCTAACGCCATATTTGGGGCACTGGCGGTGTTGTTTTTTGCAGGGATGCTACAAAAGGAAATACAACCGCTAAAGCTTGATATTAAAGAAAAACAAACTATTATGCAGCAAGCTAATAACCTGGGCAATGCCAATGTACCCAAAGCCTCAGGCAATCAGCATGCTGCTCAAATTGAAAAAGCCTACCATAACAGCTTTATTAGCGCCTATGGCAAGATCATGAAAATATCTGCCGGGTTAGGGTTTTTAGGCGCGCTGATGGCATTGGTATTTATCAGAAAAAAATGAGTGTATAATTCTGTAGTTAAAGATACGGGTGTACAAATGACAAAATGGATTACCCCGATACCTTTACGCTTCTTACCACCTTTTTGCTCATTACCTGTTCATAGTATTTACAAAACGATGTAAGGGGGCATATCTCGCATTTTGGCCGCCTGGCTATACAAATATAACGACCGTGCAATATTAGCCAATGGTGGGCTATCGCTATTGTATGGCGGGGCAGGTGCTTCATCAACTGTTTTTCAACAGCTAAGGGTGTGCGGGCATTACTGGTTAAGCCAATACGGTTTGCCACGCGGAATACGTGCGTATCCACAGCCATTGCGGGTATATCATAAATAACCGAAGCAATTACATTGGCAGTTTTGCGGCCAACGCCCGGCATTTTCTGTAACTCGTTCAGGTCGGATGGCACTTCGCCTTTAAATTCGCCTATCAGCATTTTGGCCATGCCAACCAGGTGCTTTGCTTTATTATTAGGATAGCTTACACTGCGGATATAGGTAAAAACCTCTTCAGGGGTAGCTAAAGCTAAACTTTCGGGATTGGGAAAGCGATCGAACAGGGCAGGGGTAACCTGGTTAATACGTTTATCAGTACATTGTGCAGATAATATAACTGCCACCAGTAATTCGTATGGGTTGGTGTAATTTAATTCGGTAACCGGGTTGGGCTGATGCTCGGAAAAATATTCAACAAACAGGCGATAGCGGTCTTGTTTAAGCATCAGCAAATATAATGAAAGTCATTATGCCCGGCATCATGTTGCTATGGCGCATAGAAAAGTCTTAAGTCAATGATATCGGATAGATAGAAAAGGTAAGCGCAAAATTGTATATGACTTAAGACTTTTTTGTCGGGCTAAAACTAACGAAGGCTTTTTGAGTAATTCAGGATATTGTCAATAGTTTGCTGTTCAGGTACTCTTTGCAGCAAATCCAGATCGGTACGGATAGCATGATAAAACACCATTTCATCCGGGTCCATTAACGCTATTTCATCTGATTCTTTCACGGCAGCCTGGTTATTAGTTACTTTTAAAGTTGTAGTAGAAGTTTCATCCATAAGTTTTGTTTTGTTCGGTTATTCTGTTCTGTTTGTATGATTATACAACGTAAGATACAAAGAGATATTTTGTTAAATGAAAATTAAATGAAATTATTTTAAGGGAAATAACAAGCAGGGTATCAATTTGTTGTTGTAATATCATATCAACGTGCAGCGGGTGCGTAAAATTGCCTTTAAGGAATTTTTATTTCGTAATAAAATATGATCTGGTTAATAGCAACTCAGGGATAGGCGGGCAAAAAAAATGCCCCAGACGGGGCATTTTCAACATATTACTTTTTGCAGGAAATCACTCCTGTTGAACTATTTATTAGTTTTTAAAACTTAATTCTTTGTTCTGCATCATTTTACGCAGGTTATTAAGCGCGTAACGCATGCGGCCAAGGGCGGTGTTTATACTAACCTGGGTAATATCGGCTATTTCTTTAAAGCTTAGATCGCCAAAGTGGCGCATAATTAATACTTCTTTCTGTTCTTCGGGCAAAAGATATATTAACGATTTAAGGTCTTTATAGGTTTGTTCGCGCACCAGGCGGTCTTCGGCGCTTTCATCATAATTACCCAATACTTCAAAAATGTCAAAATCATCGCCACCATTAACCAGTGGGGTGCGTTTCTCGCGGCGGAAATGGTCTATCACCAAATTATGCGCAATGCGGCTAACCCAGGGAAGAAACTTGCCTTCCTCGTTATATTTTCCGGCCTTAAGGGTATTAATTACTTTAATGAAGGTATCCTGGAAAATGTCCTCGGCCAGGGCCTCGTCTTTTACCAGCAGATAAATTGAAGTATATATTTTGGATTGATACCGCCTGATCAATTCTACCAAGCCACCTTCATCCCCGGCAATATACAGATGGATTAAATCCTGATCACTTTTCAATTGAAAATCCATAGAACTTGTGCTACTTTAAATTAAAGTTAAAAACTAAAATATGTCTCTTTTAAAGTAAAGTTCTAATCTATAAGGGGCTCCTTTTGTGTTTTACGTTACCAAATAAAATGATTAATCATTAAAAAAACAAATAATTTACATTTATTAACGTTTAAAGTTTTTTATTAAAAATCCACGTCAATTGATGTAGAATAAGCCATTTAATAATAATCGGCTGTTCACTTTATAAATATAAGGAATAAATTTTGGTATTCCATAATAATTAAACTATTTTTTTAGTTGTCAAGCTGGCAAGTATTTTCATTACAATCACCTGATAATTAAAACTAAAACAGGTTTGGAAAGTGCTAAATTTTTTAGGATTTTTGCATTTTGGAAGAAAGTTCATGGTCTGTAGCCCGTATACCATGGTTTCTCCCCGCTAACTATGGACTATGGTCCATCGACTATCGACCATCAAAAATGAATACAGAGACAGAAAAAGATCCACAACATCATATTATTATTAAAGGTGCCCGTGTCCACAACCTTAAAAATATGGATGTGGCCATACCCAAAAACAAACTGGTAGTTATCACCGGTATGTCGGGATCGGGTAAATCGTCATTGGCTTTTGATACGCTTTATGCCGAAGGACAGCGCCGCTATGTGGAAAGCCTTTCCAGCTATGCGCGCCAGTTTTTAGGCCGTATGAACAAGCCCGATGTAGATTATATAAAAGGTATTGCTCCTGCCATTGCTATCGAGCAAAAAGTAATTACATCGAATCCCCGTTCTACTGTTGGTACTTCAACCGAGATATATGATTACCTGAAGCTGCTCTTCTCGCGTATTGGAAAAACTATATCGCCGGTATCGGGCAAAATAGTAAAAAAGGATACCGTTACCGATGTGGTTAACTTCATTGCCTCGCAACCCGATGAAACCCAGATAACTATACTTTGCCCGCTTCACCCGCATAATAACCGTAGCCTGAAAGAGGAACTGGCAGTATTGCTGCAAAAAGGTTTTATCCGCGTGGAATACAACGGCACCCTGGCCCGTATTGAAAATATACTGGAAGATGAAAGCATAGTCAATTCAACTTTAGAAGAAGGCCATGCGCAAGTGAAAATAGTTGTTGACCGTATTGTAAAAAATAACGGAGACGAAACGTTAAGCCGTGCGGCAGATAGCGCGCAAACCGCTTTTTTTGAAGGGAAGGGCGATTGCTATGTACGCTACCAACTCCCCAATGCTGAGGCGGAAAATGAAATGTTTTTTTGCGACAGGTTTGAGTTGGACGGTATCCGTTTTGAAGAGCCGTCGGCCAATTTCTTCAGCTTTAACAACCCTTATGGCGCTTGTAAGCGTTGCGAAGGTTATGGCAAAATAATTGGTATTGACGAGGATCTGGTTATCCCTGATAAAAGTAAAAGCATATACGACGGCGCTATTGCCCCATGGCGTGGCGAAAAGATGCGCGAATGGAACGACAGGCTGATAAAGAATGCTTTAAAATTCGATTTTCCGATTCATCGCCAATATAACCAGTTGACGGAAGAGCAGCAGCGGTTACTATGGACAGGTAATCAATATTTTACGGGTTTAGATGCGTTTTTTAAGGAGCTGGAAGAGCAAACTTACAAAATACAATACCGGGTAATGCTGTCGCGCTATCGCGGTAAAACAACCTGCCCCGAGTGTAAAGGCAGCCGTTTGCGCCAGGACGCATCGTACGTAAAGATTGCCGGTAAAAGTATCACCGATATTGTGCTGATGGCCCTGGATAAGGCGCTTGACTTTTTCCAGCATCTTGAATTAAGCAAACATGATGAGAAAATTGGTAAGCGATTGCTCACCGAGATCAACAACCGCCTGATGTTTTTAAACGATGTTGGTTTAAGTTATTTAACATTGAACCGTTTATCCAATACCTTATCGGGGGGCGAATCGCAAAGGATAAACCTGGCTACCTCGTTAGGTAGTAGTTTGGTGGGGTCTGTTTACGTGCTGGATGAACCCAGTATAGGTTTGCACCCGCGTGATACCCAGCGGTTAATTACAGTCTTGAAATCTTTACGCGATGTTGGCAATACGGTGCTGGTAGTGGAACATGAAGAGGAGATTATGGAGGCTGCCGATTACCTGATAGATATTGGCCCGGCAGCAGGCACCCATGGCGGTGAACTTTGTTTTGCCGGCACCTATAAAGAAATTTTAAATGATGATAAAAGCCTTACCGGTAAATACCTGAGTGGTAAGGAGCAAATAGCTATTCCAGCCCAGCGCCGCAGGTGGAACGATTATATTGAACTGAAAGGCGCCCGCGAGAACAACCTGAAGCATGTAGATGTGAAATTTCCGCTACAGGCCTTAACGGTGGTTACGGGTGTATCCGGGTCGGGTAAAACCAGTTTGGTGAAACGTATTTTAGCACCGGCTTTGCAAAAAACACTGGGCAATTATACCGGCGAGCAAACCGGCAGTTATGATAGCATTGAAGGCGATTATAACAAAATTGAGCAGGTAGAGATGGTAGATCAAAACCCCATTGGCCGTTCATCGCGCAGTAACCCAGTTACTTATGTAAAAGCCTGGGACGAGATCCGTAACCT
The DNA here is from genome assembly GCF_015221995.1 of Mucilaginibacter boryungensis. Taxonomy (NCBI): domain Bacteria; kingdom Pseudomonadati; phylum Bacteroidota; class Sphingobacteriia; order Sphingobacteriales; family Sphingobacteriaceae; genus Mucilaginibacter; species Mucilaginibacter boryungensis. The sequence goes on from NZ_JADFFM010000001.1 coordinate 679,654, forward strand.
GTTTGCCGGGCAGCCGGCGGCAAAGGCTGCGGGCTTGAAGCCATCGGCATTCTCCTTTAACGTAGAAGGCGGTCGTTGCGATGTTTGCCAGGGCGAGGGTGAAGTAAAGATAGAGATGCAGTTTATGGCTGATATATTTTTGCCGTGCGAATCGTGCAACGGCAAGCGCTTTAAACAGCATGTGCTGGATGTGCAGTACCAGGAAAAAAATGTTGCAGATGTGTTAGGGATGACCATTGACGAAGCGCTGGAATTTTTCCGCAAAGAGCCTAAGATACTGAACAAGATAAAACCACTGGTTGATGTAGGTCTGGGATATGTACAATTAGGGCAGTCATCCAATACGCTTTCAGGTGGCGAGGCGCAACGTATTAAACTGGCTTCGTTCCTGGTAAAAGGCAATAACACCCATAAAACCTTGTTCATTTTTGATGAGCCAACCACAGGCCTGCATTTTGCAGATATAAAAAAGCTACTCAAATCATTCGACGCGCTGCTGGATAATGGCAACACCATTATTGTGATAGAACACAATATGGACGTAATTAAAAGCGCCGACTGGATCATAGACATCGGCCCTGAAGGGGGCGACAACGGCGGTAAAGTCATGTTTGAAGGTGTGCCTGAAGATATGATCAAACAAAAAGATAGTTATACGGGTAAGTTTTTGAAGGAAAGGTTTGGTCAGTAGTACTTACACCCGTCATTGCGAGGAGCGATAGCGACGTGGCAATCCCCGAGTTGTAGATCACCTCAGCATATCTGAGATTGCCACGCTACGCAATGACGTGCTTTATGCAGCGAATTGACTAAAAAAAACAAAGGCTGCATTGAATCGCTCAATGCAGCCTATCTAATAGGGGTAACTCGAAACTAAAACTTGCACGAAGTAAAACATCAAGTATGAAGATTTAGTGAAGTTTATATTTAACTGTTAAAAGTTAAGGTAAATGCGGTCCCTTTGCCCCGGTTCGATCGGATGTCGATACTGATATGGTGAAACGTAGCAATACTTTTTACTATGGCTAATCCCAAACCGAAACTCTCCATTTCGTCGCTTTCCAGTTTTTCAAAACGGTTAAATGCCTTCTCTATTTGCTCGGGTTCCATACCTACGCCGCTATCAATTATAGTTAATATGTATTTATCACCGGCCACCTGATCGGCTATTGTTAATGTTCCTTTGGGGTAATTGTATTTAACGGCGTTATTTATAATGTTAAATAACAGGGTATGCACCAGCGGCCTGTTCCCTGTTATGGTGTATTGGTATTTAATATTATTGTTAAGCACAATTTGCTTCGCTTCAAGGCGGTCTTCCAATTCCTCAATAATCTCGGTTAAAACATCAGTTATTTTTACGCTGTCACTTTTGTTGAACTGGTTATTTTCTACTTTAGATATCAGCAATAAACTATTAATGATAGACTTTAACCGGTTTAATGTTTTTAACGAGGCAAATAACTTATTTTCTGCTTCCTCACTTAAGTTTTCCTGTAGCATCAGGTTTTCCAGGCGCGAGCTGATGATAGATATCGGTGTCAGTAATTCATGCGAAACATTGGCAATAAATTGTTTTTCCAGCAAGAATAGGTCGGTTATTTTTTTCATCAGCGAACTGATGCTATCATCCAGTAAATTGAAATCCTGGGTAGATGTCTTTACCTTTTCGTAGTCGAAGTTAAGCGGGTCGTTAACTTTTATCAGCTTGCGGTCTATTATTTTATAAAACGGATTAAGCAGGTATTTGGTAAATATCAAATCGCTGGCAAGGGTAAGGGCAAGGGCAATAACCAATACTACCAGTGTAAACTTTTTAATAATGGTTTTCAGGTCTTCTACCGATTCGGTGCTTTCACCAATTTCGAGCAGGTAAGTTTTGTTCTTGAAATTAAACCGGGTGCTTAAAATGCGGTAAGTTTCGCTGTTATTATCTACCACTCTTTGCGCAGTACGATATTTAATAGCATTAGGTGGATTGGGCTCAAATACAATTGGTTTTATCAGTACATATTCCTGATTAAGAATATTATAGTCAGGCTGATTGATCAGGAAATTTTTGATCTCGTTTGATGACATCTGCCTGATCACCATATCCTTACTTTTCTGAAGCCTTACTTCGATATGATTAACCGAGAGTTTTTCAATAGCAAGTAGTGTAAACAAACCCGTAAACAGGATAACCGCTATTTTGGTAAGCGTGTTATAAAGGGCCAGTTTAAACTGTAATTTCATTAATGCTTTAAATATTTATACGGTAGCCAATGCTTCTTACAGTTTCAAACCAATCAACCAGGGCAAATTGCGATAGCTTTTTGCGCAGATTTTTCACATGCACATCCACAAAATTCGAGTCGGAATTGATCTCCAATACATCGCCCCAAACATGTTCTGTAAGGTTAGTGCGCGATATTACCCTGTTTTTGTTTAAAACCAGGTAGTTGAATATCTCGAACTCTTTTTTGGTAAGATTAATTCGTTCTTCATTATAATAAACCGTACGGTTTTGGATATTGATCCGAAAGCCTTTAATGTTTATTTCATTACTATCCAGCTTGTGCTTACGCCGTGTAATAGCATGTATACGGGCCAGTAGTTCATTCAGGCTAAAGGGTTTTGGCAGATAATCATCAGCACCCTCTTCCAGACCGTGTATGCGGTCATCTATAGCACCGCGGGCAGTTAAAATAATAACAGCATCCTCGCGGTTGGGCAGCTTTTTAAACACCTTCAGCAAGTCGAACCCGTCGCTGTCCGGCAAGCCCAGGTCAAGCAATATAAAGTCATAATTGTTTACAAAGATCTTTTCCTCGGCCGAACGGCGGGTACGGGCATGTTCAACCGTAAACCCCTCGCGACTTAAAAATTCGTCAATTTCCAGTGCAAGGCTTTTCTCGTCTTCAACAATTAATACATTCATAATTGGTGCAATTTACAAAAACATAAAACTTATAGCAGTTGCAATTTGTCTTTATAATATATGTTGCAACATAATGTCTTTTTAAGTTAAACATTGTAAAATTGCTCAAATCAATTTAACACGAATTGTGTTAAAGATAAAACTTGTTTTTTTGTATGAGACTTTCCATCGAACGTAAGCCCGTAAAAGTAAACCCCGATTCCAAACGTGTTATAGCCCGATTTTTTTTTAATGGTAATGATAGAGCCAAAGAGGTAATTGAGCGGGTAATGGATATTACTGAAGAAGAAGCGTTCGCGATAGTTTCACCTATTTTACAGGAGTATTCCAAGCGTCACCGCAACATTACCCGGGTACTTAACCGCCACTGCAGCAAACTAAAAAACCTGTTTGCCGAGCTTAAAGTTGATTTTGATAGCCTGACGGTGTACCGTAAATTGTTGATCGGGTCCTATTTTACACATGAATACTCCATTGAATCGGCCGCCTTTTTTAACCCTTCCATTGTAGATGACCCCGACCAAAGCGAGTTGGAAGACGGCGAACGCCGGGTGATCATTAGCTTCAGGGCGGTAGGCGAGGGGCATATCTCCTCCATCACCTTTCGCCGGGCAATGATTGATAAGAACAATAATATTACCGTAATACCCGCCGGCGATTATATTGATGAAGCTGAGATTGTACGCAACGCGGTATATAATAAAAAGCTGTTTTTTGAGAAAGCAGTAGCCACGCAAATTAATGTTGATGTGTTGCGTGAGGTTGAACAAAAGCTTGATCATCATTTTGAATATGCCACGTTGCGCCGTATTATCCTCGATTCGCAAAACCTGCAGGAAAAGGATATAAATAAGCTGGAGTTTGATAAGATACTTTGGTTGGCCGATAGCTATTATGAAATAGTTTTCTCGCTTGATACGGATATTTCGGACAGGGTGATTTTCCCAATATCCGAATATGAGCGTAAAGGGATTGAAGATGCCCGTTTTGTGAAGTTTATAAACGATGACGGCACTTTTGTATACTATGCTACTTATACAGCTTATGATGGTTCGCTGATTATGCCCAAACTGCTGCAAACGCGGGATTTTTACGATTTCCGTATTATGCCCTTATATGGTGATGGCGCGCAGAACAAAAACCTGGCCCTGTTCCCGCGTAAAATAAATGGCAAGTTTGTAATGATATCCCGTATAGACGGCTGCAACAACTATATCATGTATTCCGACAAGATTAACCTGTGGGAAAAACCTATTTTACTGCAAAAACCAAAGTTTAGCTGGGAGTTTGTACAGATAGGGAATTGCGGCTCGCCAATTGAAACTGAAAAAGGCTGGATAGTGATTACCCACGGTGTTGGCCCTATGCGCCGGTACGTTTTGGGTGCCAGTTTACTTGACTTGGAAGACCCTACAAAAGAGATAGGCAGGTTGCGCGAACCTTTGCTGATCCCCAATCCCGACGAACGGGAAGGTTATGTGCCAAACGTATTATATTCCTGCGGGTCTATAGTCCACAATAATAAATTGATCATCCCGTATGGCTTATCCGACTATTCTACCTCGTTTGCAGAAGTTGATATGGACGAACTGGTGAATAAGCTGCTGGAGGACGGGGCTTAGGTTATTGTTAAAGCTTTTTCATACAACCTGAAATTTTCTTCATCAAAACATACAAATACTACTTGTTCAATTTCCTGGTTATCTTTTAAAAATTCATCAACAGTTTTTAATGCTACTTCGGCGGCCTTGGCTTTTGGGTAATGGTAAATACCCGTGCTAATATTAGGGAAGGCAATAGTTTTGATGTTGTTTTTAACCGCTAATTGCAAACTGTTTTTATAGCAATTAGCCAGCAATTCCGGTTCGCCTTTTTCACCACCGTTCCAAATCGGGCCTACGGTGTGTATTACATAACGGGCGGGTAGTTTGCCACCGGTAGTAATAACAGCTTCGCCGGTTTTGCAGCGCCCCTGCCGGTCAATAATATCCATACAGTCATCCAATATCTGTTTGCCGCCAGCACGATGGATAGCGCCATCAACACCGCCGCCACCCATCAAACTGCTATTGGCGGCATTCACCACCGCGTCAACCTGCTGTTTGGTAATGTCCCCTTGTATAACTTTTATGCGTTTGTCCATTTTGATATAACAAAAAAGGCTGATGAAGTTTTGCAAGTCTTTTTTGTCATTGCGAGCGTAGCGTGGCAATCTCGTAGTACGACTTGCAAACTACGAGATTACCACGTTGCTTCGCTTCTCGCAATGACAGCTTTATGCAAACACCATTTCCATCTCATCAGCACTTGGGCCATAGCTGCCGGGAATAGGTACATTCAGCAGGCGCAGAAATACACCTAATTGTGCCCTGTGGTGTATAAGCTGCGAGAACGACATACGGATCACCTCGGCTTTGGTATTGGTAAAATAAATCTGCTCGCCATTGCGCATGGTCCATGGTTTTTGCAGATCGGCTTCTGTCGCGGCGTCTAATTGCGCTTTGGCATCGGCCACATTTTTCTCAAAGTAATCCAAAACATCCTGCGTATTGGAGTAAAAGGTGTGCTCGCTTTCGGTTGCAAAATCAAGCTCGCTGGTAGTTAAGGTCAAGGCTATCCATCCCGGTATTTCAGCAACGTGTGTAGCCAGGCGGGTAATGGTCATGCTTTTAGGGTGCGGCCGCCAATCGTAACTATCGTTAGGGATAATGGCCAGCATTTTACGGGTGGTCTGTGCTTCCTGCTCCAGTTCCTTTTTAAAAATTTCAATCAGGTTCATATCTTTTATTTTTTAGTTGATGATACAAAGGAACCATCAGCTAATGACAGCCCTATGTCAGCAGGAAAATTTTTAATATGAAAATTGTGCAGCTAATAAAAAAACGTCATTGCGAGGAACGAAGCAATCTCCAAACTATCCATATCGGATTTACATATCGGGAGATTGCTTCGTTCCTCGCAATGACGAGCTTTGTGTTCCCCTTCGGGGAATCAGGGGTGTTATATCTTTTCCAACTCACTCTTTACAAAAGCGGCCAGTTCGGCTACGTAGCTTGCGCTGAAATCGAACTTAATGCCGGCAGTTTCGTAAATTTCTTTAATGGTTTTGGTATAACCCAGTTTCAGGGCGTCAAGGTATTGCTGTAATCCTTTTTCGGGGTTTTCTTTATAGTTTTTCCAAACCGCAATAGCACCTAATTGTGCCATGCCATATTCAATATAATAAAATGGCACCTCAAAAATGTGCAATTGCTTTTGCCACAGGTTTTGTTCGGCTTCCTTATGGTCGCTCCAATCTACAAAACCCGCGCCAAAACGTTCGTATATCTGTATCCAGGCTTCAGTGCGCTCGGCATCGGTATGGTTGGGGTTAGTGTATATCCAATGCTGATATTGATCGACCACTGCTACCCATGGCAGGGTTTTCAGCACATCTACTAACTGATCGCGTTTGGCGCGTTTCAGGTCTTCCTCGTTATCAAAATACACATCCCAGTTATCCATGCTGATCAGTTCCATCGACATAGATGCCAGTTCGGCTACCTCGGCAGGGGTGTGCTTAAAGTCATTTAATTCAAGGTCGGCAGTAAGGAACGTATGTACCGCGTGGCCGCCTTCGTGCACCATGGTGGTCAGATCGCGGAAGGTATTGGCTGAGTTCATGAAAATGAACGGCGCGCCGGTTTCGCTTAGCGGATAATTGTAACCGCCTGGTGCTTTGCCTTTACGGCTTTCCACATCAAAAAGGCTGTTATCCTTCATAATTTCCAAACGCTCGCCTAAATACCTGCTGATATTGCTAAAGCATTGTATTGATTTCTCGATCAGGTCAGCGCCGTTTTTAAAGGGTTTTAATGCGGGTTTGCCCGATATATCAACGTCCATATCCCAGGCTTTTAAGGTATTTAAACCTAAAGCTGCTTTGCGTTTTTCGGCTTGTTCACGCAGTATAGGTACTATTTCCTTCTCTATAGCTTCGTGGAAGGCATAACAATCCTGCGGGGTATAATCAAAACGGCCCAGCGCCTGGAACATATAATCGCGGAAATTCTCAAAATTTGCATTCAGTGCCAGTTTGTGGCGCAGGGCGCGCAGGTGGTCGAACAGGCTGTTCAGCTTGTCTTTATCCTGTAACCTTCGGGCAGTGATAGTTTCCCAGGCTTGCTGGCGTTTGGCGCGGTCGGCATCCTTTAAAATTACGGCAGCCTGTTCCATGGTATATTCCTTATCGCCAATATGCACCGACATGGAGCCGGTGATGGATTGATATTTCTGCTGCTCTAATTGTATCTCGGTTTGTACCGGGATGTTTTCCTCACGGAACAACTCCAGCGATTTGCGCACCCCACGCAGATAAATAAAGTATTTTTCGCCGTCCAGTTGATCGGCATATTCGCTGGCTACCAGCTTTTTATTCAGTTCATTGTTACAGGGGGCAATTTTAGGCTCAACTTCGGTAGCAAAGTATTGAAATTTAGCCAGCAGGTCTTCGTTGGTGGTATCGCAGGTCATGCGGATATAACGCCAGGCAAAATCTTCCTCAATTGCGGCTTCTACCTCGCTGCGGTCGCGCATCCATTGCTCTAATTCCTCCACCGAATTAATGGGGCGGGCAATCAACTCCTTAAACAAGGGTTCCAGGCTTTCCCAGTTCATTTCAAATTCGGCAGGGACGTATGTTCTTGGTTTTTTATGGATCATGGTTGTATATTATAAATCCGGTATAACGGATAGACCGAAAGTCCGAAAGATTTAGCAGAAAGCCAAAAAAGTATGAAAGATTGACAGAATTGTTGGATTACTACTTACGGGCTATGGCCCGGATACATTACCCTGTTTTGTTTTCACCAGATTTTCACCCGTATTTCCTATCTTGCCAGTATTAAATGAAGCGATATATATTCCTTTTATTAGTATTTATCACGCTAAGATCAATAGCCCAGAAGGCTTTGGTTTATGATGATATGGTGTATCGCCCCGAAATAAAAAGCGTGCAATTCAGTGTGGTTGGCAAAGAGAGTTCGTTCCCGGTAATTAATCTGCGGTCGGGCGAACAGGTGATGCTGGCCTTTGACGATCTGCGCGGCAATACCCGTAACTATAATTATACCATTGAACATTGCGATGCCGAGTGGAACTCATCTAACCTGTCGCCTTCGCAGTACCTGCAAAGTTTTAACGAGGACAGGCTGACCGAATACCGTTATTCATCTGCTACGCGGCAAAAATACGTGCATTACGAGCTGGTTTTACCTAACCAAACCATCGCGCCTAAAATTGCCGGCAATTATCTGTTAAAGGTGTACGAGAACAGCGATCAGGATAACCCCATTATTACCCGCCGGTTATATGTGTTGGGCAACAGGGTAAGCACGTTTGCCGAGATTATCCCATCGCCGAATACTGCGTTGCGCGAGACCAACCAGAAGATAAATTTCACCCTGGATTATGCCGGGTTAAATGTGCAAAACCCTTATACCGATCTCCGCACATTTATTATGCAAAATGCCCGCCCTGAAACCCGTACTTTAAGTAATAAACCATCGCAAATACGGGGCACACAGCTGGTATATAACGATGTAACCACGAACGATTTTCCGGGCGGTAACGAGTTCAGGCATTTTGATACCCGTTCGTTACTTACCAATTCCGAACGGATAGGGCACATTTACCGGGATACGGTGAATACTGTGATACTGCTTACTGATTACAACCGGGATAAGCCGGGGTACACCTTTGAGTATGATAACGACGGTAAGTTTTTTATCAATACCCAGGATAGCCGCGACGCGCGCACCGAGGCTGATTATGCCCACGTGTACTTTAACCTGGCTACCAATAAAACCATCCGCGATGGTACGCCTTATATTGTGGGTCAATTTAATAACTGGCGCATAGACGCCAATAGCAAACTGAGATATGACGGCGGCCGCTTTTATACCGACCTGTTCCTGAAACAAGGGGTTTATGATTATGCTTATGTTTGGGTAGATACAGTTAATAACCCCGATTACACCCTGCTGGAAGGCAACCACTTTGAAACTGAGAACGACTATCAGTTACTGGTTTACTACCGCCCTGTTGGCGCCCGCTGGGACGAGTTGGTGGGATACCGTTTGCTAAACAATGGGTTGAATAAACGGTAATAGCAGAAATAAAGCCAGCGTGGGGGATATCAATGCATAAAAAAGCCTTCCATCTGGAAGGCTTTTTTATTATTTTAACAGGTGTATTATCAATTACATTGGTGGCGTGGCTTCGCGGCCTTCTTTAAGGCGGCGCAGTAGCTCAAATTTAAAATCGCGTTCGCTTTTAAAAACCAGGTTGGCTTTTTCGGGCGGCATTATTTTAATAAACTCGCCGTAGTAGTGTTTTTGCAGGTTAGTAATGCGTGCCTGGTAACTCAACTCACGATCAAACTGATCGGTCCCGCTTGGATCGGCGTTGGCATTGTTTTCTTTACGCAGTTTGGCTACATATTCCAGTTCGTCCTGGTATTCATCGTACGTTGGCCAAAATTTAGCGGCCTGTTCGGGTGTTAAGGCCAGTCGCTGCGATATATAGCCTTTTTTAATAGCCTCGAAGCGTTTGGCTACCGTTGGCTTGCGCATGCGGTTGCCCATGCCCCTGTTTTGTAAAGCCGGGCGTCCTCCCTGCGCATTGGCCATCAGGCCCGCACACATGCAGAGTAAAATCAGAACGATCCTTGTTAGCTTATACATTGTTTAGTATCCCGTTAATGTGTACTTAAATAATCTTTCAGTTCTTCCGCATCCGCGCCGTAGCTGTTAACCTTGTCGGCGCCATCCATCAGACTGCGGGTATCAGCAGCATCGGTATGCGTTTGCAGGTACTCAATAATATCGGCATCGGATACCTTAGACAAGGCTTTGTGTATGTAAGAACGCTGGTGTTTTGCCTGCGGACTTTCATAACTTCTTAAAAACAGCGTACCGCCTACACCAAGCACCAAACAAGCTGCTGTGGCGTATTTAAAAGCACCCGAAGTAAACATTTTGCGCACTATGCCTTGTTTACGTTTAACCCCGGTTTGGGCCGTAGTTTTATTGATGATAGCGTTCTCCAGGCCTTCAAAATAATTTTCGGGCACGGTAAAACCTTCCGATTGCTTGTTCAGCAATTCATCAACCGCAATCATATTAATTATTTGCTGGTGCTGATCCTCAAAATAACCATCGGGCACTGTAAAGTCGCCTTCGGTGTGGTGGAGTGCAGCTTCAACATTAATACGGCTTTGCAGGTTGGTCTGCATTTCCTCAAAATAATTTTCAGGAACAGTAAACCCTGTATCGCCCTGCAGCAACTCCTCCACATTCATGCGGCTTTGCAGGTTATCGGCTAATTCATTAAAATAATTTTCAGGGACGGTAAAACCCTCCCCATTATTGGCGCTCATCCCGTCAATAAAGGCGCGCGACATCGCCCTTTGATGTAATTCATCAAAGTAATTATCGGGCACTATAAACGGGTTATTTGAGTTTACCTGTTTAAGTGACGGATAATCGTCCAGCCATTCTTTATTGTCCATATCACTTTTCATATCTACTTATAGATGAAAATCAGATGAAAAGGTTTAAACACTTTTTTAAAATTAATCATTACCTAATAAATGCGCCTCAATTTTTTTCACCGCAAGGTGAAAAGATGCCTTTAACGCGCCTACGCTTGTGCCCAAAACATCGGAGATTTCTTCATACTTCATATCATCATAATACTTCATGTTAAAAACCAAACGCTGTTTATCGGGCAGGGTAAGCAAAGCTTCCTGTAATTTCTGCTGGGCGCGGTCGCCGTTAAAGTAGGTAGAATCAGCCAGCGACTCAGCCAGTTCATACGATACATCATCCAGCGGGATATTGTTCTTCTGCTTCTTTTTATTCAGGAAGGTAATACACTCGTTAGTAGCAATGCGGTACATCCAGGTGTATAGTTGCGCGTCATTACGAAAGTTAATCAGGCTTTTCCATACCTTCACAAATACGTCCTGCACCAGGTCGTCGGCATCGTCGTGGTTTACCACCATACGGCGCACATGCCAGTATATTTTTTGCTGATATTTTTTCAGCAGCAAATTAAAAGCCTCGTTCCGGGTCTTTTCATCCCTGAACTTGTCTAAAATTTCCGCGTCATCTACCGGTTGTGCCATTTTGTAAATTTAATATTTTTCGGGATGCTTTATCAAATTGTCATTGCGAGGAGCGCAGCGACGCGGCAATCTCGTAGTATGCTAATCAGGCTACGAGATTGCCACGCTACCGCTCGCAATGACAGCGATATGTCTATCCCAACTTATTTAAAGCGACAAACGCCTTAAATTGTTTTCTTACGCTTTATAACGCGCTGAACGGCTTCAATAATATGTTTGGCGTCCAGACCGTATTTGGTCATCAGTTGCTCGGGTGTACCGCTTTCGCCGAAACTGTCGTTCACAGCTACATATTCCTGTGGAGTTGGGTTGTTTACCGCCAGCAATTGCGCAATGCTGTCGCCCAGTCCGCCTAAACGGTTATGCTCTTCGGCAGTTACCACACAGCCGGTTTTAGCTACCGATTTTAATACGGCTTCTGCATCCAGCGGTTTAATGGTGTGTATATTAATGATTTCGGCATCGATACCCATTTCGGCTAATTGTTCGCCCGCTTGTATGGCTTCCCATACCAGGTGACCGGTAGCAAAGATGGAAACATCAGCACCTTCGTTCACCATCCAGGCTTTGCCTATCTCAAATTTCTGATCGGCATCGGTAAAAATTGGAACTACCGGCCTGCCAAATCGCAGGTAAACAGGGCCTTCGTATTCAGCTATGGCAATGGTGGCCGCTTTGGTTTGGTTATAATCACACGGATTAATAACGGTCATGCCCGGCAGCATTTTCATCAGGCCAATATCTTCCAGTATCTGGTGGGTAGCGCCGTCCTCGCCCAGGGTTAAGCCCGCGTGCGATGCGCAAATTTTTACATTTTTATCCGAATAGGCTATCGACTGGCGGATCTGATCGTATACCCTGCCGGTAGAAAAATTGGCAAATGTACCCGTAAAAGGTATTTTACCACCAATGGTTAAGCCAGCGGCAATACCCATCATATTAGCTTCGGCAATACCGGTTTGAAAAAAACGTTCAGGAAATTCTTTAATAAAATCGGCCATTTTTAATGAACCGATCAAATCGGCGCAAAGGGCAACAACTTTATCGTTGCGTTTGCCGGCCTCCAGTAAACCCGCGCCAAAGCCCGAGCGTGTATCTTTTTTATCTGTGTAAGTGTACTTCTTCATTGTGAGCCTCACCCCAACCCCTCTCCTTTAGGAGAGGGGTTTATTGGGAATATTTTAATTGTGATATAAAAATTCTAACTCCCCCTTTAGGGGGCTGGGGGGCTTAATAATCCCCTAAGCTTTCTTCCAGTTGTGCTAATGCTGCGGCTAATTGCTCGTCGTTTGGTGCAACGCCGTGCCATTTGTGGCTGCCCATCATAAAATCAACGCCGTAGCCCATGCCTGTTGCCATTAGTATTACAATAGGTTTGCCCATACCTGTTCGGCTTTTGGCCTCGGCTAAAGTTTGGACAACATCGGCCATATCATTACCATTCATCGTCATTACGTCCCAGCCAAAGGCACTCCATTTCGCAGCCAGGTCAAGCAGGCTCATAATCTTTTCGGTAGGGCCGTCAATTTGCTGCCCGTTCACGTCAACCGTAGCAATCAGGTTATCAACTTTATGGTGAGGGGCAAACATAGCAGCTTCCCAAATCTGACCTTCCTGTAATTCACCATCGCCGTGCAGGGTGTAAACCAGGCGCTCGTCACCGTTTAATTTTTTAGCTAAGGCCGCGCCAATAGCTACCGATAAACCCTGACCTAACGAACCTGAAGCGATACGTACACCCGGCAAATGTTCGTGCGTGGTAGGGTGGCCCTGCAACCGCGAATTTAGTTTACGGAAGGTAGCCAGTTCGGCTTTATCAAAATAACCTGCATGTGCCAGTACGCTGTAAAATACCGGTGAAATATGGCCGTTTGAAAGGAAGAACAGGTCTTCGCCAATGCCATCCATATTAAAGGCAGGGTCATGTTTCATGGCGTTAAAATATAAGGCTACCAAAAAATCGGTACAGCCTAAAGAACCACCGGGGTGGCCCGATTGGCAACCATGTACCATGCGTACAATATCGCGCCTTACCTGCGATGCTACTTGTTTTAATTCGTCAACGTTTTTGTTCATTATGGGTATTGTAATTGTTTTGAGTTGCTAATGTATGAATAAATGTCAATATGACAACTATAAAAGGTCAAGCACCTGCTGCGATGCATTCTGGGTATCTACTTTTTCAATAATGTGGGTAATAATGCCATCGCCATTAATAATAAAAGTAGTGCGGGCGGTGCCCATATATTTTTTGCCGTACATATTTTTCTCTACCCAAACGCCGTAGGCTTCGTTAATTTCTTTGCTGTCGTCGGCAATAAGGGTAAAAGGCAAGCTGTATTTGGTTTCAAATTTTTTGTGCGATTTTTCGTCGTCGGTGCTCACGCCAATCACTTCGTATCCTTTAGCCAATAACGATTGGTAATTATCCCTGAAATCGCAGGCTTCGGCGGTGCAGCCGGGTGTATCATCTTTTGGATAAAAATATAAGATGGTGGTTTTGCCTTTAAAGTCGCTTAGCGATACCTCTTTGCCGTTTTGGTCTTTAGCGGTAAAGCCGGGGGCTTTGTCGCCTGCTGTTAATGTAGCCATTATCTGTAAAAATCTGCGGTAAACTGTGAAACGTTGTTTTTAAAATCGGTAGCGGTTAATTCAAAAGTATGCTTGCCGCTACTTATCTCGGGGCCAAATGTATAAATAAACATTTTGCTTTTATAATCATGTTCAACCACCACCCATTTACCATCTATTTTACCCATTACATTTTTAACGCCCGAAAGGCTATCGTTAACCCTGAAAATAACTTTGCGTGTTGCTGCCAGGTTACTGCCATTGCGAATATTTACCGGCGATATCACCGGCGGGATACTATCTATACGGATGTCATAATCGCCAAAACCATGGATAATGCCTTTTATAAAGCCGTTCTCATAAACGCTTTCTACAGCGCCGTTAATGCTGCTTACCAGCACAGCTTTATTGGTGTATTTACCCAGGTCGGCATCGGATTTAATATACAGTGTTAAACTATCGTGAATAGGGGTGTATTTATTATGGATGCGATGCAGCGCCGAATAACTGCCCGGGCGTTTGGGCAGGATGCTGTATTGCAGGTCAAGGTCATCATATAAATTACCGGGGTCGGATACCAACCTCACTTTATCGGTGGTAAATTCGCTGTGTTTGTCGTAATGCAATAAAGTCCCTTGCGGATGAAATACCGGGTGACTTTCTTTCGGGATGCTTGATTTTACTTTTAGTTTAACGGTTGATGTATTACCCGCAATGTCTTTTACTACATACTCCACATCATGCATTTCATTATCATTAAAGGTAACCACGCCACGGTTTACCGATTGCGGGTACAGCGTAATTTTAGCGCCGGGCAGTATAAAACATTTTTGGATAAATCCGCCGGTTTTTTGGATATAAGGATAATCTATAAAAGCGTTTATGGCGTGTGTTTGGTCGAACGCAAAACGCTCGGCGGCGTAAGTAAAGACGGTTTTATCATCCACCTTCAGCTCGATGGAATAGACACCATTTTTATTAGCCGATGTACTGTTCATGTCATTAGCTGTTATACCGAAGCCAATTTCACCGCTTAATTCAAGCGTTTGGGGTTTTGCTAAATGGTAATTGCCCGCAGCGCCCCGAACGGGATAGGTTTGCCTGAAGATATTTTCATCAAATGGGCGGCCGTTTAAATGGTACACGCTTACGCTGTAAAGGCTTGGCGGTATTTTATCGGGAACGGTTAGACCAAATAACTGCGCGTTAATGGTTTCCTGGGTTTCGGTGTCGCGTATCTCAAAGTGCACATGCGGCCCGCCCGATGCGCCGGTATTACCCGATGCGGCTACCACTTGTCCTTTGTAAACCGGGAACTGGAAAGGGTTCAAGGTCAGGTCTACATCCCATTTTTGCTGCTGCTCCTGCGCCTGTTTTATTAAAGCTGCCAGTTGGGGGATGAAATGATCTAAATGACCATAAACTGAAGTAAAACCACCGGGGTGCGCAATGTAAACCGCGTTGCCAAAACCACCATATTGCACTTTTAAGCGCGAAACATAGCCTTTATCGGCCGCATGCACAGGGAAGCCAATATGCTGCTGGGTTTTAAAATCCAAACCCGCATGGAAGTGGTTGGGCCTTAACTCGCCAAAAGTACCTGCCGTAGCGGGCGGCAAATCCAGCGGGTAGCGGAAAACATCTTTCGGGTATTCTTTAGATTGTTTAAAATCCTGGGCAGAAGCAATGGAAAAAATAGCCCACAGAAATATAGGCAAACAGTACATTTTAATCATTATCGTATGGTAGATGTATAAAATCCTGGTTTTACTTCACGTAAAAGTCCAGCATTTTCTTACCCTGCAAATATCCCTCCAAATAGTCGCCTATAGCAACTTTACTTACACCGGGGGGCGTGCCGGTAAAAATCAGGTCGCCTTTTTTAAGGGTAATGTATTTTGATACGAAAGCGATAATGCTTTCGAAACTAAAAAGCAAATCTTTGGTAGTACCATCCTGACGGGTTTGGCCATTCACGTCCAGTCGCAGGTTTAAGTTATACAAGTCGCCAAGTTCGGCTTTTGGTACAAAGTTGCTGATAGGGGCCGATCCGTCGAAGCCTTTGGCCAGTTCCCAGGGCAGGCCTTTTTCTTTATGGCGGCTTTGGATATCGCGCGCGGTGAAATCGATACCCAAACCTATCTCATCATAATAATTGGCGGCAAATTTTTCATCCACATGCTTGCCTTCCTTGCACACTTTTAACACCAGCTCGATCTCATGATGCACATCCTGCGAAAAATCAGGGTGGTAAAACGGCTTGTTGTCTTTTAACAAGGCAGTATCCGGCTTCATAAAAATCACCGGAATGGTAGGTACAGGGTTATTCAATTCTTTAGCATGCTCGGCGTAGTTGCGGCCAATGGCAATGATCTTCATAGCGTGGGTATTGGTAAGGTGCCAAAGCTAAGATATTAGGGGGAAAGGTGAAAGGGGCTGATCATAAGAAACATGATTGCGAGAAACGAAGCAATCTCCAATGTATCCATGAATGATGTTTATTGACTGATAAGCGGGTAAATAGCCTCGGGCGTTTGGTTTGCGTCTATTAAAGGAATGTTCTGTTCGCGCGCCATATTTTCAAACCAATCCCCCAGATTACCAGGCCGTCGCTGTTCTCATCCATTTGCGGGGTAGGGCGCGTGCCGTTACGCAGACGTTCGCGCTGTAGTTCAGGACTGATTTGTAAGCAATAAACCCGGTCGAAAAGATCGAACATTCTTATCACATTGCCCGAGCCGCCAAAAACAAAAACATCGTTAAACCGGGCGAGGAAGTTAGATAGTGTTTTCCTGCTCCACAGGAAGGCGTAGCCGCCGTTCAAGGCTTCATCGGCGGTTTCAGGTGCCGGTACCTTTTTGCCATCGCGATCATACCAATTCTCTAAGCCTTCAATTTCTTCGGCATCAAACGCGTTTATTCCTGCTGCTTTTAACTTGCGTGAAACATACGATTTGCCGGAAGCCGACGGGCCGATCACTAATACCTTCATTTGTGAAATGGATAATCGCGTGAATTTAGGAAATAGCCGGGAAAGAAAGCGTTTTACTTAAAGTATAGAGATCCGTTTGATCACCGATTCGGTGCCTACAACAACGCGCACAAAATAAAAGCCGCTGTTTAATTTACCTTTCAGGGTGTATACAGCTTTAAACTCGCCGGGTTCTACATGCTGCGAGAAAAGGTTGATCACCTCGTTACCCAGCACATCCATAATTTTAATGTTAACGTTAGATGCCTTTGAAATAGAGTACTTTAGGTTAATCTGATCGATAACCGGGTTAGGATAAACCTGCACGTTAGTTAGCAGTTTATCTTCGGCATAAGCCGTGGTACTGGTGGTTTTATTTGCTGGTACCGGTATAGGTTTTATAGCCGGAAAATTAACGTGGTAAGTTTTTAGCACGTTCTTGTCCTTTTTACTTAACCTGGTCAGGCGTAATAAGGTGGTGTCGCTTTTTTGTTTAGGAGTAGCAACCATAGTAAAACTCATAAGCATAGCTACTGCAAGCAATAATATACGCGAATAAATTTTAGTATAGTTTTTGTTCATATCTGGTTTATTAATGCAAAAATATAAATAAACCACCGCATATGTTAATACCGGTAGCTACTTTATATGTTATTTTAACAATTTTTAACAAAATTGGTTATATGCTTAGTGTGATTTTAACAATTATTTATACGATAGATAATTAAATAGGTTATACAATTAACATTTTTAATACTTTTGCATCGCTATAATTTAAGAAAGTGTCACAACATAAAGATTTACAGAAGCTAACCGTTGCCGGTCTTCTGATCAGTTTAGGTATCATCTACGGTGATATCGGTACATCCCCTCTATATGTATTTAAAGCTATTGTAGGTCCGCATACAATTAACGAGGTATTGGTGCTTGGCGGTGTTTCGCTTGTTTTTTGGACGCTGACCATGCAAACCACCCTGAAGTATGTAATTATTACTTTAAAAGCCGATAACAAAGGTGAAGGGGGCATTTTCTCGTTATTCTCGCTGGTGCGCCGTAAAGCTAAATGGCTGATAGTGCCGGCCGTATTAGGCGGTTGCGCTTTACTGGCCGACGGCATTATTACCCCGCCCATTACCATTTCATCAGCTATTGAGGGTTTGGAGCCTTTATATCCAAATATCCCCACGGTTTGGATAGTGGCGGCTATAATTACCGTATTGTTTATTATTCAGCAGTTTGGCACATCGCTGGTGGGTAAGGCATTTGGGCCAATTATGTTCCTGTGGTTTACTATGATGGGCGTATTGGGTGTAAGCTATATCTGCCATATGCCATCGATTTTTAAAGCCTTAAATCCGTATTACGCTTATCAGCTTTTAACAAGCAGCTCCAGTCACCAGGCGTTTATTATACTGGGTGCGGTTTTCTTGTGTACTACCGGGGCCGAGGCTTTGTATTCAGACCTGGGCCATTGTGGCCGTAAAAACATTCGCATTAGCTGGATCTATGTAAAAACCTGCTTAGTGTTGAACTACCTGGGCCAGGCAGTTTGGCTGTTACAGCATAACGGCCAAAAAATGGATCTGAACCTTTACAACCCGTTCTTCCAGATCGTGCCAACCCAGTTTTATTATGGTGGTGTCGCCATCGCTACAGCGGCGGCGGTTATTGCCAGCCAGGCTTTAATCTCAGGCTCGTTCACGCTGATATCTGAAGCGGTGCGATTGAACCTTTGGCCAAAAGTGCGCATTAACTATCCAAGCGAGCAAAAAGGCCAACTATACGTACCCAGCATTAACTGGATACTTTGCGCGGGCTGTTTAATAGTGGTGGCGTTGTTCCAACGCTCGGAAAGGATGGAGGCGGCTTACGGTTTAAGTATTACCGTGGCTATGTTAATGACCACTATCCTGGTATCCCGGTTCCTGAAACGGCGCAAGGTGCCATCGTATATTATCAATACATTTTTATTGGTTTACCTGCTAATAGAGGGCACTTTCCTTGCCGGTAACCTGGTTAAATTTATCCATGGAGGCTGGTTTACGCTGACTATTGGCCTGTTCCTGTTCTGCGTAATGTGGACCTGGCACACTGCCCGTAAAATAAGGAACCGGTATGTGAAGTTTGTTGAGATTGAAGATTATTACAACATTTTGCAGGAGTTAAGCGACGATGAAACTGTGCCTAAATACGCATCGCAGCTGATATACCTTACCAGTGCTAATTTCGATTCGGAGGTAGAGTCGAAGATCATTTACTCTATCCTGCAAAAGCAACCTAAGCGTGCCGATGTGTACTGGCTGGTGCACGTGGATGTAATGGACGAACCATACACCCGCGAATACACAGTAGACTTCCTGGTGCCGAACAAGGTGATCCGTATAGATTTTAAACTTGGCTTTAGGGTTGAGCAACAGATTAACCTGCTGTTCCGCAAAGTGGTAGAGGATCTGGTGAAGAAGGGTGAGGTAGAGATTATGAGTAAATATAAATCACTAAACAAGCACAAAATTGTGGGCGACTTCCGTTTTGTGGTGATAGAAAAAGTATTGTCGCGTTCGCACGGGTTATCTTTTTACGAGAACCTGGTGATGAATATCTACAAGCAATTGAAACACCTGAGTTTATCGGAAGAACGCGGTTTTGGGCTCGACCTGAGTTTTGTGACGGTAGAAAAAGTACCGTTAATGCTGGCCAATCCGGAGGAAGTGAAGATTACAAGGATGAATTAATTTTAGTTGGGAAGTCGGAAAGACCGAAAGTCCCGAAGATAGTAATGCAAAAAAGCGATGGGCTATAAACCCATCGCTTTTTTGTTTAGCATACTTTACTATCGTGAATATACACCCGCGAGCGGCGCTTAGTTACCTTATTCAGCTCCCTAATTCTAATATCCTGTCAAATTCGGCGGCTTTTAAAGCCATTACCGATAGGCGGCCCTGGCGCACCAGGCCAATGTCTTTCAGTTGTGGGTCTGCTTTTATTTGTTCGAGGGTAACCGGATTTTTCAAAGACTCTACCGGCGCTAGGTCAACCACTAGCCAGTTCGGGTCGCTGGTGGTAGGGTCCTGGTAGGCCGCTTTTACAACTTTGGCTATGCCCACAACGGCTTTGCCTTCGTTACTGTGGTAATACAGTACCAGGTCGCCTTCCTTCATTTCGCGCAGGTTGTTGCGGGCCTGGTAATTGCGCACGCCATCCCAAAAGGTTCGGCCCTCGCTTAAAAATTTCTCCCAGCTATATTTTACAGGTTCTGACTTGACTAACCAATGGTTCATGTTGACGGTTGATTTTACAGTTGGTAAAAATGCTTAAAAGTGGGGACAATATGAAAATTAATACAGATGGATTATCTTAGTAAACCAATATTACCATGCCGCTTAAAGTAACCCTTTTCCTGATGCTGTTTGCAGTCGACGCTTTTGCCCAAACGCCTAAAGTTAGCAGCGGCGCTATTCAGCATATCGCAAACTTTCCATCTAAGTACGTACCCGCCCGTAATGTGGACGTTTGGCTGCCAGATGGTTATTCGCCATTAAAAAATTATGCGGTAGTTTATATGCAGGATGGCATGGCGCTGTTTGATGCCGGTATTATGTGGAACAAGCAGGAGTGGGGTGTAGATGAAACTATGGGCAGGTTAATTGCAGATGGCAAAATAAAAGATTGCATTGTGGTAGGCATTTGGAATGGCAACGCTAACCGCCACAGCGAATATTTTCCGCAAAAGCCTTTTGAAATGCTGACTGCCCGTCAGCAGGATTCATTGTACAGTATACCGGCGGGAAACGGTAAACTATTTGCCGAAAAGATACAATCCGAAAATTACCTGAAGTTTATGGTGCACGAGTTGAAGCCGTATATCGATAGCCATTATGCAACTTTTACGGATGCGACCAACACCTACGTAATGGGCAGCAGCATGGGCGGGCTGATATCGCTTTATGCTATTTGCGAATACCCCAAAGTGTTTGGCGGCGCGGCCTGCCTTTCCACCCACTGGCCCGGCTTGTTTACGGTAAATAACAACCCTGTACCGGCTGCTTTTATGGCTTATTTGCGTAAGTATTTACCATCGCCAAAAAACCATAAAATTTATTTCGATCACGGCGATGCAACGCTGGACGCAATGTACCAACCCTATCAGCAACAAGTGGATGAAATTATGAAGAAAAAAGGTTTCTCTGCAAATAATTGGTTAAGCAAAGAATTCCCTGGCGCCGACCATTCAGAAAACTCCTGGCGTAAAAGATTAGATGAACCAATGGTGTTTTTGCTTAAAAATTAATTGCATACATTTATGTAAACCAAAACACAATGGACTTTTTGCCTCATCCTGCTGTTAGCGTCCCTGTATTCTATTTGATGATATTTGCACATCTGTTCTCCCTGTATTTTTTGATTGATGTTTTTCGCTCGAAATTTAAAGATACTATGAGCAAGGCATTTTGGATAGTTGTGCTTTTATTTATCCCGTTAATTGGCTCGCTGGTGTACATGCGAACAGGCAAATTGGATAAAGACAAGCTAGTTTAAACAATTCGCTGATACAACTCCCAATAATCATCCACCATTTTATCGCTGCTGAATTTACTCACCGCCCAATCGCGGCAGTAGGCACGGTTTATTGCGCTCACCTGATGTACAGCGTTTACCGCCTCATCCACATTATTTACTAAAAAACCTGTCTTTTCATGTTCGATCAGTTCGGGCATTGAACCTTTGCTGAAGGCAATAACCGGCGTGCCGCATAACATGCTTTCGGCCACACTCATGCCAAAAGGTTCGTTAAAATTAATGGGGTGGAGTAAAGCCAGCGCGTTGCCTAATAGTTCCCTGCGTTTATCAGGCCCGGCATGCCCTACGTATTGTATCTGATCGTTAAGTTCGGGTTCCACCTTGCTTTCGTAATAACCCTCATCCTGTATAATGCCGGCTATCAGCAGTTTGCGCTTACTTTGTTTGGCAATCTGGATGGCCTCGTAGGTGCCTTTATCATGATGGATACGGCCAAAGTATAGCAGGTAATCATCCGGTCTGTCCACAAAATCAAAATTGTTTGGGTCCATGCCATTGTACACCGTAGCCAGGTATTTCAAATCAGGGCTGCGGTCGGCATTGCTGATGGATACATAATGCGATGTATCGTTGTATTTTTTATAAACCGGGATGATCTTTGGCGATGAGAACCCATGTATAGTAGTGATCATCGATGTATGAATAAGTCTGGAATAGGTGAGCGGCAAAAAGTCAAAGTTATTATGGATCAGGTCAAACTCACCGGCCTGCTCCATCAGGTTACTGATGTGCAGGCATTCCAGCACCTTGACATCCTGGGTGCGGTCTTCTTCATAACCCGTAGCGCAAATTGATTTTAACTTGCCAGCGGTAATAGAATCGCCTGTAGCAAACAGGGTTACATCTGCCCCTTTTTTTATAATACCTTCGGCTATAGTGCTGGCAATTTGTTCCCATGGGCCGTAATGCCTGGGCGGTGTGCGCCAGGCAACAGGCGATAATATGGCTATTTTCATTATTTATATTAATGCGTCATTGCGAGGAACGAAACAATCTATAAGCTATACAGGAGTTAGTATAAATCCACCTGTGAATATAGAGATTGCTTCGTACCTCGCAATGACGTTGTGTTTATTACATGTTGAGGTGCGTTAACAGATCTCCATACTTGCGCCAACTTTATTGTATTCGTACTCTAATTCAAAGGCACGTAGTACCGTAAGGTGCGATATCAGGTAGGCCAGCGTGCTTTCGGCGCCCTGATTACGGTTAATACCGGTTGGCAATAAGCCATCGCAGCAGCCTTTTGTTTCATGGTCATACAACGGCGCGCGCAAGGTATTTTCGCCCAGGAACCAGCGATAGCTCAGGAACATTTTTTCAATATATTCCGGCTCGCGGAAGGTTTGGTAAGCTTCAAAATGCATTAATACCATGGCCATGGTTTCAATAGCCTGCTGATCGAAAATAGGGAAGTTGCCGCCGCGATAATACCAGCCATCGTTACCAACAGGACTTAAATACCCATTGGATAAGGTTAGCTTATCCAGGAAGCCCATAGTGGTAAGAGCTATTTTCTTTACTTTTTCATCACCGGTTATTTCGCACGAGTGCAAAAGGGCCAGCGGCAGGATGGCGTTATCATAGGTCATGCCCTCTTCAAACCACTGCCAATCGGGGGTGCTGGTTCTTTCATAGGCTTCAATTAGCGGCCTGGTCAGGTTAATTAATATCCGAACCATGCCCTCATCGGTAGGGAAAACTTTCAGATAGTGGCAAATGCCTATAATAGTGTTTGCCTGCCCCCTGATAAATTTAAGGCTTTCAAAATGCTGGATAGACCGGCGGAAGATCTCGATAGCGAACTCCTGGTACGAATTATTAGGTGCGCAGCCTATCAAATATCCCAGGGCCCATATGGTGCGGCCAAATGAATCTTCAGACCCTACGTCATCTAAATACTGGCGGCTAAAACTCAGGAAGTTCCTGAAGTTGCCGTCGTCGGTTTGCATATAGTGAATATAGCTGAGATAAATAGGCAGCAGGCGTAAAGCCTCGGCGCTTTTATTACGCTGGTAAGCCATTAGCGCCATAATCAGCGCACGGGCATTATCATCTAAACAATAGCCCTCTTTTAAATTGGGGATACCAAACTTGGCATGCTGTACAATCCCGGTATCATCAGTTAAACGGGTTACATGCGCCAGGCTAAACTTGGGCAGTATCTCTGGGTCAACAATGCTGTTCTTCAATACCTTGGCGCTAAAATCGTGCGTACGGCACGATTCCTGAGCTACCCTTATAAACTCAGCACCAATTTTTGGGTAACGCAGGTGCAGGCCATATTCGTAGGCGTTTTCTTTAAGCTGGCGTAATACAGCTTTATTTCCCAAAAGGTCGTTAATGGTTATAGCTAATTGTTCGTGGTCCTTAAAATCGAACAACCGGCCACGGTTATGGGCCAGCAATTCGGTAGCGTGCCAGTAGGGGGTAGAAACCACCGCTGCGCCTGCGCCAATGGCGTATGATAATGTCCCGCTGGTGATCTGCGCTTCGTTCAGATAGGGGGTAACATATACTTCGGCAGCTGTAAGATAATTGATCAGCTCGGCATCGCTCACAAACTTATTAATGAAGGCCAGGTGTTGCGATACCCCAAGTTGTGCTGCCAGGCTTTTTAAATGATCGCGGTATTCCTCGCCCGAGTGTTTTAATACGCCGGGATGGGTATTGCCCAATATCACATACATCACATCGGGGTGTTTGGCTACAATGGCGGGTAATGCCTTTATTACAGTTTCCAAGCCTTTATTACGGCTCAGTAAACCAAATGTCAGCAGCACCCGGTGATTTTTAAAAGCGGCCAGGTTTTTTACCGGGTTATCTGCAATGGCTTCCAGATCGGGCACACCATGTTCTATAATTTGTATCCGGTCTAAAGGTATTTCATAAATAGTTGTCAGAAATTCAACCGCCCGTTTGCTCATTACAATAATTTTTGACGACTGTTCGGCAATTTCACGGATGATCACTTTTTGTACATAGCTCGGCTCGCGCAGCACGGTATGAAGTATAGATATCAGCGGTTTTTCCAAACGCTTTAATAAGGGCAAAATATATATACCGCTTTCGCCGCCGTAAATGCCGAACTCGTGCTCCAGGATGCAAACATCAGCATCACTGGTGTTAACGTAATTAGCAGCACGGATATAATCTTTCTGATGGTTTTGGCGTATTACATAACTAACTTCCTTGGGGTATTCATATTCCTGTATGGTATCGGCGTCGTTCACCGCAACAACAAAACCACCCTGCGACGGCTCCTGCCGTTTAGGAAAATTACTGTTAATGGCAGTCATTAAGTTTTGGTTAAACGTAGCGATCCCGCATTCACGCGGCGGGTAAGTGGATATATATGCGATTTTCATAAGTATATGTATAGTTCAGATTGTTGTATTTTCTAATTTTTCTGACACGAGTGGCTTAAAAAAAGGGCATCAATATACATTCAGCGCAGGTTTTTCCAGTATGAAAGCCCTTGTGGTAGTAAGCCACGGTATATTTTGCACAAACCGTACCAAGATGAAAAGCGGATGAAAAAATGAATGGGGCTAAGTGGGTTTAACCACGAAAACGCGCAAAGCCATTGTGAAAACTGGCTCCTTATTGTAGCATCTGTACATCGCCTAATTATCTAAAATTATTTATTATTATTTATAATTATTCGAAAGGGCCGTTAATTTATTCCAAATTATTCAAAAAATTCGCTTTTTATCCGCGTTTGAATTTGGCATATTGTAATAAGTTCTTTGAAAGATGGCAGCGCGTTAAAAAGATGCTTAATTGCCAAAATTCAACAGGAAAAGACCAATGTTTGCAAAACATGCCGGGTTAATACTGCGTAAATATTGGGGGTAATTCCGCGGCTATTTGCCGTCCCATTTGATTTTTGGAATGCGGTGCAACCCGGAGTTCGGGCGATTATAAGATCAGGTAGCAGTAGATGCTAAGATTGTACAATATTAGCCGTGCTTACATAGCTCCCAGGGAGCAGACAAGGGTTGAATGATCAGGCGAAATATTCTACCGCTTCTATAATAACACTGCAAGCTTGTTCAATTTGTTCAGCAGTTATTACCAGCGGTGGCGCAATGCGCATGGAGTTGCTGCAATGTAAAAACCAATCGGTAATCACGCCGTTGGATATACAGCGGTCTATGATCTTTTTATTCAAGTCGAAGCTTTCAAATTCGGCCGCCAGCATCAGGCCTTTGCCGCGTACTTGCTTTATAGCCGGGTGTATCAGTAACTCGCGGAACAGCGCTTCTTTTTCGCCTACCGTAGCAATCAGTTGTTCGTTCAGGATAACCTCCAAGGCTGCCAGTCCGGCTGCGCAGCATACCGGGTGACCGCCAAAAGTGGTGATATGCCCCAGCATCGGGTTTTCCTTCAGGGCATCCATTATCTGGTTGGATGCGATGAAGGCGCCCAATGGCATACCGCCGCCTAATGCTTTAGCTAATACCAAAATATCGGGCACTATGCCATAATGTTCAAAGGCAAATAACTTACCTGTGCGGCCCATAGCGGCTTGTATCTCGTCGAGCACTAAAAGGGTCCCGGTTTGTTGGCAGCGGGCATTAAGGGCCTGCATATAGGTAATATCCGGTACGCGGATGCCGGCTTCACCCTGTACGGTTTCAATAACTACGCAGGCGGTTTGTGTAGTTATTAATTTCAGGTCATCTACATTGTTAAAACGAATGAAGCCGGTACCGGGTAACAAAGGGCGGTAAGCTTGCTTATATTCCTCGTTACCCATAATGCTTAGGGCACCCTGGGTGCTGCCATGGTATGAGTCATAACAGGCTAATACTTCCCGCCTGTCGGTATAGCGTTTGGCCAGTTTCATTGCCCCTTCAACAGCCTCGGCACCCGAGTTGACAAAGTAAATGGATTGCAAAGTATCAGGCAGAAGCGACACCAGTTTTTCGGCCAGCTTTACCTGCGGCGATTGCACATATTCGCCATAAACCATTAGGTGCAGGTATTTATCAAGCTGTGTTTTAATAGCTTCAATAACATAGGGGTGCCCGTGCCCGGTATTACTTACCCCAATGCCTGCTATCAGGTCGATATAAGGTTTATTGTCCTTATCGTACAGATATACGCCTTCAGCCCGCTCAAATTCTAGCAGTAATGGGAAATTGGTGGTTTGGGCATTATTGGCTAAAAAAAGTTGGCGCAAGGTAAGCATGGTGCAAAAGTAGTTTTTTGCAATGAGTTTGCAGGCATAGCGCTATAAATCCGGGATCGAAATTCCGGCATCCGAAATCAAAAAGTTATCTTTGCTGCATGCATCACAACATGAACGCCAAATCGCCAAAGGAATCTTACACGATAATGAACGAATTGGTATTACCTAACGATACCAATACGCTGAACAACCTGATGGGTGGGCGTTTACTGCATTGGATGGATATTGCCGCGGCTATTTCAGGTCAAAAGCATTGCAACCGCACGGTAGTTACCGCATCTGTTGATAACGTATCGTTCAAACATCCCATAAAATTGGGCGATGTGGTGAGTATAGAAGCTAAAGTAACCCGCTCATTTAATACTTCGGTAGAAGTACGTTTAGATGTATGGGCGCAAAATATACCATCCGGTACAAAAGTAAAAAGTAATGAAGCCTATTATACCTTTGTAGCGCTTGATGCGAACGGTAAAACTGTACCCGTGCCGGAATTAAAGCCAGAGACGGAAGAAGAACTCAATTTATTCGATGGCGCACTTCGCCGTCGCCAGTTAAGGTTAATATTAAGCGGCAAAATGAACCCGGACGATGCTACCGAACTGAAGGCATTATTCTTTGCGGCAAAATCATAAACAGCTCAATTCCTGTTGCTGATAGTATTAAAATCAACTGTATAAATATCGCCAAGCCCATTGCCCGCGCTTTGCAGGTGTTTGTTAAACTGCTTAATGTTTTCTGGCCTCGAGGGAGGAGCTATCCATTTACTACGCGTGCTGCCAAAATAAAATATCCTTTTATCCGGGGTAACTTTAGGCGCCCATTCTATCCCGTCGGAATTTAAGGGTTCGGGCAATCGTTTGGCTTTGGTCCATATACCGTTGCGGTTATAGCTCATATAAAAATCAAGTCCTGACAGATCTTTTGGTGTTGAATTATAAATAAGGAAACTTTCATCGGGCGCTATGTAGCACTCATATTCATTACCTGGGCCATTAATAGCAGCCCCTAAATTTTCTGCTTTTTGGTATTTTCCGTTCACTAAGCGGCAACGGTAAATATCGCTGCCACCCTTACCGCCCTTGCGCGGCGATCCAAAATAAATGGTGCCGTTATCGGCCAGGGTAGGGTAATATTCGTCGGCATCGCTATTCACCGGCGCATCTAAATGTATAGGCTGGCTCCAACCATTTGCAGTTAATACAACTTTCCATATATCGGTATCGTTTTTTGGCGACCCGTTACCCTTAACAGGGCGGTTTGACATAAAATAGATAGCCTGCCCATCATTTGTTACAAATGGGTCGGCGTCCATATATTTCCCTGAAAAGTAAGCCACTTCCGGTTCAGTCCATTTATGGTTGCGGAAATAGGATACACATATAGCCGAAACTTTCAGATCGTTACTGGTTTTGATAAAATACAACGTATCGCAACTTGGCGAAAAAGCCCCGTGCGATTCGTAATCGCCTTTGCTGATGATGCCCTCCTGAAAGATTTGTGGTTGTATACTTTTGCGGGTTTGAGCATTCACCAGGTTAACTGAAATCAAAACTAATACTGACAAATATATTTTCATACGGATACTGCTTATATACTTCAAAATTAGAAGGTATAACACTACGATAAAAAATAGGTTTTAAAGTATCCGTAAGATGGGCTATAAAAAATAAAGGGTTATCACCACAAATTGGTAATTACTTTGTTATTAAGATATTAGTAATAGTAACCCGCTTATTATACATGCCGCCATGAAGACTTTTATTCACAACCGTTCCATAATTGCTTGTATAGCATTATCAGTTATTTTGCTTGCGGCATGTAATCATAATAAAGTAAACGATGGTGATATCACACAACCTGCCAATAACGGCGGCACAGCTGGTACTGGCGCGCCCGTTGAAACTGCCGCTAAAGTAGCACCCAACCAGGCCCCTGCATTTGACGGACAAACCCGTGTAGGCAGTGTTAAAACAACCACTGCAATTAAAGTGAGCATTATCACCAGTAGCCTGTCGTATCCCTGGGGATTGGCATTTTTGCCTGATGGGCGCATGCTGGTAACCGAGAAACCAGGTCGCATACGTATTGTAACTACCAGCGGAGCAATTGGAAATCCAATAACCGGGGTGCCACTGGTAAGTTATGCCGGCGAAAGCGGTTTGTTAAGTATAGCGTTAGATCCTGACTTTGCTACCAGCCGGATGGTGTTCTGGACATTTACCGAAACGGTGACAGGCGGTGTTACTATGAGCGTGGCTAAAGGCAAATTATCGGCCGATGAAACGGCTTTTGAAAACGTGCAAGTGATCTATCGGGCCACACCTGCTTATAATGGCACCACTAACCATAAAGGGTCTAATTTATTGTTTGATAGTCAGGGGCGGTTATATGTGAGTTTTGGTGAACATTCTGCCGATGATATTCGCGTGCAGGCGCAATCGCTGGGTGCTACCATAGGTAAAATTATACGCATTAATAAAGATGGTACGGCCGCTGCCGGTAACCCCTTTGCCGGCACAGCTGGCGCCAAACCGGAGATATGGTCGCTGGGGCATCGCAATCCGCAAGGCCTGGCCTGGAATCCAGTGACTGGCGATTTATGGGAGAGTGAACATGGCCCCCAGGCAGGTGATGAGATTAACCTTATAAAAGCCGGGGGAAATTATGGCTGGCCAACCATTGCTTACGGACTGGAATACAGCGGGGCCAAAGTGGGCAACGGTACCCAGCAAGCCGGAATGGAGCAACCTGTTTATTACTGGGACCCCGCCATCGCGCCAAGCGGAATAACTTTTTATACCGGCAGCCTTATCCCCGAATGGCGCAATAACCTGTTTGTAGCCGCACTAAAAGGCATGCATATTGTCCGGCTGGTAATTAAAGATAACAAAGTTATTGGCGAAGAACGCCTGCTGGCAGATCAGGGCCAGCGTTTCCGCAAAGTAGTGCAAGGGCCAGATGGCGCTTTATACGCCATAACCGATATGGCACAGGGTAGAATTTACCGGATTGGGATATAAAGGAATTATCTCCATCTTTAGGCATGCCTTTTTATAGTGACCTGTTCATTTATTTATTCCTGCTAAGTGGGGTTATTATAAGCTATACCACCCGTAAATTAACATTAGCCGGTGCTATTACAGGCGGCCTGGTTGGTTTGTTAATTTATAAAGGTGCGGGTTATAGTGGCTTGCTCATGATGTCTTTTTTCTTCATTGCCGGGTCATGGGCTACGGGGTGGCATAGTCAAGATAAACAAACTATACCTACAGTCGAAAATGATAATAGCCCACGCACAGCCGGACAGGTTGTGGCCAATGGCGGTGTGGCTGCTATACTTGGTGGCGTAACCTGGTGCATGCCTCAATATATTACCTTAATGCAATTAATGATAGCCGGCAGCCTGGCATCGGCTACTGCTGATACTTTATCATCTGAACTGGGTACAGTTTACGGGCGAAATTTTTATAATGTTTTAACTTTCAGAAAAGACCAGCGCGGGTTAGACGGCGTAGTGAGTCTGGAAGGTACGCTAACTGGCGTTTTAGGGGCGGGTTTTATAGCCGTTATCTACGCCTTGTTCTTTGGTTGGGGATGGCCTGTGTGCTGGGTTATTATCGCCGGCACTATAGGTAACCTGGCCGATTCTGTTTTAGGTGCCGCGCTTGAGCGTAAACACCTGATTGGAAACAACCTGGTTAACTTTTTGAACACGCTGGTTGGAGCGGCAGTTTGCGGTCTCCTGATATATCTGGTATAATTAAGCCTCTACTTTCTTTTCACGGGCAAACAAGCTACGATGGCCTCAATTACCCGTTTTGTTTCTTCGGGGCCTTTTACCTGTATGCAATCTACACCGGTAGTGCGGGCAGGATGATCGTTACCGCCGTCAAACAAGGCATCACCTATAAAAATCATTTCTGATATCTTAATATCAAGCACCTTTTTAAGCTTGCGTATACCGTAGGCTTTATCAATACCCGGTTTGGTAACATCAATAGAAGTAGCGCCGCCCATTTGTACGGAGAATTCTTTTAGCGATTTATCCAGCCGAAGCTTAATTTTTTTGCGCTTTGTGAAATTGGGGTCCCATTTTTTCTTTTCTTCAAGCGGCGCCTGCTGACCGAGGGCTGAAAAGGTGATCTGGCTACCACGGTCTTCAATTTGTTCGCCCCAGGTTTTCTTAGCTTTAAAACCCGAAGCTACTACTGCCTGATTAAGATTGGTGATGATCCTGGTTTTTTCTTCATCGGTAAAGTTTTCGGCATATAATTGCTTCCAGCCTTTTTTGTACTGGTAAAATTTGGTGCCGCAGGTAGGTAAAATAGCTAAGCGTTTTAATGATTTACCGGCCGGTAAATAACTTAATACCTGTTTTTCAAACTGCGGCCAATCGCCGCCTGAAATAATTGATACCCTGGCTACCTTTAACAGGTTGCTTAAAATCTCAGCCATCTCTTTATCAATGGCCGATTTACTTTCGGCCAGCGTACCATCCAAATCGAATATGATAAGTTTCTTCATGTCGGTATAAGAACACGGAAATACAGAAGGTTGTTTACGCTATTGCTTTTTGATCTCCACCCGGCGGTTCAACGCGCGACTTGCTTCATCGATATTTTTTGATATCGGGTTGGCTTCACCGTAACCTTTGGCGATTAAAATATCGCCGCTTACGCCGCTGTTAACTAAATATGTTTTTACCGAGTTGGCGCGCTCCTGCGAAAGGGCCAGGTTATGTTCGTCAGTGCCCTCGTTTGAAGCATAGCCATTAAGCATAAATTTAACTGATGGGTCTTTTTTCAGTTCGGCGGCAGCTTTATCTAAAATGGGATAAGCGCTGGTTTTTAATACAGCCGAATTGAACTCAAATTGGATATTCTTAAAGTTATAATCAGGCTTTGGCGCTGGTGGCGGTGCCATTTCCGCGGCCTGTTGCTGTACAGGTTCAGTTTTTTTTGAATCAGGTACTACTTGTGGTTTCACTGGTTCTTCAGCAGGCGCAGGCTTTTGTACCAGCGGTTTTTTCGATTTGCAAGCAGGTGCGACGGTTACGGCCAATAAAACAGCAGAAATAATGGTTATATTTTTTATAGAAGTCATGAATAATTGTTTGGTTCCAGGTTTTAACGCTTTTTGCATAGGCGATATTGTTTTATAGCCGGCGGTGAGGCTATTGGACATAAGTAAATTTTTTAAAAAAAGTGTATGTAAAAAGCGTACCTTTGCCAACTTATTTTATTGAAAATAAAGTGCTTAATAATTGTGCTTTGCAATCAATGATGAAGAACTAAGAGAATTTGTGATATGAAAAAAATTGTTGATTACAGAAAATTATTAGGCGTTGCCAAAGAAGCGGAACTGCAGGAACTGAAAACGGTTTACCGTAGCTTAATGAAAACCTGGCACCCCGACAAGTTTAACGATAATGCCGAACTTAAACTGGAGGCCGAAGAAAAAAGCAAAACCATTATTGAAGCTTATCACTTTTTGGTAAGCATAGCCCCTGAAACCGTAGCGCAAACTTTTGGCGCTTATACCGAAACTGTGACTTTGGCTAATATTGCCGATTTTGAATACAAATCGCAAGTATTACGGGTTGATTTTACCGATGGTAATTCTTACGAGTATTTCGACGTGCCCAAAGCAGTTTATGTAAAACTCATCAATGCCGATTCGCCCGGCAGGTTTGCACGCAGGCATATTTTTAACGAATATGTTTATCGCAGTGTAAGCAAACTGGTGGCGACAGCCTAAACAAATAGAGACGGCTACAATTCCTTTATTAAGCTGCCTATATATGCGGGAGATTGCTTCGTTCTTGGCAATGCCGCGGTGTGTATAAACAAAAAAAGCCTCTCCAATTTGGAGAAGCTATATCTATAAATCCGAAATCGAAAATCCGAATTCCGAAATTACTTAGCCATTTGCGCACGAATGATATTCAGCGCGCCGCCGGCTTTAAACCATTCTATTTGTTGTGCATTATAGGTGTGGTTAACCGGGAAGCTTTCAGTTGTGCCATTGGCGTGGTGCAATACTACATTAAGCTGCCTGTCAGGTGCGAAGGTGGTTAAACCGGTAATATCGATCACATCGTCCTCCTGGATCTTTTCGTAGTCGGCAGGGTCGGCAAAGGTGATGGCAAGCATACCCTGTTTTTTCAGGTTGGTTTCGTGGATACGGGCAAATGATTTTACCAGTATGGCACGCACACCCAGGTGACGTGGTTCCATAGCTGCATGCTCGCGTGATGAGCCTTCGCCGTAGTTCTCGTCGCCTACTACTACTGTACCAATACCATGCGCCTTATAATCGCGCTGAGTGGCCGGTACCGGGCCGTATTGACCTGTCAGTTCGTTCTTAACGCTATCGGCAGTATTGTTAAAGTAGTTAATGGCGCCTATCAGCATGTTATTACTGATGTTGTCCAGGTGACCACGGAATTTCAACCATGGGCCAGCCATAGATATGTGGTCGGTAGTACATTTACCTTTAGCCTTAATTAACAGCTTTAGACCTGTAATATCGGTACCTTCCCAAGGTTTAAACGGATCAAGCAATTGCAAACGTGCCGATTTTGGATCGACAATTACGCTTACTGCGCTGCCATCGGCCGCTGGTGCCTGGTAACCTGCATCTTCAACAGCGTAACCTTTTACCGGCATTTCAATGCCTTGTGGCTCATCCAGTTTTACACGCTCGCCTGCTTCGTTGGTCAGGTAATCGGTAAGGGGGTTAAAGGTCAGATCGCCTGCTATCGCGAAAGCGGTAACAATCTCTGGCGATGCTACGAAGGCATGCGTGTTAGGGTTACCATCCTGGCGTTTAGCAAAGTTACGGTTGAATGAGGTAATGATAGAGTTTTTGCGGGTAGGGTCATCAGTATGGCGCGCCCACTGACCGATACAAGGGCCGCAAGCGTTGGCCAATACTACACCGCCAATTTTTTCAAAAGTATCTAAATAGCCATCGCGTTCAACAGTATAGCGCACTAATTCCGAACCTGGAGTTACGGTATACTCTGCTTTAGCTTTCAGGTTTTTATTGATAGCCTGTGTAGCGATAGATGCCGCACGGGTAATATCCTCATATGATGAGTTGGTACATGAGCCGATTAAACCTACTTCTAATTTTGCAGGCCAGCCGTTTTCTTTAACAGCGGTAGCAAATTTAGATATAGGCCAAGCCAGATCCGGGGTGAACGGACCGTTTACATGTGGCTCCAGTTCGCTCAGGTTAATTTCAATCACCTGGTCAAAGTATTGCGCCGGATTTGCGTAAACCTCCGGATCGCCGGTTAAGTGCTGGGCAATCGCATCGGCAGCGTCGGCTATTTCAGCGCGTTTGGTACCACGCAGGTAGGCGGCTTGTTTAGCATCATAGCCAAATATCGATGTGGTCGCGCCAATTTCGGCACCCATATTACAAATGGTACCTTTACCGGTAGCCGAAAGCGATTGCGCGCCTTCGCCAAAATATTCAACAATAGCGCCTGTACCACCTTTTACGGTAAGGATACCGGCAACTTTCAAAATAACGTCTTTGGCCGATGTCCAGCCCGATAATTTACCGGTTAGTTTTACACCAATCAGTTTAGGGAATTTTAGTTCCCATGGCAGTCCGGCCATTACATCGCAAGCATCGGCACCGCCAACACCAATGGCGATCATACCCAAACCACCCGCGTTAGGGGTATGTGAGTCGGTACCGATCATCATACCACCCGGGAAAGCATAGTTCTCTAACACTACCTGGTGGATAATACCTGCACCTGCTTTCCAGAAACCGATACCATATTTGTCTGATACCGAGGCCAGGAAATCATAAACCTCTTTGTTAATATCAACGGCGGTGTGCAAATCCTCAACAGCGCCAATTTTAGCCTGTATAAGGTGATCGCAATGCACGGTTGAAGGTACAGCAACCTGCGGGCGGCCAGCCTGCATAAACTGCAGCAGCGCCATTTGGGCCGTAGCATCCTGCATCGCCACACGATCGGGTGCAAAGTCAACATAATCCACACCACGGCCAAAAGCTGTTTTAGCATCGCCTTCGGAAAGGTGGGCGTATAAAATTTTCTCGGTTAAAGTAAGTGATTTACCAGTAGCCTTACGCGCAGCCTCAATACGGGTGCTGTAACGGTCGTAAACCTTTTTGATCATATCTAAATCAAAAGCCATCTTTCTTATTGATTTTTAGTAAAAAGAAATAACATTCGGAGGCGTAAAGGCTACGTCATCCTTAAGCGGCGAAACTACAAAAATTTATACCTTTTTAGTAGTGTTTGCAAGGGTAAATCTTATTTGGATATATTCTAAATAAGAGATTAAATTTTGGAGGTTAAGATTAGTGACGTGATTACAGGGCGTTGCCTGCGGCCCGTGCTATTCACTGCAAGTCCTCGCTTCCCCACGCTATAGCCCCAGGCACGCTGCGGGCTTTCCGTTGCTATCACTAACGCGTTGCCCTCCAGCCACTGCTGCTTATAATTGCAACTACTTAATGTCCGCCTGTTTTCAGATACATATACACCACGGCTACTACAACCAATACGGCCAATATAATTAACCCGGTGGTAGCAGTTTTTTTGTTTTTATCCTGGCGCATTAACCAAACAAGGAATGCAACCAGCGGCAGTACAAACACCGCCCAAAATATTAATGATGGAATACTCATATTTTTGTAGTCCGGAAGCCGGAAAGACCGAAAGTCCGGAAGGTTTTAGTTATTAAGTTCTATTTGTTTAAGTCAGTTCTATCTTTCGGACTTTCCGACTGGCACTTCGCGCCTAAAACGGCATCCTTGCCAGCGGCGCAATATCCTGGTCCACAAATTCGCCTTGCAGATATTTGTAATAACCGGCAATGGCAATCATGGCGGCATTATCGGTACAGTACTCAAACTTAGGGATAAATGCATTCCAGCCCTGTTGCTGGGCCAAATCATTTAAACCCTGGCGCAAGCCTGTATTGGCCGATACTCCGCCAGCCAGCGCGATATCTTTAATGCCGTATGCTGTAGCAGCTTTTTTTAACTTGTTTAGTAATATAGTCACCACACGCTTTTCAACCGAGGCGCAAATATCGGCCATGTTCTCCTGCAAAAAATTGGGATTTACCTTTACGTTATCGCGAATGAAATACATAATGGATGTTTTCAATCCGCTGAAGCTGAAATCATAACCCGGTATCTGCGGTTCGGGGAATTTATAAGCATCGGGGTTACCCTGGCGTGCGTATTTATCTATTAATGGCCCGCCGGGATAGGGTAGTCCCAGCACTTTGCTGGTTTTATCCAATGCCTCGCCGGCGGCATCATCGGTGGTTTGTCCAATGATCTCCATATCAAAATAATCTTTTACCAGCACGATCTGTGTGTGACCACCCGAAACCGTAAGGCATAAAAATGGAAATTGAGGTTTATGGTCGCCAATAAAATGTGCCAAAACGTGGCCTTGCATATGGTTTACCTCAATCAGTGGCTTGTTCAAGGCCAGCGCGAACGCTTTAGCAAATGATACCCCAACCAATAAAGAACCTAAAAGGCCCGGCCCACGTGTAAAAGCTACTGCATCAATATCATTTTTGTTTACTTTTGCGTTAATTATTGCCTGCTGAACTGCGGGAATGATATTTTGCTGATGTACGCGTGAAGCCAGTTCGGGCACAACGCCGCCATAAGCCTCGTGAATGGTTTGATTTGCAATTACATTGCTTAATATCCCGCCATCAACACAAACCGAGGCAGATGTTTCATCGCATGAAGATTCAATTCCTAATATTACAGGCATAGTTTAATTTTGAATGAGCCAATGAGTGATTGCGCGAATGAAAAACAAATTTTGGTGCGAATATTTAAACCATACCAGTTAAACTTTGTTAAACATTCACTCAGGCGCTTATGCACTAATTCACTCATTTTCTAATTTGCAAAGTTATTAAAAAAGTACTCAAAATAGCGCTTAGTATCGTTCTGCTGCTGTTGCTAATGGTTAGCGTGCTATTGTTGGTATTCCAATACAAGCCGGTACAAACATGGGCCGCGCAAAAATTAGCCAAGCATTATTCTAAAGAATGGAAAACGGAAGTGCATATTGCCGGGCTTTATCTTAAACCATTTTCTTCAGTTGTGCTTGATAGCCTGTACGTGCTCGACCACCAAAAAGATACTTTAGTTAGCATTCCAAAACTTACGGTGGAATTGAGTGGCTTCTCGATATTTACAAGCATTGGCGACCGCAAGCTTGATTTTAGTAAAATTCAGTTAGATAATGGTTCCGTATATCTTAAAAAACTGAATGATACCACCACCAATCTGGATTTTATTATAGACTATTTTAAACATCCGGATACTGTTAAAACCATAATTAAGCCCTGGACGCTAACGTTTGAAAAATCTGTAGTAAACAATTTCCATTTTAGGTTTAAAAACCTTACCAGGCACAATGTGACCGCCGCCCGCATTAATTTTGACGACCTTGATATTTATCATTTCAGCGTTGATGTGCGCAATATGGACCTGGTGCACCACCTGTTTAAGGGAAATGTCCGCCATCTGACTTTACAGGAAAAAAGTGGTTTTTATATCAAAAGTTTTACCGCTAATGCCACAGTTGACACCAACCAGATACTGGCGCAAAATATGTTCATTGTTACGCCGCATTCAACCTTGAAGGATTTTTTCAGGATGCGGTTTAAGCACTTTAGCGATATTGGTGATGACATTGAAAGTAAGGTATTAATGGATGCCGATTTTAAATCATCAAAAGTATCATCGACGGATATTGCCTATTTCACCCCCTCACTTGATAAAAGCAAGTTTGATTTTGGGATTGATGGCCGCGTGAAGGGCTATGTAAATAACTTAAAAGCAAGTCACCTTACTGTTACCGCGGGCCAAGCCACCTACCTGAAAGGTGATTTTAGTTTAAAAGGGCTACCTGATTGGAACAACACCCTGATGGAGCTTAACTTCGATCAGATAGCTACTAATAAAAAAGACCTGGATTATCTGTACAACCGCTTTAGCGGCACTAATAACCGCAAACTGCCCGCTATTATTGAAAAATTTGGGAACGTAAATTTCAAAGGGAAATTTGCAGGCGTACAAAATGATTTTATTGCCTATGGCGATTTTAAGACGGGGTTGGGCAGGTTTCAATCGGATATAAACCTGAAGATCAATAAAGTAGGCACCCCAAGCTATAGCGGCAATATTAAAACATATGATTTTGACCTTGGCACGCTGATAGACCAGTCCGACCTGGGCCGAATTACTATGGTTGCTGATGTGAAAGGCAGCGGAGATGAATTGAAAAACCTGACAGAAAAGGTAAACGCCAGGATAGCCTACATCGACTTTAAAAAATATCGTTACAAAAACGTAAGCCTTAATGGCACCGTGATACGTAAGGTGTTTAACGGTAGCGTAGCGGTTAACGATAACAATGTTAAACTTGATGCAAAAGGTACTGCCGATTTAAATCCGGTTATGCCTGCCTATAATTTTGCCGCTAATATTACCAATGCACGCTTAAATACGCTTCATTTATTAAAAGATACCATTACGCTTAGCGCGAATTTAAATACACAATTTTCGGGTACCAACCTAAATAACCTGACAGGCAAGGTAGCCTTAACACCTATACGTATAGTTGACCCAAGACATAACTATTTAGTTGATTCAGTAACGCTGGCGGCCAGCGGCACGGGCCGCAACCGGCTAATCAGTTTACAATCGCCAATTGCAGATGGTAGCATTAAGGGTAATTACGATGTAGCCAGTTTACCCTCCTATTTTAAAAGTGTTGTAAAAAAGTATATCCCATCGTTAAAGACAAATATAACGCCGTTTAAACCACAGCAGTTTGATTTCAATTTCAAGATAAAAAATGCCGACCCAATGATCGCGCTATTTATGCCCAATTTAAAAATACCCGACCAGGGCACGTTTACAGGGCAATTCAATTCGGCAGAAAAAACAGCCACGCTGAACGGGTATGTAAAAACTATTAATTACAATGGCATAATTTTTCATGATCTTATCCTGGATCAAAGTACAATGGGCGACCAGTTAGGGGTCAACATATCATTAGACAGGATCGACTTAAATAAGGACCTGTTCATTAAAAATATCACCATTAACAACGCGTTAAGAAAAGACAGTTTAAACTTTAACGTAAAACTATCGGACAAGGACGCAACAAACCAGTTAGACTTATACGGTTTAGTAGAGTTTGGGCGAGATACTACAGCAAAGCTAAAGCTGCTGCCATCGGACGTGGTATTAGAGCATGAAAAATGGAAGATAACGGAACAGGTACGTATCCGTTTGCTGGATGGTAAAACACAAGTATCGGGCTTTGAACTTTCACGGGGGACACAGAAAGTCCGCATTAATGGGTTTATCAGCGACAATAGCGCTGACAAGCTGAAAGTGGAGTTCGATAAATTCAGTATGGCTACGCTGGATCAGTTAACCAAGCCTTCGGGCATAATGTTACACGGCGCTTTGAATGGCGATGTGATATTAAGCGGCATTACAAAAGCGCCAGGTGTAGATGCGCATTTACGTATCGATTCGTTAGCGATGAACGAAACGTTGATTGGCAATGTAAAACTGGAATCGACTTTGGATAACGACAGGACACAAGCCAAAGTAAAACTGAATATTTTAAACCGTGGCCTGGAAACCATGAACATTAACGGGGTATATAACCTTGGAAAAGATGTTGGGAATGTGCTTGATTTTGATGTGAAGATGAACCAAACCGAAGCCATTATTTTTGATCCGTTTGTGAAAAACCTGGTGACAAGCCTTAAAGGCCATGTTTCTACCGATTTAAAACTGACCGGTACACCATCTAAGCCTGAATTGAATGGTAAAATTACACTGGTAAATACTGGTCTTACAGTGAATTACTTAAAAACGGCCTATACCCTTAACGATGAGCTGACGGTTGATAAAAGTGTGATAAAGATAAACAAGCTTACCCTGACAGATATCCGGGGCAACCATGCCGTGGCCGAAGGTACAGTCGACTTAAATAATATATCCAACCCAACGCTTGATTTAACTGTGAAGGCCACAAACTTTATGGCACTAAACACTACTTTTAAAGACAATCATATTTATTACGGGACGGCCTACGGTACAGGTACATTTACCTTTACGGGCCCAACTGATAATATGAATATTGACATAAAAGCCAGCACGGAAGAGGGAACGGTATTTAATATCCCGCTGAACACATCGTCTACAGCCAGTGATTATGACTTTATAAGGTTCGTTGGACATAACGATACCACAAAATATATAGAATCGATTAACGCATTTAAAGGTGTAACGCTGAACCTTGAACTGAAGGTTGACGAAAAATCGCTGGTGAAAATTGCTACGGATTATGGGCGATTGGAAGGCCGGGGTATAGCCAACAACCTTAAGCTGAACATTAACAGCCTGGGCGACTTTGAAATGCTGGGCGATTTCCAGATCACATCAGGTAAGTTTGAATTTACCGCTAAAGATTTTATTAGTAAAAACTTTACAGTTGACCAAGGGGGTACCATCCGCTGGACAGGTAACCCCGGCAATGCCGATATTAACCTGAAAGCCATTTATGAAGTACGTACAGATGTGGCCAACCTTTACCAGGCGGCGGGTTTACAACTGCCATCGGGTAACCAGCAAAAACTGGTGCAGGCTGAGCTGATTTTGACACACACCCTGCTACAGCCAAAAATTGATTTTGATTTCACTTTTCCAACCGATCCATCCATTAAAGACGACCTGGCTACTTATTTAACAGATGAAAGTAACCGTAACCAGCAAGCGTTAAGCTTAATTATACGCCGGCAATTTGCTACGGGCACTGGCAGCAATTTAACCAACCAGGTAGCGCAGACAGCCGAACAGGCACTAAGCGAATTTGCATTTAATAAGATCAATACCTTTATATCGCAATCAAATATTAAGAATGTGGATATCAACATCCGTTCTACCAGCGATGCCAGTGCCACATTTCGCTTTTTTAACGACAGGCTGGTTTTAAACGGCAGCCTTTACAGCACCTCGGGTACCAATAATATTTTTGGTAATAACTCGGCCAGTTTCTTTAGTACGGATATTAATAACTTTACGAAGGATTTTGAGGCCGATTACCTGCTGCGGGCTGACGGACGGCTGCGGGCTAAATATTCTTACCGGGTATTGAATAGTACCACCCTGTCTTTATATAACCCCTTAAGTGTACAGTATGTAAACGGCATAGGATTGGTTTACCAGCGGGATTTTGACACTTTTGGCGAATTTTTCAGGGCTTTGTTCCACGGCCGCCGCCGTTCAACCAATAGCGGGGCAACAGGCACAACTACTACGCCTAATACAGATGCCGATAACCAGGACGAGAGGGATTAATA
Source organism: Mucilaginibacter boryungensis (assembly GCF_015221995.1). Taxonomy (NCBI): domain Bacteria; kingdom Pseudomonadati; phylum Bacteroidota; class Sphingobacteriia; order Sphingobacteriales; family Sphingobacteriaceae; genus Mucilaginibacter; species Mucilaginibacter boryungensis. The sequence continues at coordinate 720,478 of NZ_JADFFM010000001.1, forward strand.
AACCAAGTTGCGGAATAGTTTTATTGCCATTGGCTTCAGTCAACGGAACAGAGGAGTAAACAAAATGGCGTTAGCTCAATAATATAATGGTAACATGTGGCTAAAGCCATTTAATAGGGGAGCAATATAACCGGCCCATAAATGGGGCGGCAATGAATTACTCCAACATTTTACCCCCTGTAAATTGAGTTAATTACCTTGCTTTTGCATAATAGCGTGGTCCATTTTGTCACGCTTGGTTTTCAGGTAACTCTCGTTATGCGGGTTAGATGCTATTTCAATGGGAATATTTTCCACCACTTCTAAACCATAGCCAATAAGGCCAGCGCGTTTTTTAGGATTATTTGTTAACAGGCGCATTTTAGATATGCCCAGGTCGCGCAATATCTGCGCCCCCACGCCATAATCACGTTGATCCATTTTAAAGCCTAATTGCAGATTGGCCTCAACAGTATCAAAGCCATTTTCCTGTAAGTGGTAAGCTTTTAGTTTATTGATCAACCCTATGCCGCGGCCTTCCTGGTTCATGTAAATAATTGCGCCCTTGCCTTCCTTCTGGATAATTTCCATAGCCTTATGCAACTGCGGCCCGCAATCGCACCGGCATGAGCCAAAAATATCACCTGTAACGCACGAACTATGTACACGTACCATAACAGGTTCATCGGGTTCCCAGGTACCTTTTACCAGCGCCAGATGATTTTCCCCCGTATCGTTCTGCGTAAACGCTATCATATCAAATTCGCCCCATTCAGTCGGCATTTTTACGGCAACTTCTTTAGTAACCAGGCTTTCCGTACGCAGGCGATAGGCTATTAGTTCTTCAATAGAAATAATAACCAGGTTATGTTCTTTAGCCAGTTCTATCAGGTCGGGCAGGCGGGCCATTTCGCCGTCTTCCTTCATAATCTCGCATATCACACCGGCTGGCTCAAACCCGGCCATTACAGGCAGGTCAATAGCAGCCTCGGTATGCCCCGCACGGCGCAGTACGCCGCCATCTTTAGCAATAAGCGGGAAAATGTGTCCCGGGCGGCCAAGTTCAGCAGGGTCAAGGTTTTCGTCAATCAATGCCAAACAGGTTTTAGAACGGTCGGATGCTGATATACCGGTAGTGCAGCCATGTCCCAGCAGGTCGACAGATACAGTAAAAGCTGTTTCGTGCGATGAAGTATTTTGCATTACCATTGGCTCCAGCCCCAATTTTTGGGCACGCGACTGCGTAATAGGGGCACACACCAAGCCACGGCCATATTTTGCCATAAAATTGATGGTTTCGGGCGTGGCGTTACGTGCTGCTGTTAAAAAATCACCTTCATTTTCGCGGCTTTCATCATCAACAACTATTATGGTTTTGCCATCTTTAATAGCGGCTATAGCTTCTTCTATGGTATTCAGCATTGTGTGTATGCGTTGTTAAGTATGGCCTTGTAATAATTAAGTGCCATTTAAATATAATACGTACAAATGTACATTAAGGTGGCTTTATGTGGGTCTTTCATTTGTAAAATCAGCACGACAGCTTTACTGCGCTGTTTTCTTTGTAAAAAATGCGGTAACTTTTTTAATGAATTTATTATAGGTCTCTACATTAAACAATTCCGAATCATTAGCAGCCTTATATGACAAGAATATGCCTATCGGCGTAAGCACAATAATTGCTATCCACATACCTATCATGGGGGAAAGGTCGCCATCCTTTACAAACTTTTCTCCAATGGTTGATATGATATAATAGATCAAAAAGAAAGCAACGGCTACCACTACCGGCAAACCCAGTCCGCCTTTACGTATAATGGCCCCCAGCGGGGCGCCTATTAAAAACAAAGCCAAACACGCTGCCGAAAGGGTGAATTTTTTTTGATATTCTACCCGGTTGCGCCGTTGTTCAAGGCTAAGATCTGAATAGCGTTGCGCACGGACTTTTACCTGGTCTTTTACCCCTTTGGCTTCGTTAAGGGCGTTGCCAATTACCGAAATCTGTTTATCGTGGGGCAGGTTTTTTAAATAATTAGCCTTGCCGGGAATAAACTTTATGGGTTTACTTGTTTTATGCGGTATGCCAAAGTATTTGAAATAAGGGGTAATAAGCGAGTAGTTTCTTTCGAGCCCTATATTTAAAAGGTTGCCGGTTGAATCCTTCCATTTATTCAGCAGCTTTAAATCCATCATCTGGAAAGCTGATTTAAATTCATTCTCATCGGTACGTGCCAGTTTAAAGCTGGAGAGATCGAATTTTTGCACCAGTTCATGAAAACGGAGACGGATTAACTGTTGGCGTGGGTCGTATCCGTTTTCAGCTTTTTTCTCTTCATACCGGATACCATCCTTCAAGCGTAATATCAACGATAAATTATCCGGCGACCGGTACATTACCCCTTCTTTAGCAAAGGTGACATTCATGCTGTTACTTTGCATATCCTGTCCTTTTTCGTAGATCATGATCTCGTGCAGGGTTTGGCCGTCGGCATCTTTACGCTTTACGCGGATGGAATAGCCGGGGAAACTATTGTTGAAAACGTTTTCGTTGATCAGGAACGCTGTTTTTTGTTTACGGGCATCGTACAATAGCGAGTAATACTTAAGGTTGGCCACCGGCAGCATATAGTCCGAAAAAATGAATGCCGAGATACTGAGTACACATACCGCAATGATCATCGGGTAAAGCGCCCTCCCTAAAGAGATACCTGCCGATTTGATAGCTACCAACTCATAGTTCTCGCCCAGGCTGCCGTAGGTCATGATAGATGACAGTAATACCGATAACGGCAGCGCCATAGCTACATTGGTAGCCGATGAATACAGCATCAGTTCCATTATAATATACCACTCAAAACCTTTGCCTATCAGGTCGTCGATGTATTTAAATAAAAATAGCATCAGCAACACAAACATTACAATGAAAAAGGTAACAATAAAGGGCCTTATAAAAGAGCGGAGGATTAAAAGGTGGATCTTTTTCACGGTGCAAATTTAGAGAATTATAAATTCTCCGGCTGATATAATTAAACGCGTTTGAATTGCGCTGCTTCTATAACTTACCAGTTTAAGCTTTATTGCAAATGCGGTCCGGTTTTTATCAGGCACCCAATACGCTTATCAGATAATCAACCTGATTATCCCATATCAGTTTACGTTCGGAAATGGTTTCTTCGGTAGCAAAATCGGTTATGCCTAGGGCAACATCATTAGTAAGTTCATCCTGCATAATTTCCATTTCAAAATAGCAGTTGGGGTCATCGTCCATCCATTTAAAACGGACCAGCTTGTTTTCTTTCATCAGCAACAACTTTGCTTTCTGTTGCTCGCCATCCCAAGTAAAGGTATATATCTGATCTTTAACGGCTACATCATCTGCAAACCATTGTGTTAAACCGTTGGGCTCGCTTAAAAATGAGTATAGTATACGCGGAGATGATTTTATTTCATACTCAATATTAAATTTTTTCTTATCAGACATATCGGTTTAAATCAATTGGTTAGCCCAGGGGACTATAAATGTTAACATTTTTTCTAAAGAAAACTAATTTATCCTATATTTGCAAACCTTTTTAAAAAGGATGTTATCGGGCCATTAGCGTAAATGCAAGTGTATCGAATTAACATGAAAAACAAGAATAAATTCGGCGGGGTAGCTCAGATGGTTAGAGCGTAGGATTCATAACCCTAAGGTCGGCAGTTCGATCCTGCTCCCCGCTACTCATTATCAGCCTGTTACGAATTTCGTAACAGGCTTTTTGTTTCTAAAAAGGGTTTAAGTAACCGTTAACAATCTTCTAAATGGGTAGCACTCATTTATTTAATATACTAATAATAAGTTATTTACATAGATCTTAATTTCAAAAAGCCCTACGCTGAATTTTCGGGTTAAACATAATATTGTAGATGGCATGTAGCGTTTAGCGGCCAGCAGGACTTTCACTTTCTTTCGCAGGTAAGCATAATCCGCGAAATACCTTCCACCGGCGATGAGAAGCCTAAAAAACTCCACGATCACCCTTTCTGTACGCCGCCAGCGTTTCATGCCGCAATAACAACTTTTTTCTTCTTAGCCCAATAGTGACCGTCGCCACATTTTAAAACTTTGGTCCCGGCAATGATGACCATCAGACAGAGGATTGAAGTTGATCATGGCGGGTTAGGTGCAACGCGGCTAGTTTTGCTGCATAACACTTATAACATGAAAACTTTCAAAACTATTTTAACCACTATCGCCCTGTTGATGGGGCTGAACACTTTTGCACAGGAGAAAAAAGAATAGGACATCAGGCTGCGTACCATCGCGGTGGTGCCGCAGGAAAGCGCGACGATCGGCGTCATAGGCGGCAATATTGCCCTGACCAATTCTTTTGCGCCGGAACTGGATATAACTTATTTCTTTGCGAAGAACTTCTGGGCCGAGCTGATCCTGGGCACAGTGAAACATAAAGCTAAAACGACCGGCTCGAACCTGACTGCTATCGGCGGCCCTGCCGCAGCAGACGTCGACCTTGAACCTGCAATATCATGTGCCGACCGGTTCGGCCTGCAAACCTTACCTGGGCGCAGGTGCCAACTATACGATCTTTTACAGCGCGGATAAAGGCAGCGTGGTCCAGGGCATCGATTATCAGAACCGCTTCGCTTTCGCGGCACAGGCCGGGTTTGATGTAGACCTGAACAGAAAGGTGTTCCTGAATGTCGACCTGAAAAAGTTGTGGTTATCAACCGCCGCTACGGTCAATGCCGCTAACCTGACCCCGTCGGGCAGCCCGGCGCTGGTCCCGGTCTTAAAGGCCATCCCGGCGGAGGTAAAGATCAATCCCTGGTTAATCGGTATCGGTATCGGCTACCGCATCAAATAAACGCTGCGCTGAACCGGTTGTTTCATCCGTCCAAAAAAGCCCCTCCGTTTTGTGCCGGAGGGGCTTTTTTCTGAAAAGAAATACGCTGCAATACAATTACCTTAATGCCTTGTCGCTGGTGCTGCCTGAGTTCGGGCTGGGCGGCACCGCGGGCCTGAACGTAGCGCACGCCCGGTTCAACGCCCTTTTTCTGGCTTTTTTTACCAGTTCTTAAAAGGTAGCCCAAACGCTTTTGATGATGGAAACAGTTAAGCCGGGAGGTGTTCAGGTGGACAGCCGGTAACGTGCCGTTTTATTTTAAAGTGTTTGTTGGTGACCCGTACCATTTACGATCGCCCTTAACATTTCAGGTTCTAAAAGGCTGATCCGTTTTTTACTGACACGCAGCAAGCCTTCACCGACCATCAGTTTAATGGTCCGGAACACGGTCTCATAGGTCGCCGCGGTAAAATCTGCCAGATCAGTCCAGGCCAAACGAAAATTGATCGCTCCCTGTTGATCTGTGCCGAACTGTTGTTCCAGGCGCAGCAGCGCCTGCGCTACGCGGCCTTTGACGGGCATATGGGCCAGGTCTCGCATTTTTTGTTCTGCGGCATCCAGCTCTTCGGCAAACAAGACCATGAGCTTATAACACAGCTGGCTGTCGGAGCTTAACAGCTGGCGAAAAAAATCAAGATCAATGAAGCACACCGTTAACGGTTCAAGCGCGGTAGCCGAAACGGCGTAAACGAGGTTACTGCCCAGTCCCCTATGGCCCATGATATTCCCGCTGGAAGCGAAACGCAGGATAAGGTCCTTACCGGCATCCCAGTGTTTATGCACTTTAGCGGTGCCGCTGTAAACGAAATAGATCCCGCTGACCGGCTGGCCTTCGCGGAAGATCACTTCGCCCTTTTTGAATTGCAGGTTCCGGCGGTGCCGGCCGATGTTCAGACGGGCGCCGGGCGATGCCTCACGGCAAATCATACACTTCTCCAGGTCACATACTGGCGCGTTACCGGTTAATTGGGCCATGGCTTCAGGATCTGAAATATTGCGAAAATAAAGCCAGCTGGTCACGGGCCTGTTGGTAGGCTAAATGCGCGGCAGCTTCATCCGTCGCTTTGTTGAGCCGGACGACCTGTTCCATCAGCGGTTCCAGCCAATGATGCAGGGCCTGGTGGGCTTCCCCTTTCATATGGCATTCCCGGATCATTTGGCCGATCCTTTTTTGCAGCGCCACGCCGGCACGGTTGTACTCAGCCAGGTCGGCTTTTTGTCCGGCAGTCACCAATTGCCGGAGCGCGGCCACATTTTTCGCGGTTGGCTGATCAACCTGCCATTTGGCACCATGGTTCAAGGCCAGTTTTTCCTGGGCGGAAGCCCGGTCGAAGGTCGTTGTCAATGCAACTAAAATGATCAATAAGTATTTTTTCATCAGAGGTCTTTCTTTTTAAATATGCGTAAGGCCAGCCCCAGGGGCAAAATGATCCAGACCAGCTGCATAAACAGTGAAAATGCGATGCCGTAACCGCTACCAAAGAACTGCTGGTACAGTGCACCCGTATAACCCATCAGGGCTGAGATATCCAGTTGCAGCAGGATCAATATCCGGGCCAGATCAATGGGGTTCAGAGCGGTAAGCACGATCATTGCTTTTTCCAGCGGATAATCGGCAAAGGTATAAAGGAACAGCAGTACAAGGCCGTCAAAGATAATGGAGAAGTAAAACCAAATCATGAGCGCCAGGCCAATGCCTTTGGCTTTGTCGCGGGTGATCACCGAGGTAAAAAAGGCCAACGACAGGAAACTCAGGGTCAGCAAGCAGCCGGAAAGCATCAGTGTCAGGCCCGTTGCGTTGAAGGCGAACAGGCCGACCGGGATACAGACGCCGATGATAAAAGCCAGCAGTACCGCGCTGCTGATGCCGATAAACTTACCCAGCAGGATATTGCGGCGGCTGATCGGTTGGGCTACCAGCATCTCGGTAAATTCTGCCGCGTTAAAATAATAGGTGGTGGCATAAACGACACTCACCAGCGGAACGATGATCAGGATCACCGTGGTAATGCTTACCAGGCCTTTGGTCACATCCGCATCAGAGATGAAGATGGTCAGGCTGATCGCCAGCAATAATAAAGTATAGGCCAGCAGCACTTTACTGCGGATAATATCCAGGAGGATATATTTAGCGATCTTTAGCATGGCGTCGTACTTAAAAGCCTAGTCAAAGCCCGGCTGAGTTTTTGTTCACCGGTCTCCGCTTTCAGGTCCGGCAGTGTTTTATAAAATTCGATCCGCCCCTCAAACAGATAAAGGATATGATCGGAGATCTCGTCCGCCTCGCTCAGGATATGAGAGGTGACCAATACCAGTTTCCCTTTGGCCCTTTCAGCCAGTATCTTTTCTTTCAGCGCTTCGGCGGCAAGGGGGTCCAGCCCGGCCGATGGTTCGTCTAAAATGAGCACATCCGGGCTGAACATGAATGCCAGCGCAGCACTTACTTTCTGCAAGGTGCCGCCGGATAAGGTGCGCATGGTTTTCTGATACATGCTTTCCAGCCGGAAGGTTTTTAACAGGTCCGTATCGGATGCCTCCTGCTGCCGGATATCCACCACCATTTTAAAGAGCTGGCCAATCTGCATATTATCGGGATAATGCCCTATCTGCGGCATATAGCCAATATAACTTTTGTAGTCAAAGGTATTCAGCACAGGGCGCCCTTTAAACAGGATATTCCCACTGTCGGGGATGACCATGCCCAGGATAGACTTTATCAGCGTGGTTTTACCCGAGGCGTTAGGCCCAAGGATGGACACTACGCCGCCGGCCTCAAAGCCACAGCTGACATTCTTCAGCACCTCCAGGCGGCTAAATGATTTTTTCAGTCCTTCGACCGCTATGATCTTTTCCATGGTTTTATTCTTGGTTTTTCGTCTTTTACAGATTCCGGCGTGATAGAGGGGATCGCCCTTTCTACTTTATCGATCAGGTTAACGATAAAGCTGCGCATCAGCATCACGCTTTGCGGGTTCTGTTCAATGATCTGGGCATACATGCTTATGGGGCGGTACGGGACATCGCCGGTTCCATTCTTATCCAGATCGTAGCCTTCGTATTTGTCCCAGTAGTTATCACTAAAATAGATCTCTTTGAGTGTGCCATTGGTGGTCACATCAAAAGAGTTCCCAGTGTAGTTGTTTCGGGTAAAATAATTTTTATTGCAGCTGGCTAACACACGCATAGCCCAGCCATTAGAGATAAAATCGTTACGGGTGACCGTGATGCGGTCAGAATTCTCCATATAAATACCGGTCGTATTCCGAATAAAGTGGTTGCCTTCGATGCGGGCATCGGTGATCTCTTTGAGCAGGACGCCGTAGATGGTACTGCCCCAGTTCTCTATAAACGTATTATTCAGCATGGCAATGCGCCGTGTGTACATGACCGATACGCCTGAACCATTATTTCTAAAAGTATTATGGCGGTAAGTATCATCATCAGAAAACATAAAGTGCAGACCGTAACGGATGTTTTTTTCACTCAGATTGTCTTCGATCAGGCATTTTTTAGCAAATTCAAAATAAATGCCGTCGCGGTGCCGGGTGATATGGTTCCCGCGGATCAACACCTCTTTGCATTTCCACAAATGAATCCCATTCCCTGAGTTTTCGATGTCGTTCGAACCGCTGATCTGGTTGCTCAATACCTGGATATGGCGGCAGTTGGAAAGGTAGATCCCAAAAAAGTTATTACGCAGAATGTTATTGCTGAGCGTCACATTTTCAGCGTTACTAACCCGGATGGCGGCAAAATCACGCATGGATCCTGTTTTAGTATTCACAACTACAAAGCCGTCCAGTTTTACATGGCCGGCGGTGATCGTCAGTACCTCTTCACGAAAGCGCGCATCCAGCATCGGCTGCCCTTCACCTATAATGGTGAGTGATTTATCAACAAGGGTATTCAGCGAGGTATAGGTGCCTTTTTTTACGCGGATCGTATCGCCGTTGGCAGCCAGTATCACTGCCTGCCGCAGGTTGTTGACCGATGTACCCGGTGCAACAACGATGGTCCGACCGGTGGTAGCTAGCGGTATGCAAAAAAACAGGAGATTGAGCAGGCCTTTCATTAACGATCTTGTTTTAATAAAGTTGGCCAGTCCATGATATTTGCTTTCGGATCGTGCTTTGCATTTTCCGCACTGCCGCGTTTTGAAAAAGCAGCCAGGTTCCCGCCCATTGGAGAGGCAAGATCCGCTTCATGCAGGAACCAGGCCTTGCGTGCATCCTGGAAAGCACCAGGGTGTTCATAATCCTGGATCAGGAAGCTGCTTCCGGCGTCAGTGGCCAGCGCGGGGTTCTCTTTCAGAAATGCTGTCAGACATTCGATCGCATCGAACTTATATACTTTACCCCGTGCAGTTACCAGTTCATTGGCGAAGCGCTTGTCCATAATGGTCATTTTGCAATGGGCACAGGCTTCCTTACCATAATTGATGGGTTCAGGGCCGGAACTGCAGGCAGCAAGCAAGCCGATGCATAGTAACAAAATCAATGTGTTCAATTTCATTTTGTATGATTTGATGAGCGTCTCGGAGGATAAAAAATTGCAATGGCTACCAGTACGCCACCCAGGCCCACCAATAACCCTCCGGTATCCGGCAGGGAGCCAGCGGTAAAATTCAGGAGTTGTTTATAGCCGAACAGTGGCGGCTGATAATTCATACCCTCAACTTTGATGGCGGCATGCGGATTAAGTTTGTGGCCGTAATTATATTCCCACATATAAAAGTCGCCGAAGCCGACAATAGCGAACAGGCAAAGCCCTGCAAACCAGACAATCAAAAGGCGACGGCTTTTTAAGACCGCAGCCAGTAACCCTACAAAAGTCAAAGCGCCAAAAACATAAGGCAGAATCTTGAATTCTTTAAAGTCGTCTACTGAAATGAACTTCATCCCGATATAATGGTTAAGGCCATTAATCTGATCGATATTACCGGTCAACCCGTTCAGCCAAATCTTCATTTCCAGTCCTTCGGGGTATTGCGGCGCCTCTAACCCGATGTGCCAGAGGGGCAAAAAATAGGCAGTCAACATCAGTAAACAGCTGATGAAGATCAACGTTCTTGTAAAAGTTTTCATGATCTTGGAATTAGCATAAGCGTGTAGCCCTGGAACCGGGCTACACGCTATGATCGGCATTTATTGGGTTACCGGGTTAACCCCGATAGAAAATTTGATAGGCACATTAGAGCCTGCAGGAGATACCCGGAAATAACCCTGCATTTCCTGGTGCAGCGCAGAGCAGAAGTCAGTACAGTAGAATGGAACAATACCTTGCTGATAAGGGTTCCATTTCAGGGTTGTCGTTTCACCCGGCATGATCAGCAATTCCGCATTATTGGCGCCTTTAATTGCAAAGCCATGCGGTACATCCCAATCCTGCTCCAGGTTGGTCACGTGGATATATACCTCGTCACCTACTTTGATCCCTTCAATATTATCCGGAGCCAGGTGTGAACGCATAGCAGTCATGTAAACATCAACTCGTTTGCCGTTCCGCACTACTTTGGTTTCTTTCTCTGATTTTACAGCATATGGATTTGTGTTCTCAGCCAGTTTAAAGAATTTTACCTGGTTCTTTACGATCTTTTCAGCCGGGATAGACTGTGCATAATGCGGTTCACCGATGGTCGGGAAATCCAGCAACAGTTTCATTTTATTGCCTGAAATATCAAACAACTGAGCTGCCTGGCATAATTCCGGACCAGTCGGCAGGTAACGGTCTTTAGTAATCTTATCCATTACGATGACATATTTACCATACGGTTTTTTAGAATCGCCACCAGGAATAGACAGGTGGCCAGGCGAGTAAAATGCCGGTGAACGGTCGATGATCTCCAGGTTATCTACTTTCCATTTTACCACTTCGGATGAAACGAACATGGTGGTATAGGCGAAACCTTTATCATCGAATTCGGTGTGTAACGGACCTAAGCCGGGTTTTTTCACTTCGCCGCGCAACACTGCTTCATATTTTAAAACCGGCAGCGCGCCGTCGATAGTACCGTCATATTGTTTCTTATCGATGGCGTCCAGCATCTTTTTGTAAGAGAATACTGGGATTACAGCGGCCAGTTTACCACTGGCAACAATACTTTCGCCATCCGGGCTTACGTCTACACCGTGTGGTGATTTCGGACATGGCATGTAATAAACTAACCCTGGAAATTTGGTCACATCCAGTGTTTGAGTTTCATTCTCCATAACAGAGGTTGCCGAATGTGTTTTTTCGTTATAAACGTTATGCGCATACTTAGCAGGCGTTTTTGTGCCTTTACCCTGTGCTATCAGTTCTTCCGCTTTCTTCCAGTTAATGGCCATCACAAAATCCTTGTCGCGCTGGCTGGCGTTTACTTCCAGCAGGGTATGTGCCTGTTCTGTATTATAACAGGTAAAGAACATCCAGTCATGTGACGGACCTTTGCCTGCGTGGGCCAGGTCATAATTAAAGGGCGGCACAATCAGTTGGAAAGCCAATTTCATCGCACCACTTTCCTTATCAACTTTCACGAAAGAGACCGCACCTTTAAAGTTTTTTTTATAGCTATCAATTGGCACATCACCGGCAGCATTATCAAGCGGCTCGCTGAAGCGGGTATTGCCCACTACATACTCGGTATTTTCCGTGCAGAATGGCGAAGCGTGGTTACCACCAATATTGGGCAATTCCAGGATTTCGTCTGTTTTAAAGGTTGAAAGATTGATACGCGCGATACGTGGAGTATTGTTACCATTGATGAACAGCCAGCGGCCATCATCTTCGCCATTGGTTTTAGATAGTTCGGGGTGGTGGGAGTCATCCCATGCAACAAAACCGTGTGAGGTATTCAGCATCGGCTTGGTCTCTTCGGAATAGCCCCAGCCATTTTCAGGGTTCTGTGAAAATACGGGGATCACTTTTAATAAACGCCCTGAAGGTATCCCATAGGCAGCTACCTGCCCGCTGAACCCACCAGACATAAAGGTGTAGACCTCGTCATACTTACCTGGCGCTACATAAACTTTTTTTGCGGCGTCGGCATCCGTGTTGGCACCGCCTTGTCCCGGTTTACAGCCAGTCAGTGCACTGCCCGCCAGGAACGCGGCGGCGGGAAGTATTAATTTATAATTTAATATTTTCATGATTGTGTAAGCGTTTTTTTATTTACTATCAATTTGTCTGAAGTATTCCAGTAGCTGACGGGTTTGTTCATCACTGACATCCTGGAAGGTCATTTGAGTAAGGTGTTTAGCCAGCAAAGCTTTTCCAACAGGATCTTTGGCTTCCATTTCCACAGGGTTGGTAATTTGGTTCATGATCCATTCAGGGGTACGGCGCTTGGTTACCCCAAGCAGGCCCGGACCCACAACCTTCTGGTCGGTCACTTTATGGCAGGCAGAACATTTTGCGGTAAATACAGCCTCGCCTTTAGCCGCCATAGCAGGGTCGAGTGCGGCCAGCTTAACATCGGTAAACTTACCAATACCTTTACTATCACTTTTGGCTTCCGGATCAACGTCCGCGCTTGGGGCGGTCGTATTGGGCGCCGCTGCAGTAGTAGTTGAGTCGTCAGACCCACCGTTAGATTGTCCGCAAGCAAATAAAAGGGTCATTCCGGCCAGGATAGCAGCGAGAAATAAGGTTTTTTGCGTTTTCATTTTTGTAATTATTTTATGGGTTAAAACTATTGGTAAGTGTTAGGGTACCACATGATCATCCTCAGTTAAAAAGATGATTTACATCATGTTTTGATGTTGGAATAAAAGATGTTTATATCTTTTACTATTTCAAATTTTTTTATTTTAAGAAATATCCGCCCGTGCCAAACTCTGCGACAAGTTCGGTGACCGGCTTTTTAGAGAATTCCGTCAGTAACATTTCCCGGATGGGTTTCACCTGCTCATGCATTGGGCAGGGCTGTGTTTCTGAACATCTTTCGAGCCCGAGTACACAGGCACTGAATAAACCATTGCCGTCGATAGCGCGGATGATGTCAACCAGGAACAGTTGGCTGCCATTTTCAAGATAAAAACCACCAGTTGGGCCTTTGGCCGAGGTGAGCAACTTTTTTCGAACGAGGGTTTGAAGGATCTTACCGGTGAAATGCATGGGCGACCCGATCGCCTCGGCGACCTCAATGATGCCCACTTTTTCGCCACGACCGCTTTTTAAAGCGATGTACACCGTGGCGCGGATAGCATATTCACATGACTTGGATAATATCATTTCCTTTTAAGTGTTACAAACCTATCAATTACCAAGCATTATGACAATTCCTTTTCCAACTGGATAGCTTTCGGGAAAAGGATATTGCTTTCCAGGTGCACATGGCGGTACAGGTCGTTCTCATATTCCTCCAGCTTTTTAAAAAGTATGGTGTAGGAACTGCAGGCATCCGCTGGTAAGGTATAATTACCGGTAATCTCCCGGATGGTTTCAAAGTCGCCCCCAACCTGTTCATGTTCCGAATCCATTACCTGGATAGGCACTGTTATCTTTCCAAAGTTTGCAGCCGGCAGCAGGCCACCGGAATTATAGACATGGGCCAGTTCCTTTATAAAAGGGAACAAGATCTTTTCTTCCTTAACCATATGGAGTGTCAGATCGTTGCCGATCTTTTCGAAAAGTTGAGCAACACGTACCAATTCGGGATGGCGATCGCCATGAACACGGGCTACCTTTTGAGCAATTTCCATGATAAACTGAGTATTATCCCGCACATAACGGTGGTGCGTGTTAATAATGTAATCACTTAAAAAACCGATATCCCAGTTCTGGAAATCGTTTTCGCTATTGGCGGCTTCACCTTTCACAGCTTCCAGTTGGCGTTCAACCTCTGCAGGATCGATCCCCTTTTTCTCACAAACTTCCGCTATCGTTTTTTTTCCGCCGCAACAAAAATCAATGCCCATGTTTTTAAATATCTGTGCCTTCCGATAATCTTTGGCCACAATTTGACCTATGGTTTCCGCATTTTCGGCCTCGGATCTTTTAGCAATTTTTACCTGCCAAACTTCAGGGCCACTTTCAAGGTATTCCCAGTTAAATACTTGTCCCCTTTCGGCCAGTAATTGGTAATAAAGCGGTTTGGGATCATGGTCGTTGTGAATAATGAAGGCTTCGCCACCGATGAGCGAATCGAATTTGTCAAAGATCGTTGGGTGTTTAAAGCGGGGCTCTATCACCGTCACGTCCAGAATGTCTAATACTTCCATTTTAATATGTTTTAATTAATAAAAGACAAACATATCTTTTATTAGATAAGCGAAAAATGATGTGTATCACAATATTAAATAGATCATAACATAAAAGGTGTTGCCGGGTAACGCTTTTGAAGGAGTTCATTACCTAAGTCTCTTTCGAAATACTGCAATCCGTGAAGATCAAGCGACTTTCTTTATAATGAAGCGGCTGTTTTAATCCAGATACTGATTCCCCAGCAAAAGAATAAAACGCTAATAATGAATAGGGATAATTGGTAAAAGGGAATAATGATACCAACTAAACCCAGCAACGGTTGCAGGAATAGCAAAAACAAATAAAGTACAACCAGCAGCATATAAACACCAAGTAGCCGCGCTGTCGATGCATTCTGCCGCAGATATCCCCCACGGATGAATTGTCCGATTAATAACGGCATCACAATTCCCAGCGTCAGAAGATGGATATAACCGATGATCAGGTTGCGGTTGAGAAAGGTCCATTCCCCGATCAGTGGAAAACAGACTACCAGTTGCAGCAGGCATTTCAGGGTCAGGGCTACCAGGGCAAGCCTTTCCGGCCAGCTCAACTGTAGCCAGCAATCGCGGTAACGCGTGGCAAGGACCAACCAACTGAGCAAATGAAGACTTGCACCTGTTCCCGCTATCCACCATACCGGTGAAGCGGGATGTGACCATAAACAAAAGATCAGGTATAAAGGCATTACAGATAAAGTAAATATGTGTAGCCAGCGCTTATCGTCGGTTGTCACCATGCCAATCGACAACCTTCTTGCCAAAAGGCCAAGTACAGCCAGTTCCATGAAGCCATTCAATTGAAAATGCAGGTAAAAATAGATCGCGTCCTGGTAAACAGACTGGGCTTTCATTCCGCGCGCCGCCAATGGCCCCAGTGCAAATGGGCCCAACGCCGACAGGCAAAGGAAAATCAATGAATAACTGATCATCAGACGGGCAGGTGTGTTGACCGCAGTATGTAAACCCTTACTTTTCCATACCAGGTAAGCCAAACGAAAGCCGACCAGCACAAAAAGCGTTGAAAAGGTGATCGAAACTGCCCGGTACCCCTGTAGCGAAAAACTCAGCAACATGCCCCAGGCGCTTACTTGCGCCAAAATGAGTACCCAACAGAACTCGGTGGATAACTTCCCGTTGCTGCAATGGCGCGCTATCAGGAAAGCTATGGCCAGGAACATCCAGCCTGAAAATGCAAAATGAGAATGCGCATGCAGCAAATACTGGTAATTGAAGGGCAGGCCAGCAAGTTGCATATAGCGGAGGACAACGCCCCAAAGCGACAACACGATAAAGTTGAACAATGCAAGGCGGGTAAAAGGAATACTTTGTAAATGTCGCATCAGAGGCCCAATAAACGTTTACCTTCCTCCGAAATGCTGTCATAAGACCATACGGGTTGCCAAACCAGCACCACCTCGGCCGTGTAGCCTGTATAATGCCCTTCGATACAGTTTTTCACTGCCGAAATGATACTTTCGCCCATGGGGCAATATGCGGAAGACAAGGTCATGGTCACCAGTACCGCCCTATTGTCCGCATCTATGGCAATACCATAAACCAGGCCCAGGTCGATGATATTGATATGCAGTTCCGGGTCGATGACCAGGCGCAGGGTTTCCATAATTTCCGCCTTTAAAAAAGACAACGGGTCGGTGATATCAAAGCTGGCCATAAGTGCGGGTTTGATGAAAGATAACAATACAAACATTACATATATACAACAGCGCTGTAGTCATAAGGGCGGTAACACCGGTATAGATTAGCGGTAACCACATGAAATAGCAGCCGGGCATGAAAGTGACACAAAATATCAGGAAAGCAATGGTTTGCGCTTTCAGCAAGTAGTCTGCGAACAGATCGGACGGCAACGGCGTTTTAAATTTCCCTGTCAGGTGCTCATAGTGTTTAACCCAAACAATAAACGGCAGGGTCTTGAAGGTTTGTCCTAAGATCAGCGAGGTGATCCAGCCCATGAACATCAGTTCCCCATAGACCATGGAAAACCGAATCGTTGCCGGGTTATGTTTGAGGTGGAAATAAATAATGAAAGGCACCAGCAGCACCGCAATTTTTAATAAGATAAAAGAAAGAAAGCTGTTCAGCATCGGCAGGTCAATTTGTTTGCGCAAGCGTGAACGAAGGCATTTATAAAGAAATACAAAATAACACGCCAGGCCGGCACCGCCGATCAGGAACATAATATAGGT
Organism: Mucilaginibacter boryungensis; assembly: GCF_015221995.1. Lineage (NCBI taxonomy): Bacteria > Pseudomonadati > Bacteroidota > Sphingobacteriia > Sphingobacteriales > Sphingobacteriaceae > Mucilaginibacter > Mucilaginibacter boryungensis. Next base: position 736,792 of record NZ_JADFFM010000001.1, read on the forward strand.
GCGGTAACTAAGCCCGAATAAATAAGCATCGATCAGGAAATATAATAGGGCACTGATGATTAGGTAGTAACTCCAGGTCAGCAGCCGGGTGCCCTGATAACGGGATACAAGAAACATGGGGATCAGCTTGGAGCTTACACCAATCAGCATCAGCAGGAACCAGCCGATCAGGCCAAGATGGGCATGCAGCTTTAAAAAGTGCAGTGAATCCTGAGAAAATATCTGCATGGTAAAATTAAAGACCAACGCCGCGCCTAAGGCAACGGTAAAGCAAAGGCAAAGACAGGCACTGAAGATAAAATCCTCCTGAATTGTTTCCTGTTGCTTTTTGCACCCGGTTAAGTAAACATTAACTGTAAACAGGATGCTACTGGTTAGCAGCAGCAAAGCGCTGCATTGCATATGGATACCTGGTATAAAGGTCCAAAAAGACCAGACCAAGCCGACCATGCCTGGCAAAAAAAGGCCGAAGCTCAACCAGGCCAGTTTTTCGCTGTAGAGATCGGTCTCTAATACTACAGGGATCAATTGGTAAGATGCGCCCATAATGATCAGTGTACCCCAGCCGAGTGCGGCGAGGTGGGTTATCGCCAGTATCTGGGGATGAAAATAGTGCCCGGTAAATGCCTTAACCGAAAGCAGCATAAGCAATGTGAGCGCCAGGAAACAGCAGGCCGATACGGCGTAGTGGGTAACCACGATCCGGTAAAGCCCGGGATTTTGTTTGATAGCGGTCATTTCCTCAAAATCAATAAGTGTACATCACCGGGGCCAATATTTTTAAACAAATAGGCCAGGCCCTGTTTTTCCAGTTCTGGCAGCAGGTATATAGGAATCTTTTTATGATAAACGAACAAGGGTTTCCCTACTCTAATTGCGGATGTTCTTTCCAAAATCGTCAGCATTGGTTTGGGCATTTCTAATTGCCGAACATCGACATAAGTGATATTTTGGGGACTAAACCCGGCCAGGGTCCGGTCAAATAACTCGCCATCCACTACGGGTTCCGTAGCCACCGGCAGCCTTGTTAAAGGGCCAGCCGCCACCTGGTTAAAACAAGTGATCACCAGATCAGGCGCTTCGCTGGTCACACGATGGGCAAAGCCTTTTTCGGCCAGCAGGTGAATCAGCGGTAAGGGTTCGAAAGAATTGATCAGCTTTAAACCTTGTTCCACTTCCAATAGCTTCACCGCCGCTAAGATCTCTTTTAGCGGGTCGCGACCGTCGGCAAGGATCGGACGTACATCCAGTTCCAAGTAATCGCGTGGTTCGGCGAATGCCGGAACCGACGAACATATAACTGTGGTGGGCGTCACTTTCGCCACCCGGAAACCGATCTGCTCCATACTCCACAAAAAATCCGATAAGGGTGTATGGGAGATTTTGCAGGCATCAGCAACGCTGACGCGTTTCGCGAACAATCCCCGCAGTATAGGATTTTTTAGCCGAGCGAATTTCTGGTTCAGACCAACCAGGGTGTTGATGACCAACTCCCGGTTAACTTCCAGTAACTGGCTGATCTTGGTATTAGCGTCAATCGTTATTTGCATCCCGCAAATTTGCGCACAAAGGCCCGCTCAAAATATGATCCCTGTCATGTTTAAGCGTGACAGGGGACAGCAAAGCAAGCTGCTGAAAGCCTATTTTTCGTTATGGAAACCGTCTTTAGCCTTCCGTTGCAAAGCCCCGCCACGACCATGCTGGCTTTAGGTATGATCCTGCTGCTCATACCGTCACTGACGCGGTTCTTGCGGGTGCCGCCCATTGCAAGGTTCATCATTGCGGGCATGCTCGCCGGATCGTATGGACTGGCTTGTTGGCCCGTGAAAGTCTCGTAAAGTTCTGAAATTAGTAATAGAAAATATCGAAGTCGAACCGATGACCTCTTGCATCCATACTTGTTTCCAGCGCGCACATGATTACTATCACTTTCATAGCCCCAATACCGGTTTAAAATGGTCTGTAAAATGACCTAATATTCATATTAAACCATGTGGAGCCAATTAAAATTAAACTCTGAGGGCTTCATAACCCTAAGGTCGGCAGTTCGATCCTGCTCCCCGCTACATTTAAGTTAGAAGCCCCGGGCATGAGAACCTGGGGCTTTTTTGTTGATCTCATTCGCCCCATTCCCGGAATGCTTGTTCTTCCATATCATAAAATCTACTACTAATTTTTTCTTTTGTATTATCGAGCGCCAATCGATAAATAGAATGGCAGACAGGAAGATCAACCCGATGATTAAACTGGAAACAGATTTCCAGGAAAATCCTTCGGCAAATATGTTTTGGGTATTCTCCGAGACGTATTTCCCAAGATTCACGGTGATCGCATCGCTTGTAAACTTACCCACAAAAAAAATTGGCATAATGTAAGCCGCATTTATTCTTGCCATGCCACTTGCCAGGAACAAGGGTGTGGTAGGCAGAGGTAGCAGGGTATAAGCGAGTATGGCTATTTGGCCTTTCCAACCCCTTGCTTTAATTTGATCGCCAAGAAATTGCACATCTTCATTTTTTGATTTCCTGAATATCCTGTTTGCTAAAAACGGAATATATAAGGTAAGCACATACCTTCCTGCAATTGACCCCATGACCCCTATAATAATAACCCACCAAATGTTTAATCCGTAGGCAATTTGAAGAAATACCATAATTGTAAAAGCCGGAGGAAAAGGAAAAGGCACCACATCAAACAAAAACGAACCGATAAATACTAAAAGATATTGCCACCACATATTAAAAAAGTCAACATTACTAATCCGCAAATTAAAGATACAAACAACCACAGGCAGGCGAATGATCTGTATCACCTGATTTATTGAGGCATATCACTTAGCAGCAGATCGGTTAAATAAGCTACGACTGAGGATACCCTCTACTCTTCCAGCTTAAATATTCGGTCCATCAGCACCCATTTTTCGCCAGACCTGGCGCCGGGAATGGCCTGCTGATATTTCCACATCAGTTGTTCCCATTCCTGCACTTTTGGGTTAAGGGCATCCATTTCACCTTTGCGGGCGAAGCTGAAAGACCCATCTGTTTCCATGATCATGAACAGGCGGTTGCCAAAACGGTATATTTCCATGCTGGTAATGCCCGCGCTGGTAATGCTGTCCTTAATTTCGGGCCATACATTTTGATGATAGGCTTCATATTCGGTTATCAGGGCAGGGTCGTTTACAAGGTCAAGCGCTAAGCAGTATCTTTTCATAGGTAATGGTTATATGCAGGCATCAAAAATAATACATATTGCATGATATTATATCGGCAAAACATTATAAATTTAATCTCCTGTTAACTATTAATCTCCCCTGTTATTTTTATCCAGGAAAACAACGAGATATTTATGCGCTATAATTAAACCTTTGATGTTCAAACATGTCTAATCCGCTTAATTGACCTTACGTCTACACCTTTTTATGAATCTATTCAAATACCCCTACCTCAAGTTATTGGCCGTAACACTGTTGATATGTGCCGCGCAATTAGTAAAAGCGCAAACCGGTATCAATAACATTATTGCTAAAATTGATACTTTTAACAACCGCATGCCCGCCGAAAAACTGTACATGCAGTTTGATAAGCCCTATTATGCCGTGGGCGATACCATTTGGTTTAAAGCATATTTATTAAATTCTAATCTTAATTACTCGCGTTTAAGCAGCCGGTTATATGTGGAAGTATTAAACGATAGCAGCAAGGTACTGCGCCGCATGGCTATTCCAATGGGGGTGGGTATCACCTGGGGCAATATATCGTTAGAGGGTATCCGCGAAGGATCAGTAAGTATACGCGCCTACACTAATTGGATGCGCAACTTTGGCCAGGATTACTTTTTTAATAAGGCCTTTTATGTAGCTAATCCTAAAAAACAAACATGGCTGGTTAATGCAGGCAGCACACTGGCCGATGCCAACCATATAAAAATGGCTATGAAGTTTACCAGCCTGGATAATCAATCGGTAGGTTTACGGCCTTTAAACCTGCGGGTAACAGATGGAAAAAAAACTTTATTTAAAGGCACCGCGCAAACTACAGCCGAAGGTATGCTGGACGTAAACTTTCCGCTACCCGATAAAACCCCGGTAAAAAACCTGGTATTAGTAGCGCAGGATAAAGATAACAAGAAGCAAGCTGCCGTACCGGTAGTTACACACCGCGCTAAAGATGTTGATGTACAGTTTATGCCCGAGGGGGGCTACATTGTGGCCGGGCTGCCATCGCACATTGGTTTTAAGGCTGTGGGCGATGACGGGCACGGGGTAGCTATCAGTGGTAAAATAGTGAATGCCGCCGGCGAAGATGTGGTATCATTTGCATCTGCTTATAAAGGCATGGGAACGGTTGACCTTGCCCCGCAGGCGGGCGACGTATATATTGCGAAAGTTAACCTGCCCGATGGCCAAACAAAAGATATACCGTTACCGGTTATAAAGCAATCGGGGACAGAGATACGCGTGCGTAACCTTGCTGCACGCGATAGTATGGACGTATCGGTGTTTTTAAGCGCCGACCTGGTTAAACCCGGCAATACTTATTATTTGGTTGGCCAGGCGCGCGGCGTAGTTTGCTTTGGCGCCGGGATACCCACTACCAAAGCTTTTGCAACTGTACATGTGGCTAAAAGTTTGTTCCCTACCGGGATAGTACATTTTACATTGCTAAACGCGCAAAGCCAGCCACTTAACGAGCGGCTGACTTTTGTTGAGCATCATGATAACCTAAAAATAAGCATAGCGCCCGGGCAGCAAAATTTTGCCCCGCACGATAGCATCCCTTTAAAAATTACAGTGAAGGACCCATCGGGCAAACCGGTTATAGGCAGCTTCTCGGTAGCGGTTACCGATGATACCCAGGTTAAAACCGATAGCGTAAACGCCGATAACATTTTAACCCATTTCCTGCTCTCGGCAGACCTGAAAGGCTTTGTTGAAGACCCCGCCTACTATTTTAGCGGCGATAAAATGGCCTGGCAGGCGCTGGACGCATTACTGCTTACCCAGGGCTGGGTGGGGTATGATTGGGCTGCTATTAACGCCCAGGCTAAACCAACGTTTAACCCCGAGTATGAATATACGGTTAACGGTTATGTAGGTAACCTGCTTAATAAGCCAATAGCAAATGCCGAAGTAACCTTATTGGCTACCGGGCGGTACCACTATATTAAAGATACCTTAACCAATGCGCAGGGCCGGTTTGTATTTAAACATTTCCCACCTATTGACAGCGCTACGTTTGTTTTGCAGGCCATGAACAAACGGCATAAAGTAATTAATGCGGGTATCACGGTTGATGAAAATATTGCCCCCGACGTTATAAAAGCCAATATACCCCACGCTGCGCCATGGTATGTAAACAGCGACCCTGCCATGCTTAATTATGTAAAAACTAATCCCACCTATCATAACGATCTGGATAAGGCCGTATATGGCCCGCAGGGCCGTATGCTAAATATGGTAACCATACGCAATCAGGCTATTATTAAAGGATCGGCCAACCTTAACGATGGGGGCGAGGCCGACCAGATAATTGATGAGCAAACTATAGAGGAAGCCAACAAAACATCATTAGGCGATCTTTTAGAGCAAAAGGTAAAAGATTTCAGGGTAGGGTATCCGCCCAGGAGCCATAATTTGACTTATTTTTTAAAAGACAAAAAAGTGCGTTTTATATTTGATGGTATAGATTTGAACAGGTTTTATACCCCGATGGAGGCTACTGAAGGTGCCCCTCTGCAAAATGATTATTACATCTATATTAAACAATATCTTGATTATTTTACCGCCGAAGATATTAAAGGGATAGAAGTTCAATACTCATCAAGGAACACTGCGCGGTATAGTAACAGGAATTTAACTTCCGATGAAATATTGGCTGAAAACCCGGCCGGCGCGCGTGGTTCAGCAACAGCTTTTATCGAGATAACCACCCGTTCGGGCAATGGTCCGTTTATGCGGAAGGCTAATGGCATATACGTTTACAAACCGTTGAAAAGCACTTTGCCCAAAACCTTTTACCGCCCAAGATATACCGTTGCAAACCCCACCAGTAAATACGGCGATCTGCGGTCTACCATCCATTGGGAGCCGGCAGTAGTAACCAACCAAAGTGGCGAGGCCACCCTATCGTTCTTTGCTGCAGATAAACCGGCTACCTACACCATCACTATGGAAGGCGGCGATTTAAATGGCAAGGTTGGCTATCAAACCCAAAAGGTAACCGTTGCAGGTGGGAAATAACATTTGATTAACAAATGAAAAAGGGCCGTGCCATATTGTACGGTCCTTTTTTATTTTATACAGATGAAGTTCTTTCAATTTTGTATTTTGAACAATATTATTAAAGTCAAATAAAACCTCCTGACGTGATGAGATTTACTGCTATACTTTTTTTTACGCTTTTGGCTATCAGCAACATTAATTGTACTGCACAAAGTGCATTAACAAAGCAACATGCATTTAATAAGCGGGGAATTATTACAGGCGCCGACCAGACTGAAAAATATTTGCCTTATTTAAATGGAAAGCGAATTGGCCTGGTGGCCAACCAAAGTTCCCTGATTGGTAAGAAAAACAGCGTAGACAGTTTATTAAGCCTGGGAGTTAAAATTATAAAAGTGTTTGGGCCCGAGCATGGGTTTAGAGGCAATGCCAGTAATGGAGCTGTGGTAGGCGATGAGAAAGATGCGAAAACCGGCATTCCAATTATCTCGTTATATGGCAAAAACCAAAAACCGACAGCAGAACAACTGGCAGATATCGATCTGATGATCTTTGATATCCAGGATGTGGGTTGCCGCTTTTATACTAATATCAATACGCTTGAACATGTAATGCAGGCCTGTGCAGAAAACAACAAAGAACTGCTAATACTTGACAGGCCTAATCCTAACGGATACTTATTGGATGGGCCGGTAATGACTGATGATAAATTTAAATCGGGTATTGGGATACATCATACGCCAATGGCCCATGGCATGACCATAGGAGAATTTGCACAATACCTTAACGGCGAGGGGTACCTAAAGCAGCAATGCAAAATAACTATTATAAAAATTGCCAATTACAATCATAACATGCCTTATGTATTACCCATACATCCTTCACCAAATTTAAATACACAGCAAGCCGTAATGCTTTTCCCCAGCCTGTGCATGTTTGAAGGGACAGCTATTAACGAAGGCCGGGGCACGTATATGCCATTTACTGTTTTGGGTGCACCCGCATTACGGGGCAAATATTCATTTTCATACAAACCGTTAAGTATCCCCGGAATGAGTGAGACCCCCAATCATAAAGACTCTGTTTGCTATGGCCTCGACCTTCGTAATTATGATGTCAACAATTTACGCAAAAGCCGCCAGATCAATTTGGCATGGGTTATTGAATTATATCATGCTTATCCTGACAAAGCCCATTTTTTTGCTGAAGAGAGGGCCAGTACCGGTGTATCTCCATTCGATCTGCGTATAGGTACAGATCAACTCAGAAAGCAGATAATAGCCGGGGTTCCTGAAACTGAAATCAGGAAAAGCTGGGAACCGGGATTGCAAAAGTTTAAGGCTATACGGGCAAAGTATCTTTTATACCCGGATTAATTAAATCGCAGCGTAAGCGTTTTCCGCTACTGAAAATTAAACAGTATCTCCTTATATTTTTCCCCCTCATTACTTATATCATAGTACCAGGAATTTCCCACATTTTCTATAGTATAAGTAAATCCGGCTTTTATAGTAGTATCGTCATTGCCGGGCACTGCTTTTTCTACAACTAATTTATGGGCCAGGTTGGGGATGTCTTTAATCCTCATTGGGGGTAATACCGAATCCCAAAGTATTTGATTGGGCAATTTTTGTATAGATAGTTTGAATTGGATATTACCATTATCGCCCGAGAAATCTTTATCGGTATAAAGTATAAATTTAATTTTCCTGGTAGTTACAGGGTCGGGTGTTGAGCTTTTTTTACATGCTGCCGTAAATAAGACTGCACAGCCACAAAAAATTGCTAAAAGGTTTGTTTTCATATTCGGGATAACGACGACTGACGAACAAAGGTTGCCTTGCTGTTTTTTTGATTAGCATGCCTTAGCCTCTTTTAATAATAAAGCAACGTTTTTAAATAAAATACGGTATATACAGGCAAACCTATATACATGAAGAAAATAGTTATACTCTGTTTATTTAGCTTAACGTTTGCGGCCTGCAAAAAGGCCCCGGTAACTACACCAGCTTTACAAACAGGAAATGGGATAACCGGCAAATGGAATATAATCTCGGTAACCGTTATTCCGCGCGATTCAACAGGGAAGGCCATAAACAACGGGACTGGATATGCCGAACCGGCTTATTATTTTTTTCAGTTTAACGCCGATAATACCTGGGTAGAGAATCTGGACCCTGCACCAACCAATCCGTTGGGCGAAAGCGGCCGCTATGTTTTGCATGCAGATACCAGCTTTACCCTGATCAATGTTAACCTGCCTTCAAGTCCGGTAGAGTGCAAAATTGTGTCCCTTAGCGGTTCATCGTTTGTATTTAGCCACCAAAAAGCCACCTTGTATAATGGCGTAACCCCCGGTCGATTGGAATACGTTTTTGAATTAAAAAAGTAATATGAGCGGTAAAGCATTTGTTGTGCCGCGAGTTAAGCTATGATACTAAAACATAGTATACCAATAGAGCTATAATTAGGACGAATATCTGCAATATATCTGTTTTAATTAGTAACCACCGCCAATTTAACTGAACATTTAGCCAACATGCGGCATTCGGCATTCGCTGAAATTCATCAATTTAGCTATACGGTATCACCAATCCGTTAAACCTATATGATAAACTTAAATACCCGCACGTCAATAGTAGCATTGGCCGCAATAACAATTGCCGCGTTTGCTTTTAAAGCCGGCAATAAAGACGGCTGGCAATCTAAATTTGTAACGCAGAACGCCGACGGTTCGTTAACCTACCATCCCGATGACCGCGGCAATACCATCCCCGATTTTAGCCGGGTAGGTTATCACGAACAGGATACAGCCATTCCGGATGTAGCCGTAGTGAAAACCCTTGAAGCGCCTAAAGATGGCAGTAACGCCCGTCAATTGATACAGGATGCTATAAATGAAGTAGCCCAACGCCAACCAGACGCTAAGGGCTTCCGCGGCGCTATCCTGCTTAAAAAAGGGGTTTATAAAATAGCCGACAGCCTGTATATCCATACCGGCGGCATTGTGCTGCGCGGTGAGGGCGATGCAAAGAATGGTACAGTGCTGGTAGCTGCGGACAAAGGCCAGCGCACATTAATTAACGTAGTGGGCAAAAAAGGGATCAGGGTAGAAGGTGAAAAGATAAAGATCACCGATGATTTTGTACCGACGGGCGCTAAATCGTTCAATGTGGCGTCAACCGCGGGCTTAAAGGTTGGCGATAGGATCATCCTGTTTCGCCCAAGCCCCGAAAACTGGATACACGACCTGAAAATGGACCAGATACAGGAACGCCAGGGCACTAAGCAATGGAAGCCGGGTGAGTACGATCTGCAATTTGAACGTAATATCAACAAAATTGAAGGGAATAAAATATTTATGGATAACCCGGTAGTGATGGAAATGGATGCTAAATACGGCGGCGGCGCTATCTATAAATACAGCACCCCCGGTCGCATCAACGAGGTTGGGGTAGAGGATATCCGTTTTGAATCGGAATATACCAGTGATACCGACGAAGACCATGGCTGGATAGCGGTAGGTTATTCTAATATCGAGAACGGCTGGGTGCGCAACGTCAGTTCGTACTACTTTGGTTATGCCTGTGTAAGTACCGAAGGCGGTTCGTGCAACATCACGGTCAATAATTGCAAATGCCTCGACCAGAAATCGCAGATCACCGGTGGGCGGCGCTATTCGTTTAACAACGTGGGCCAGCTTAACCTGTTTATGAATTGCCACGCCGAAGAAGGCCGGCACGATTATGTTACCGGCGCGCGCGTTTGTGGTCCTAATGTGTTTTATAATAGTACCGCCAAAAATGAACACGCCGATATTGGCCCGCACCACCGCTGGGCATCGGGCACGTTGTTTGATAATATTGTTTCAGACGGCCAGATTAACGTACAGGACCGCCAGTATATGGGTAGCGGGCATGGCTGGGCAGGTGTTACCCAGGTAGTTTGGAATTGCACGGCAAAATCGGCCGTGGTGCAAAAGCCATGGGTAAGCGGGACTAACTATTGCATTGGCTTCCATGGAAAAAAAGCCGATGGCGCATTCAAAGGCCGTATGGATGGCGAATGGGAAGGACAAAACAAGGACGGTTTAACCCCGGCATCATTATACATGGCGCAATTTAAAGCAAGGCACCTGAAGTAGGTATTAGAGGTTAAAGATTTAAGATTAGTTTGAATGTGATATTCCAACAGTTCCCTGTAGATATCTATCCATGCGGTCAAGGTCAATAGCATCATTCATAAACCCGATGTGCATATCCGGGCGTACTAATAGCGTGCGGTGCTGGCCCTGGCCAACCTCGAAGGCATCAAACACCTGCTGGTTCTTATCCGATGGCGGCAGATAGTAAAAATTGATATACCCATTATGGTTTTGAGTGATCCATTTGGCAACTTTAAACAGGTCTTCCTCAATTAGCTTGCCCATTAATATAAGCGTAAAACCTGGTTTGAAACACCATTGGTGCAGGTCTGTTTCTTCCTGGCGCTTCTCGTCAAACACGGTTAAATAAGGCAGGCGGTCGCCGGCTTTAATGGTTTTTGCCTGGCTTAAATGCAGGTTCAGTTTACTTTCGCGATAGCTGATACCGGTTTGTGATACCGTAAGGAAAAAGAACTTGCGGATACGCTCCTTTCCCCACATAAAATGAAGCAACCGTGTCATGACATATTTCTTAAACAGGTTAGAAATGAAACTGTTAGACATAGCAAAAGTGAAGGCGCTGTCTGTAGTTTTAAGCAGCTTTTTAGCTACAGGCATACGCTCTTCGGCATAGCTGTTAAGCAGGCTTTCATTCGCCTTTTTATTAATCACCAACGCCAGTTTCCAGGCCAGGTTATACGCGTCCTGTAAGCCGGTATTCATCCCTTGCCCGCCAACCGGCGAGTGGATATGTGCTGCGTCGCCAATCAGAAAGCATCGGTTTTGCCTGAAACTGTCAGCCATGCGATGATGTAATTTGTAGGTGATCAGCCAGCGGCAATCTTCAACCGTTACCTCATGCCCAACCACTTTGTTAAGCGAAGGCAGTATTTCATCCAGTTTTAATTCTTCATTGTGTTTAAGGCTATCGGGCAGGTTGCCTATAATGCGGTAGTAACCTTCATCAGGCATGGGGAAAAACCCAACTAAACCTTTGTTCGACAGAAAAACCCGGATGAGGTCGATATCAAACTTTTCAGATAATTTACCGTCTATCAAATAGAACAGGCTTTTGTAAGTGTCCCCGTTAAACGGGATGTTTAACGACTTGCGTACCGGGCTGTGCGCCCCATCGGCACCTATTACCCAATCGGCAGTAATGGTTTGGCTAATCCCGTTGCTTTCAATATTTGCGGTGGCCAGCGTAGTAGTTTGTGTTAAACTGGTTAGCGTAGTATTCCAGTAAACCGGGCAGCAATTCAGGGTTAAATAGTCAAGCAATACACGTTCATTACTGCTTTGGGGATACAATAATATGTAAGGATAAAGTGTATTTACATTGCCTACATTACCCAACAGCAGCTGCGCGCCGGGTTTTCCCTCCTCGTAAAAAGCTATGCCCTTGCCCGGTTTGCCCCCGGCCAGTACTTTATCTACTACCCCCAACTGCCGATAGATCTCCAGCGAACGTGCCTGTACAGCCAATGCCTTGGAATGACTGGTTGGCCCCTGCCGACTATCAATAATTACAGGCTGAATGCCATAGCGCAGTAATTGCGCAGCCATCATTAAACCCGAGGGGCCAGCGCCGACAATTAATACGGTGGTATGTTCCGCGGAGATGTTCATACTGTTTAAGAATGAAACAACAAAAATATAGCAGGTTGTTTGTGCAGGTCGGGAATTTGTTTTTTCCAGGCGGCAATGGTTTGGGTTTTAACCATCTCATTTACACCGGTAAGGTTGGCGGCAATACACAATCGGGTGCTGGGTTTGCAACTGCGTAAAATCTCCTCCAGCATGGGGTTATTGCGGAAGGGGGTTTCTATAAATAACTGGGTTTGCTTCAGGCGTTCGGCCTGGCTTTCCAGTTCTTTTATTTTGCGTGCTCGGTCAGCTTTATCTATCGGCAAATAGCCATGAAAAGTAAAGCTTTGCCCGTTAAAGCCCGATGCCATCAGCGCCAGCAAAATAGAACTTGGGCCTACCAACGGGACTACTTTAATGCCCTTGCGGTGCGCTTCGGCCACTATCTCTGCGCCGGGATCGGCTACACCGGGGCAACCGGCTTCACTCATCAGGCCCACATCTTTACCGGCTAATAAGCCTTTAAAAAAGTCATTATCGTTCTTATCACGGTTATGCTTACCGTAATCGTGTATCAGTAGTTCGCTTTGAGGTGTTTTTAGGCCCGCCTCTTTTAAAAAGCGGCGCGCGGTTTTCTCGTTCTCTACAATATACTCACTGATATGGTTTATCGTATCCACCAAATACGGCGTAAAAGATTTGCCCGCAGCTTCTTCAGCCAATGGTACGGGGATGAGGAAGAGGGTTCCGGTGGGCATACGTATTATATTAAGTTATGTCATTTCGAGGGGGCATAGCGACGCGGCAATCTCGTAGTTTGCAATCATACTACGAGATTGCCACGCTGTCGTTCGCAATGACAGTTTGGATGTTTATTTCAACTTCTCCAATGCAGCCTTAATCCTTGACAGCATATTTTTAATATCCTGTAAAGAACATGCCCCTACAGATGCCCTGAACCAATTTTCGGTTTCATCGGTACCAAACGCCGAGAACGGCACTAAAGCCACCTTAGCTTCTTTTATCAGGTAAAAATTTACATCGGCCGAATCTTTTATCAGGTCCCCATCAGGGGTAGTTTTGCCACCGTAATCCACTTTTACAGTAAGATATATAGCGCCCATCGGTTCAATAGAATCAACTTTAAAACCTTCAGCTTTCAAAGCCTGGAAACCTTCGTGCAGGGTAGTCAAACTGGCCTGTATCTTGGTTTTCAGATCGTCCAGGTATTCATTAACAGCGCTTTCCTGACGCAGAAAATCAGCCATGGCTACTTGTTCGGCTTTTGGCGACCAGGCACCCATATGGCCTACAATGGCCTTCATGTTATCAATAATTTTAGCCGGGCCAAATCCCCAGCCCACACGCACACCGGTAGATGCAAAGCATTTTGATGCACCATCTACAAATATGGTCACATCACGTAATTCAGGGCGCAAAGTTACCGGGTTATAGTGTTGATGCTCGCCAAAGGTTAGCTGCGAATATATCTGATCGTATAAAATATATAACGGTTTCTCACCGGCTTTGCGGGTTTTGTTTTCGGCAATAACCAGGTCGCATATTTCTTCCAGATCTTTCTTTTTAAACATGGTGCCCGTGGGGTTCAGCGGCGAACATAAGGCCAGTAGGGTAGCGCCCTTTAAATGCGGGCGCAGTTCATTTGCCGTAGGCATAAAATTATTCTCGGGCCGGGTTTGTACAATAACGGCATTGGCGTTGGTTAAATCGCTGTAATGGTTGTTGTTCCATGATGGCGCGGGGAAAACAACGGTATCGCCCGGATCAACAACAGCCAGGAAGATAGAATATATCAATGGGCGTGAACCGCCTGAGATCAGTATCTCATTAGCTTTATATTTCAGGCCAAGTCTTTTCTCTAAAAATTCGCTTACACTTTCGCGAAGATCAAGCACACCGTCAGCCGGTGGATAGTTGGTTTGGTTATGTCCGTAAGCAGCTACAATGCCCGCTTTTAAAGCATCAGGAATAGGATATAAGTTCGAGTCGAAATCGCCGATAGTAAGGTTGGCAATATTTTGCCCTTGTTTTTTTAGTTCGTTAATTTCGCCGGCAATTTTTATAATTTCAGAGCCGCGCAGGTTTTGCGCCAATACAGATACACTCATTTTGTAGGTTTTTGTAATCAGTGGGCAAATATAGCGGTTTTTCTGTGGCGATGGTAGATTTAACCATAAAGGCACTAAGGTTTTACATAGAAGCCACAAAGGCTTATTCAATAAAACATGCTGGTGTGCTGGTATTTATACTTTGCGAACATTGTGGTTAATATTGCTCATGACAATTCAAATTAAATACATCCTTACACTTAATTAAATCGTAAATTTATTGTAAGGATAAGTCAATGCGTGCGACAAACCCCGTAATTAAATCAATCATAATGCATTATTACAGATTATTAATAGCTGCGGTAATTGTAAGCGTAGCTTTTGCCTTTACCCGTACCCACCACGATGCTGTTACCAAAGTTGCCGTAAACCCGGGTTTTGCCTTAATAGAATTGTATACCTCTGAAGGATGTTCAAGCTGCCCCGCGGCTGATAAGTTGGTAGCCAAAATTGCACAGGAATATAAAGACAAGGAAGTTTACGTATTAGCTTATCACGTAGATTACTGGAACCGGCTTGGCTGGAAAGATGTATTTAGCAGTCCGCAATATTCGGCAAGGCAAAAAGAGTACTCCAATTATTTAAAACTCGACGGTGTTTATACGCCACAAGCCATTGTAAATGGAAAAACGGAGTTTGTGGGATCGGATGAAAGTAAAATGCGTGCTGTTATTCAGCAAAGTTTAAGTAAAAACGCTTCCGCGGATATTACTTTAAGCAACGTTAAAATAAGTGGGAATAAAGCTAATTTGCAGTACCGTGTCACAGGCGCGCAAGCTAACAGCAACCTAATGCTGGCAGTGATACAGAAACATGCCCAAACGCAGGTAAAAGCCGGAGAAAATAGCGGACGGATGTTGCCGCATATTAACATTGTGCAAAAATTGCAGGTTATCGGCCTAAAAAATAACGCCGGAAATGCTGAAATTAGTTTGCCTGATGGCTTTAATACTAAAGATTGGGGGATAGTTTGCTTTGTACAAAACAACCGCGATGGCGAAATACAGGCAGTACAAAAAGCAGTATTAGATAATAAAGAATTAGCAGCTAATTAAACA
Source organism: Mucilaginibacter boryungensis (assembly GCF_015221995.1). Classification (NCBI taxonomy): domain Bacteria; kingdom Pseudomonadati; phylum Bacteroidota; class Sphingobacteriia; order Sphingobacteriales; family Sphingobacteriaceae; genus Mucilaginibacter; species Mucilaginibacter boryungensis. The sequence continues at coordinate 751,933 of NZ_JADFFM010000001.1, forward strand.
ATGAAAATAAGGGAAAAACATACGCTGGCCATGCGTTGGTTCCATTGGCTCAACTTTCCGCTGCTGCTGATTATGATATGGAGCGGGATGCTGATCTATTGGGGTAATGATACTTATACCATTACGGTGTTTGGTCACCAGTTTTTTAAGTTTTTCCCTGAGGGCTTTAATAAGTTTTTCAATATCCCCTCACGCTTATCTGAGGGAATGGCTTATCATTTCCTGTTCATGTGGTTTTTTGCCATTAATGGGGTAGCTTATGTATTGTATACGTTAATATCTGGCGAGTGGCGCAAACTGGTGCCGCACCGCAGCTCGTTTAAAGAGGCCTGGCTGGTACTGCTGCACGATCTGCATATCCGTAAAACTGCCCCGCCCCAGGGCAAGTATAATGCTGCCCAACGCATAGCCTATAGCGCTATTATTGTAATGGGCTTGGGGTCGCTGGTTACCGGGGTGGCTATTTATAAGCCAGTGCAATTGAACTGGGTAGTATGGCTGTGCGGCGGATATCATTTTGCGCGCATATTGCACTTTGCGCTTACTATAGGCTATGTTTTCTTTTTTGTGATACACATTGTACAGGTGATATTGGCCGGCTGGAACAATTTCCGGGCGGTTATCTCGGGTTTCGAGATCGTAAAAAATGAGACTGAAGTTTTAACCCCTGAAACCACCAATGATGAAAAAGCCTGAACATTTTAAAGAAAAGCCACTGGTTGAAAAACAGGTAAGCGGCAAACAACTGAACCGGCGTAATTTTATAGCATTCGGCGCCTTTGCCGGGTTATCAGCTGTTGGCTACGGCGGCTGGCGCGCGTTAATGAAAGCCCCGCTTGAAAAACCGGGCATCACTGCAGGGCGCAGTGTGCCTTTACGCCGGGCGCTTAACCAAAACGAGTTGTTTATGCGGCGGTTATTCAGTCGTAACCATTTGGTGAAAACTTACCCGGTAAACATGGCTGCTAAAAATGTGCGCTATAACAGTGATGTAGGCATAGCGGGTAAATTTAACCCTGCCGACTGGAAGCTTAACGTGAAAAAGAAGAACGGCCAAACCGTAAGCTTCACTTTTGATGACATAAAGAAACTGCCAAAAACCGATATCGTATTTGATTTTAAATGCGTGGAAGGCTGGGACCAGATACAGCACTGGGGCGGCGTGAAATTTATCGACTTTTTAGAACACATGGGATTACACGACCAAACCGACGCCGGATACGTAGGCATGATGACACCTGATAAGCAGTACTATGTAGGTATTGATATGCCCAGCGCCATACATCCGCAAACTATACTGGCTTATGAAATGAATGGCCAGCCAATGCCTGTTGAACACGGTTACCCGCTGCGGTTAATTATCCCGGTAAAATACGGTATCAAAAACCTAAAGCGCATAGGCGAGATCACCTTCAGCAACACCCGCCCGCCCGATTACTGGGCCGAATTGGGATATGATTACTATTCGGGGCTGTAGTGAATGTGCAAATGTGCGGATATGCAAATGTGCAAATGATGAAATTGTAATTGCGAGATGCGTGGCAAAGCGACAATAGATTAGATTGCCACGCTATCATTCGCAAAAATATATAATTTTTATTCCTCCCCATTTGGGAGGTTAGGAGGGGTGGCTAATTATCCCCATTCTACATCTTTTCAATCTTCAGTTTCTTTCAGATATTTTTCATAAAAAAGTACCATAATAATACTGGTCGGCATGGCCCATTGCAATCCAGCCAAAGGTTTATTATGACATGGACTACACAACGTTTGGCCAAAGACGAGTAATGTATAGAATAAGGTACCATGTCTTGCATTAATTTTAATATGACGACACCTTTTTGCTTATTAATGAGTCGATGTTCGTAATCTTACTCCATTTTATTTGCTGAATTTTTACTATCGAATCTAATTTTTTACTTTGATAAAAATTTAGGCAAGTTTTAAAAATTTTTTTTCCCGCTGCGTTTTCCGAAACAGATAAAACACTTTTTGCGGAATCTTGCCTTAACTGTTGGATAACGGGCTTTATTACCTCTTTACTCAAACTATCAAACAGTACATAATTAATAGGCGATGCAAATGATCTGTCCTGTATTAGAATTTCATCAGCAAGTTTTTTATCATTCAGGCCGGCCAAAACACAGTCACAAAACACCTTGCTTTTAAAATCCTCCTCCCAATTGTTACGCCTCCATTTATCAGAGTTCTCGTCTTTTATTTGATTGTTAATATTACAGCTGACTATTAAAATTACTAATAGAAGAAATATATTTTTCATGGATTTAATTTAATAAGGCAAATTTCCTAATTATCCCCATCCTGCACGGTATACTGCCAGGTTTCGCTATTGTTTACCGGCAGGGCCGACATATCGCCGTGGGTCATTTGCCACCAGAAACGCAGGCGAGGCTTTTCTCGGTTGCCTATTTCGTTCATGCTGTCAGCATCGTACAAACGACCGTTTACCATTACGTATTTTATCTTTTCGCTGTTGCGGATATCGTCCAGTGGGTTCTCATTCATTACAATCAGATCGGCCAGCTTGCCCACTTCCAGCGAGCCGATTTCTTTATCCATCCCCAAATAACCCGCACCATTAATAGTAGCGCAACGGATTGCTTGTAAAGGTGTCATCCCCCCCTGGGCCAGCATCCACAATTCCCAATGCGCGCCCATGCCTTGTATCTGTCCGTGTGCGCCCAGGTTAACCTTAGTGCCGCCATCAGCAATCTTCTTCACATATTTCGATACCTCGATATGGCCATAATCGCCATATTCCGATGTGGTGCGGCGGCGTGAACGGGCATCTAATATTCCTGTTGGGAAAAAGCTTTGCAGGTGGTCATTCTTCCAAACATTGGTCCTGTCATACCAGTAATTCTCGCCAAACTGTGTACCGTAGCTTACAATAAGCGTTGGGGTATAACCGCTTTTGCTGGCATTCCAAAGGCTGGTCACATCTTTATACACCGGCCAAACGGGAATGTTATGCTCAATGCCGGTGTGCCCGTCCAGTATCATATTCATGTTGGTGAAGAAGGTTGAGCCACCTTCCGGTACTACTTCCATCTGCAGTTCGCGCGCGGCCTCGATGATTTGCTGACGCTGTTCGCGGCGCGGCTGGTTGTAACTTTTTACCGAGAACGCGCCTACGGCTTTCATGCGTCGCAGACTGCTGCGGGCATCATCCAGACTATTAATTACAGTTTTAAAATCGCCATCGGCACCATACAGTATTGTTCCTGTCGAATATACCCGTGGGCCAACCATGCGGCCAGCCTTCAGCATTTCGCTTTGGCTGAATACCATCTCGGTATTGCTGGATGGGTCGTGTGAGGTGGTAACCCCATAGGCCAGGTTGGCATAGTAACTCCAATCCTGCTGTGGCGAAACACCATCGGGGCTGGTGTGCAAATGCGCGTGTACATCTATAATACCCGGCATTATAGTTTTGCCTGCTATATCAAATACTTTCGCATCAGCCGGGGGGGTAATATCCTTGCCAATGGTTGCGATCTTGTTATGATCTATCACAATAGTACCCTTTTCAATCACCTCGTCGCCCCTCATCGTAATAATGCGGGCATTAATGAAAGCTATTTTGCCATCGGGTACATCGCTCAATAGTTTCAGGCCAATATCTATTCCGGCAGTATCTGCAACAGAGGTTTTATCCGCGCTGCCATCTGCAAACGGGAAGGCGTTGCGAATATCACGCACGAAATATTTTGGCCCCAGCGTCCACATCATGCGCTGGCTGTCCTTGCTCCAGTGCAGATAAGTACCGGCGTCGCGGGTAAGTTTACTTAGCGGTATGGCTTTATTGCTGGCCGAAAGGTTTTGCGCCGCGCCTGTGCTTACCATTGGGGTAAGGTAACAGTTAAATAGTTCGGTAAACGCCATCCATTTGCCGTCAGGGCTTGGGGCAAACTGTGTGGCATATTGGGATGTATACAGTGTGCGCTGATTAGCGCCACTGATATCCATTATTTTAAATGCTTTTTTATCACCCTCGCTGCTTTGGTAATAAATATGGGTATCATCAGCACTAAATTGCGGGCGGATACCATTGTTGATGATCATTTGCGGCGTACCAGCGGTTAATTGTGATGCGCCACCTATTGTTGCTATACCGGTAGTTAAAGGCATAATATATATGCCCGGGTTTTTGCCGTAAGCATACCCCAATTGCTCGTTACCTTCGCCTTTGCGATAAATTATTTTATCGCCTTTGTTATTAAATTTTGGCGAGTAGTAAAAGCCTTTTTCAGTAGTAAGGCGGGTTACTTGCTTAGTAGCCAGATCAACCAGGTTAATGGAGCCCTTTAATTCGTCGCTCCAATCCACGTATGCTAATAGCTTACCGTCGGGACTAAATTCGGGTTCAAATTCAAAATCATTTGTGCTGGTAATACGTTCGGGCTTACCGTTAGGTAACACTTTAGTATAGATATAGCCTGCGGCATTAAAAGCTATCATTTTACCATCAGGCGATGTGGTGGCCTGTCGAATCATCTTTACGGTAAATTCATCCTGGAAAACCCTTTGCTGGAAGTGCAGGGCATCGGTAATTGTCTGGGTGGATGTAACCTCGAACGGGATATTGGTGGCGTTCAGGGTTTGAACATCCAGGTTCCATATTTTACCCTGGGCATAAAAAACGATGTTCTTGCTATCGGGCGTCCAGCTAAAGTTTGGGTACACACCAAATATGGCCCAGGTTTCCTGCTGATCGTGCGATAATTCATCGTACACCGGCCATTCCTCGCCTGTTTGCAGGTTTTGCAGGTACATCACCGATTTTAACCTTACCCGTTTTACAAAAGCCATCAGCTTACCATCAGGCGATATCTGCGGGCGGCAGGCGCCACCTGGTCCGCCACTGATGGTTTCAATGTCACCGGTTGTACGGTTTAAACGTTTAATAGCGTAAATGCCCTGGTTAGGGTCTTTGTTATATTGGAAGCTGGGGCCGGGAGTAACATCCTCGCTCCAGTATACATATTTATTATCAGGCGATATGATAGGTTCGCCGGCGTCTTGCTGATCGTTTTTGCGTTTGGTAAGCTGGATACCCTCGCCGCCGTTTTTATTGTAAAGCCACATTTCACCCGCACCTAACGACCGTGTCCCCGTGAAATGCTTGCGTGCTACCAAATATTGCCCATCCGGCGACCATGACGCATTGTTTAATAAACGGAAGGTTTCTTTGGTGATAGCATGTTTATTGCTACCATCGGCGTTCATTAGCCAAATGTTATCGCCGCCATCCCTGTCGCTGGTAAAGCTGATCTGTTTTCCATCAGGACTGTAACGTGGCTGCACTTCATAAGCCCGGCCGCCAGCCAGCAAGGTAGCCTTGCCGCCTTTAATGGGCATGGTATAAATATCGCCCAGCAGATCGAACACAATGTTTTGCCCGTTGGGGCTAACATCCAGGTCCATCCAGGTGCCTTCATCTAAATTAAAAGTTACTTTTTTTGATGGGCCAGATGAGGTTTCAACACTCCATTTGTTTTGGGCCTGAGTGGCGATTGATAGAACAATGAAAGAAATAACGAGCAATACTTTATTCATACCGCGAAGTTAGGAGTTTGATATGTATTTTCGCAAACATGTCACTAATGACCAGTGACCAATGACGATGACCATCCACGGGATACTTAAACAATACTGGAACTATGATGCCTTCCGCCCGGTGCAGGAGGAGGTGATACAATCTGTATTGTTGGGGTACGATACTTTGGCGCTGCTGCCTACAGGTGGGGGTAAATCGGTATGTTTCCAGGTGCCTGCGTTGGCTAAGGATGGTATATGTATAGTGGTTTCGCCGCTGATAGCCCTGATGAAAGATCAGGTAGAGAACCTGAAGGCTAAAGGCATTAATGCCATCGCTATAGTTTCTGGCATGAACAGGCGCGAGGTTGATATCGCATTGGATAATTGTATCTATGGCCAGGTGAAGTTTTTGTATTTATCGCCCGAAAGGCTGCTGAGCGACCTGGTGCGCGAGCGGATAAAATACATGAAGGTAAACTTGTTTGCCGTGGATGAGGCGCATTGTATATCGCAATGGGGGTATGATTTCCGTCCGCCATACCTGCATATAGCCGACTTGCGGGCGCTGCACCCTAAAGTGCCTGTACTGGCCTTAACAGCTACTGCTACTGCTGACGTGAAGTTTGATATACAGGAGAAACTGCAATTCAGGGAGCATAATATCTTTCAAAAAAGTTTTGAGCGGAAGAACCTGGCCTATGTAGTACAACACACGGAGGATAAGTTGCGCAAAATGCTGGATGTGGCCCGTGGTATTAAAGGCAGTGGTATAGTATATGTGCGCAGCCGGAAGGAAACATTTGAACTGGCCAAACATTTTACCCAGCATGGTTTCCGGGCCGATTATTACCACGCCGGTATGCCTGCCGACCAGCGTTCGGTTAAACAGGGAGCCTGGAAGACCGGGAAAGTGCCTATTATAGTTGCCACCAATGCATTTGGGATGGGTATAGATAAACCCGATGTGCGTTTTGTAATCCATGCCGATGCGCCAGAGAGTTTGGAAGCTTATTACCAGGAAGCGGGTCGCGCGGGTAGGGATGGGCAAAAAGTTTATGCAATATTATTATATGGCCCATCTGATAGGATGAAGCAGGAGAAGAAATTCCAATCGGCTTTCCCGTCAACCGATGAAATAAAGAATACTTATCATTACTTAGCTAATTATTACCAGATAGCCTATGGGGCAGGTGAAGGATTGAGCCTGAACCTTGACCTGGGCGAGTTTTGCTCGCGCTTTAAGCTCGACCCCATAAAAACACTGAATGCGCTGAAGTTTTTAGAGAAAGACGAGTACCTGGCTTTTAACGAAACGGTTTTCCTGCCATCGCGCTTTAAGTTTGAAGTGGCGAATGAAGAACTGTACAATTTTCAGATCCAAAACCCAGGTTGGGATGCTTTTATAAAGGTGTTGCTGCGATCGTACGCCGGGGCGTTTGATAATTATGTAAAGTTGCGCGAGTTCGACCTATCTAAACGCACCCACATGAATACCCAGCAGGTTATAGACGCTTTGAACCAGCTACAAAGCTTTGGTATATTAAACTATCTGCCCCAAACCGACCAGCCGCAGGTAACCTGGGTGCGCGCCCGCCAGATACCCGGTAACTTAACCATTAACACCCAATACATAGAAGAGCGTAAAATAACCTACCGCCGCAAAATGGAAGCTGTGCTGGCCTATGCCGAGCACCAACGCTGCCGCAGCCAGATGTTACTCAGTTACTTCGACGAGCAAAATACCTCGAAATGTGGCATCTGCGATGTTTGCCTGGCTGAGAAACGCCAAAATAACGCCGCGTCAATAACCGATGATATTACCAACGAGCTATTGGTGCTATTAAATACCGCGCCGCACAAACTGGATGACCTCATCTCATCAACCCACACCGGTACCGATAAAGAAAAGATAGATGCCCTGCGCCTGCTGCTTGATGCGGGGAGGATAAAAACGGATGGAGTGCGGTATTACGTGTAGCTGTACGTATTTCATTCGAGGAATAGCGCGGTCTCGATAGCTATCGGATAGGCTGCTAATCATCCTATGAGATTGCCGCGTTGCTATGCTCCTTGCAATGACAAAACGTTTTCTTTCTAACCTTTATTCTTTTCGGACTTAACGTGTACTTTTTACAATAAGCCCCAAAACTATTATTTTAAAATCATGCAATTTTTGCAATGAGTAGCCGTGAAACAATGCAAATTCTGCAATGAAATAATAGTATGCATGCATTATATTATTAAGATTGAAATAATGCTGTTTATGACAATTAAATGACATTAGTTATCATGTAAATAATCATACCTTTGCGGCCGAAAATTGAGACAGAAATATAATATAAAAAAATATTTTAAATTATCTGTAACGTTTTAAAAAATACATCGTCTTATAGGTGTATTTAAATTACAAAATACTATATAATTAATTGACAATCAACAAATAACAATATCATGAAAACAAATATTTTAACAATCGCAGCTTTGTTTATTATAGCAACAATTATAGCAGCACCAGCATCGGCTGCAACAAAAAAAGATCACTCAGGTACCGTAATTACGGAGGCCGCCAACTTTAATAAAATTGAAGTTCGTGGCAACGTAGAGGTGTACTTAACCAATGGCGATGCCAATTCGGTTAAAGCTTTAAACAATTATTATGGTGAAAGCGCCTTGGTGCAAAATCAAAATGGCACCCTGCGTATTTCTTCTTACAGCAAAGACGCTTTGGTTGTTTATGTAACCGCTGCCGATTTGCGTGCACTGTCGGTTTATGACAACGCAATTGTTAAAACCGGTAAGGATTTCTCGACTATCGATCTTGATGTTAACCTGTTTGATAATGCTTCTGCAACTTTAGATCTGGAAGCTTATAATGCTAACATTACTGTAAACGACCGCGCTAAAGCAAACTTAACCGGTAATGTTGCCAATTGCGACATGCAGATTAATCAATCATCAACTTTAAACAGCACTAATTTTGTTGCCGAGCATATTACTAAAAAAGTAAACGGACGCGAAGTTGCTGTAAAGAGCAACCAGGAACTGGCTATTATCTAATCAGGTTCCTTCCTTATATATCAAAAGCCTCCCAAAATTTTGGGAGGCTTTTTTTTGTTTAATTCAAAACAATATCCACAAATTCAGGTAGTTATAACACAAATAAGGATATTTAATTATAAATTAGATATGTAGAATCTGCTTTTATCCATACTGCGGCCTAAACTAAACAGAATGTTAGATAAATTGAGTGTTTCTGTAAAGCTATACTTGTTGCTTTTTATAATAGCAGTGGGCTTAGTTGGATTGGGCCTCTATGGTATCAGTGATGCAAAGAGGATGGATAAAAACACACATTCGCTTTATGCTGATCGTATTTTACCTATTCAATTATTATCTGATATACAGCTCACTTATATCTCCAGTGTGTTGCTAATCCCCCAAAAGGTCAATAATCACCTGCTTGCTTACATGGCCGCTAATGAGGAACTTCAAAAATCGTGTATAATTATAGACTCAAACTGGCGGGCCTATAAACGAACATACCTAACACCGCAAGAAGCGCTTTTGGTTAGGCAGACTGACAAAGTAAAACAACAAACAGACCATGCGTGCGCCGACCTGGGAAGAATTTTAATTCAAAAAGATGCCCTTGCGCTTAATAAGTTTATTCAAAAACAAGCAACAGCTAGTAAAGACCCGTTTTTGATTAACCTGCGACAGTTAATGAACTTACAAGTGCAGGTTGGCCGGGAAATATTAAAAAGCAACAACGCTATTTATCATATTACTTCCAAAAGATCCATCCTTTTAATTGCAATTTCTTTAATAATTGCCTTATTCATTTCATTTTATATCATCAGGCATATTAAGGGTTTGATAGATAATATTTTAAATAATAGCCATCAGATAAGCGAGAGTGAAGAAAAATACCGCTCGTTGTTTGAGCAAGCATCAGATGCCATTTACGTAAATAATTTAAAGGGCGATTTTACGCAAGTGAACGAGAGTATGTGTAAAATGGTAGGCTATAGCCGGGAGGAGTTGTTGACCATGAATGTGCGGGATCTGCTTAATGAAGAATTACTGCAGCTTAATCCACTGGTTTATGCTTATGCCGAGCCTGGCACATCAATAAAAGGAGAGCGAAAATTTGTTCACAAAAACGGGACGGTTATTGATATTGAAATTAACGGCAAAAAATTTACAGATAACCGTGTCCTGGTTATCTTTCGTGATATTTCTGAACGGAAAAGGATGGAGGCAGAGTTTAGGAATGCCGAGATCAAATTCCGTACCCTGGCCGATAAATCCATGGTGGGGGTGTACATTGTACAAAACGGGAAATTTATTTACGTGAACCCGCGATTTGCAGAAGTATTTGGTTATGAGCCGCATGAACTGATAAGCACTTGCCCGGTTGAAGAAATTATCCATCCTCTGTATCGTGCTATTGCAACTGAAAATGTGCGCGCCCGGTTGCAAAATGAAAAGGAAAGTGTGCATTATGAAGCCATGGGGCAAAAAAAGGATGGAAATGCAAACTGGGTTGAGTTTTACGGAAGCAGGGCTATATTGGAAGGAGAGCCAACAATTGTTGGTACGATGGTGGACATTACCGAACGAAAAAAAGCAGAGGAGGAACTTAGGGCATCTGAACAAAAATACAAGTTGCTTTTTGAAAGTAGCCCTGTGCCTTTATGGATAGTAGCTAAAGATGATTTGCGGGTAATTGTTGCCAACGCTGCAGCTGCCAGGCTTTTTGGATACACACAAGCCGAATTGCGCCAAATGGACGTTAGAAAATTACGGCAAAAATCAAATTGGGAAAAACTATTGAATAATTATCGGGAAGATATCACCGTAGCAAAAGACTTTGGTGTTATAGAGCATATTAAAAAAGACGGCACCACTATTTGGGTTGATGTTAGTGCCCAGGATATCATATTTGAAGACAGATTGGTTAGACTTTCATCAACCAATGATGTAACCGAGCAGCTGATAGCACAAGAGCAACTGAAAAAGACAGAAGCTAACTTGCAGACCATTTTAAACAATACGGATACCGCTTATGCTTTGTTAAACGCTGATCTGGATATATTGGAATATAATAACAAAGCACTGACGCTTGCGCAAAGAGAATTTAATTTCGATCCACAGGGAAAAAGAAAGTTATTCGATTCAATGACCGAAGAGCGGCGCGCGCAGTTTTTGGATCATATTGCCGATGTGTTTAAGGGGAATACAATTAGTTATGAAGTAAACTATCCACAAGCCGAAAATAAAAATTGCTGGTACTATATCAGGATGTCGCCAATTGCGGATAAAGATGGTAAGATATTAGGGCTGGTATTAGCTATTGATGATATTACAGAGCGAAAAGAAGCCGAGCAAAGTTTGCAGTTGGCATACGAACGGATAAAAGAGCATATCGAATTTACTAAGGAGATCATTTGGAAACAATCGCACATTTTAAGAAGCCCTTTAGCTAATTTAAAAGGTTTAATAACCATCCTTCGTGCAGACCCGAGTGATAAAGAGGTCTTAAGTCATATCGAAACAGAATTTGAACGAATGGATACTGTTTTAAAACAAATGGCTAATGATGCAGCGAAACGATAAAAGAACGCTGAAATAAACGCATTTATAAAGGCAATTTGTACAATATCTTTAATCGTATTTCCATAGTAGTACTCAGTGGTTTGACATCCATATTGGGCGGCAATTAAAATGTGGAAATATAAACTGCCTCATCCCTGCGGTTAACGCTACCTTTACGCCTGTAATTGTTAAATACTAAATACTTCCAATAAGAATTTATGATAATCTATACCAGTTAGTTAGGCATTAAAGTGGGGTAAAAACCCATTTTTTAAATGTTGAAAACTTTTTGTGGGTGAAAGTGGTTGAAAGTGGAGAAATCACTTTACTTTTACATAACCATAATGGTATAGTTGTGCCCATGTCATACTTTTTCGGCGATTATTCATGTAAGCTGGATGTCAAATCACGATTGACACTCCCTTCTGCGCTTAAGCAGCAGCTTCCTGGCGCCGGTAAAGAGCCGCTGATGATCGCGCGCGGATTTGAGAAGTATCTAATCATTTATACCAAAAAAGAATGGGAGCTGAAACTGGAAGAGTTGTTAAAACTTAACCAGTACGAGCGTGAAAACCAGCAGTTTATCCGCCATTTTACGCGGGGCGCTACCGAGATTGAACCTGATGCTGCCGGCCGTGTGTTGTTGCCAAAGTTATTGTGCGACCATGCGGGTATCGATGCGCAAAACGCTAACGAGATCATCATTAGCTGCCAGATAAATAAAATAGAGGTTTGGGAAAAATCTGCTTATGATGCTATGCTAGCAAATGAGCCTGCAGATTTCGCTGCACTGGCCGAACGTGTAATGGGCAGCAAAGGAAAGGGGGCAGGTAATGAGTAATTATCATACCCCGGTTATGCTGCAGGAGTGCATTGAGGCGCTGAATATTAAACCCAACGGTACTTACGTAGATGTCACCTTTGGTGGGGGCGGTCACTCGCGCGAGATAATGAAGCATCTGGGCGCTGGTGGCAGGTTGCTGGCTTTTGACCAGGATGCCGATGCGCAGCAGAATGTTATAAATGATGGCCGTTTTGTATTTGTGGATCAGAATTTCAGGTACTTGAAAAACTTTTGCCGCCTGCATGATGCTATCCCGGTGGATGGCATACTGGCCGATCTGGGGGTTTCTTCTTTTCAGTTTGACCAGGCCGAGCGGGGCTTTTCTATCCGTTTTGACGCCGAATTGGATATGCGCATGAACCAGGCATCGGAACTAAGCGCTAAGGAAGTAGTAAATAATTACGCTGAGGCCGACCTGCACCGCATTTTTGGTATGTATGGCGAGATTCAAAATTCAAAATCACTGGCTAAAACCATAGTTACTGCCAGGCTTAACGCGCCGATAAATACCGTGGACGATTTGAAGAACGCCATCCAAAACCTGATCCCGCGCGGTAAAGAAAATAAATATCTGGCGCAGGTTTTTCAGGCGCTGCGTATAGAAGTGAACCAGGAATTGGAAGCGCTGAAAGATTTCCTGGTACAATCGGCAGAAGTACTGGTGTCTGGCGGCCGATTGGTAGTTATGAGCTACCACTCGCTGGAGGACAGGCTGGTGAAAAACTTTATTGCCAAAGGAAAATTTAGCGGCGAGGTAGTGAAAGACCTGTATGGTAACGACCAAAAACCACTGGATGCGGTTAGTCGCGGCGCAATAGTGGCAACCGAAGAAGAGATACAATTAAATAACCGTGCACGCAGTGCCAAATTAAGAATAGCTGTAAAGAAATGAGCAACCGTTTACGCACAGAAATTCAGGAGGAGGAAGCTAATGAAGCAGTAGTTGAGGAAAGCCCTAAACAGGAGATCCCCGAAAACTGGTTCACTACTTTTTTAAGCAAAGGAGTCATCTCAACCGAGACGGCTACCAGCGCGCTGCCTTTTGTTTTGTTTCTGGCGTTTTTGGGGATGATATACATCGGCAATATGCACATGGCCGAAAAGAACATCCGCGACATTGATAAGCTAAGCAAAGAAGTAAAAGAATTAAGCTGGGATTATAAAACCACTAAAGCCGACCTGGCCTTTAAAAGCACCCTAACCGAGGTGATTAAACGTGCCGATACCCTTGGCTTAAAAGAACCCATTGCGCCGCCGCAAAAAATAGTAGTAAAGGAGGATGTGCAACAATGAACATCAGGGCCAACATATTATTACGTGTATATATCGCATTTGGGCTAATATTATTATTTGCCTTTGCAGTAATGATACAGCTTTGCCGTGTGCAGTTTGTGCAAGGCAAAAAATGGCGTGCTATGGCCGATAGTTTAAGCACCCGCTATGTAAATGTAGAAGCATCGCGCGGTAATATTATGGCGTTGGATGGCAGTCTGCTGGCTACATCGGTACCGGAATATGAGCTGCACATGGATATGTTTGCCGCCGGAATTGAAAGTGATAAGAACTTTAACCTGAAGATAGATTCGCTGGCTATGAAGCTGTCGACTTACTTTGGCGACCATTCGGCCCGCGATTATTCACGCGTACTTCGCGATGCGCGTAAGGATAGTTCGCGTTATCAGTTAATTCGCCGCAAGGTAACTTATCAGCAGTTAAAGGAGATCAGAAAATTCCCAATTTTTAACCTGGGTAAATATAAGGGCGGCTTAATTGTGGTGCAGAAGAATAAACGCATCTTGCCGTTCCGCGAACTGGCTGCCCGTACCATTGGTTATAAAAACGAAAATATTAAAAACCCGGTAGGGTTAGAGGGTGCTTACGCGGATTATATTAACGGCGAAAGCGGTAAACGCCTGATGCAGCGTATTGCAGGTGGTATATGGATGCCGGTGAACGATGAGGACGAAGTAGCGGCTAAAGATGGCGCCGATATCATGTCGACCATAGATGTGAACTTCCAGGACCTGGCGCAGAAAGCCTTGAAAAAGCAACTGGATTCCACCCAGGCCGATTTTGGTACCGTGGTATTAATGGAAGTGGCTACCGGCGAGGTGCGTGCCATTGCCAACTATACCCGCACTAAAGATGGGCAGTACCAGGAGCGGATGAATTACGCTATAGCGCAATCGGCAGAACCGGGCTCAACCTTTAAGCTGGCATCGTACATGGCTATGCTGGATGATCATAAAATAGATACCAGCAGTAAAATTGATGCAGCACACGGCCGTTTTGAGGTGATTAATCCGCGTAATGGTAAAGTGGTGTTACATATTAGGGACGCTGAAGATCCGGGAAGTATACTGAGTGCTAAACGCGCCTTCGAGGAATCATCAAACGTGGCGGTAGCACGCTTTGTATATGGCGCTTATCATAACAATCCGCAGGATTTTATTGATAAGTTGTACAGCTTTCATTTGAACGAAAAAGCCCGCCTGCAAATTCCCGGCGAAGGTAAACCGCGTATCAAAACCACCCATTCGGTTGATTGGAATAAACTGCAATCGTTATGGCAGATAGCTTATGGTTACGAATCAAAGCTGACGCCTTTGCAAATGCTTACCTTTTATAATTCGGTGGCAAATGACGGAAAGATGATAGCGCCGATTTTTGTGCGTGAAATTCGCCGCATGGGTAATCCTATCGAACAATTCCATGCCAGGGTTATCAACCCTAAAGTATGTTCGGACGAGACGTTGGCTAAAGTAAAAGGTATGTTGGAAGGCGTGGTGCTGGAAGGCACCGGTAAGCTTGTTATTAAAAACAAACAATATAGCGTAGCCGGTAAAACAGGTACGGCGCAAATAGCAAACGGATCATTAGGGTACGGCGCAAAGGATGCCCACCAGGCATCATTCTGTGGGTATTTCCCGGCTGATAAACCAAAGTATTCGATGATCGTGGTAATCAGTAATCCCCGTGTAGGCTCTCATTTGGCAGCCTGGGTAGCCGGTCCGGTATTCAGAAAAATAGCCGACCGTGTTTATGCGCGCGATCTGTCTATACATCACACAGCACCGGTTGTTGAACAACACCTGGTTGGTAATACCCAGCCGCCAAAAATTAAAGGCGGCGATTATAAAGCTGTAAAACAAGTGTTTGCGAAGCTGGGCGTTAAGCCGCTGTATGCTTCGGTTGCGGCGCCATCAACAGGTGCCGATACCAGTGCTGGTATTGTATTTGAGGATGCTAAGTATAAAAAAGGTACCGTGCCGGATGTTACCGGGATGGGCCTGAGCGATGCCATGTATATACTGGGCAACGCGGGATATAAAGTGAATGCAAAGGGCAGCGGTGTGGTGCTTAAACAATCGGCAACGGTTGGTAGTGCAATGCCTAAAGGATCAACCATAACGATAGAGTTGGAATGAAGTATTTAAGTGAGTTACTGGAAGGTTTACCATTTACCGAACTGCAAGGCAGTGCCGATGTGGAGATAACGTGCGTGGTTTTTGATTCTCGTAAGGTGGTGCCCGGGTGTTTATTTGTAGCTGTAAAGGGCACAGCAGTTGACGGACATGACTTTATTGAGCAGGCGGTAAAGGACGGCGCTGTTGCTGTTATATGTGAAGACCTGCCGGGCCATACAGCTGATGGCGCGGACTTTTTAATGGTACAAAATTCAGCCGTTGCACTGGGTATTGTAGCTGCTAATTTTTACGGTAACCCGTCCAATCAGTTAAAGCTGGTAGGGGTTACCGGCACCAACGGTAAAACTACCATTGCTACTTTATTATATAAGCTATTCAGGGATCTGGGGTATAAATGCGGTTTACTATCAACTGTTGAAAACCAAATAAACGGGAAAGTTACCCCGGCTACCCATACCACGCCCGACCCGGTAGCGCTGAATAGCCTGCTGGCAGATATGGTAGCACAGGGTTGCGACTACTGCTTTATGGAAGTAAGCTCGCACGCGATAGCCCAGCACAGAATTGAAGGCCTGACCTTCTCGGGCGGTATATTCTCTAACCTGACGCACGACCATTTGGATTATCACAAAACATTTGATGCTTATTTAAAAGCTAAGAAAATGTTTTTTGATACACTGCCAAAGTCAGCTTTTGCACTTACCAATGTCGACGATAAGAACGGCAACGTAATGCTGCAAAATACTAAGGCCCATAAAAAAAGCTACGGCCTTAAAAACATGGCCGATTATAAGGTTAAGATACTGGAGAACGGCTTTAATGGGCTGTTGCTGAATATTGACGGCGAAGAGGTTTGGTTTAAGCTGGTGGGCAACTTTAACGCTTATAACCTGCTGGCGGTTTACGCTGCAGCCATGCTGCTGGAACAGGATAAATCGAAAGTGCTGATAAGCCTGAGCAAACTGAGTGGCGCCGAAGGCAGGTTTGATGCCCTGGTATCTCCAAATAAGGTAATTGGTATTGTGGATTACGCCCATACCCCCGATGCCGTACAAAATGTGCTGACCACTATTCATGATCTGCGTAAAGGTACTGAACAGGTGATCACTATCATCGGTTGCGGCGGCGACCGCGACCGTACCAAGCGCCCGGTAATGGCAGCCATGGCCTGCGAGTGGAGCGACAAGGTGATCCTTACATCGGATAACCCGCGCTCGGAAGACCCGGCTGAGATCATCAAAGAAATGGAAGCGGGTGTGAATGCAACCAACCGCAAAAAAACCATCAGTATAGTCGATCGCCGCGAGGCCATCAAAACCGCCTGTCACCTGGCACAACCCGGAGATATTATCCTGGTAGCCGGTAAAGGGCACGAGAAATACCAGGAGATAAAAGGGGTGAGGAACCATTTTGATGATAGAGAGGAATTGCAGGAGCAATTCAAATTGATGAATGAATAGAGTTAATGTGCAGATGTGCGGATATGCAGATGTGCAAATAAGAGTAAATGATTAATTGAGTGAAATAAATAAATGATTGGTAAGCCGAATTTGATTGTTGAAATGACGTTTGCGTTCTCGCTAAAAATAGTAGAGTTTACAGAGGAATTAGAAGGCAAGACGCAAGTTCAATATGGCAAACCAATTATTCAGAAGCGGAACATCGGTTGGTGCCAATGTTAAGGAAGCACAAGGAGCAGAGAGCAAAGATGATTTCAGACATAAGTGCAAGCTGGCTTACAAGGAAGCAGAGGAAACCGAATATTGGTTAATGATTTGCAAGCACGCAAAGAACTATCCATTTGATCCGATTATGCTTTATGATATACAGGCCATAATAAAAGTATTAGGGAAGATAATTTCATCAACAAAAAAATAATAGAAACATAAATAAAGTAACCAGCATTTGGGCATCTGGGCGTCAAGCAAATTATTTGCATATCCGCACATCTGCACATCTGCATATCAAAAAAGGCGATGCTATATTACCTGTTTAGCTATCTGAATAAAAACTATAATATTCCCGGGGCGGGGGTGTTTCAGTACATCACGTTCCGTACGGCTATGGCGGTTATTGTATCGTTGCTTATTACCACGGTATACGGTCGCAGGCTGATAGATTACCTGCGTTTTAAACAAGTGGGCGAAACGGTGCGTAACCTGGGACTGGAAGGCCAGATGCAAAAAGCAGGTACACCTACCATGGGCGGTTTGATCATATTGTTGGGTATACTGGTGCCAACGTTGTTATTTGCCAAGCTGGATAATATCTATATCATCCTGATGCTGGTGACCACGGTTTGGCTGGGCGCTATCGGTTTTCTGGACGATTACATTAAAGTATTTAAAAAGAACAAGGAAGGATTAGCGGGCAAGTTTAAAATTATAGGTCAGGTTGGTTTAGCCTTAATTATTGGCTGGACAATGTATTTCCATAACGATATCACTATTCGCCAGGAAGTAAAATTACCGGTAAAGTACGATGTCCCGGTTTATTACCACTTGAAAAACGATAAGCCGGTTTATACGCAGGATATTAAATCACCAAAAACAACTATCCCCTTCTATAAAAACAACGAGTTTGATTATAGTAAAGTAGTGAAGTTTTTGGGGCATGGCTACGAGCGTTATACACTTATTGTATTTCTATTTTTTACCATCATCATTATCACATTTATATCAAACGGGGCAAATATTACAGATGGTATTGATGGATTGGCGACCGGGACATCGGCTATTATAGGCATCACACTGGCTATACTGGCCTACGTGTCAAGTAACATCGTAATGTCAGAATACCTGAATATTATGTATATCCCTAACTCGGGCGAACTGGTGGTTTTTGCAGGGGCATTTGTTGGTGCTTGTGTAGGTTTCCTTTGGTACAATTCGTATCCGGCCCAGGTGTTTATGGGCGATACAGGTAGTTTGGCCATAGGAGGTATCATCGCGGTATTCGCTATCATGATCCGTAAAGAATTATTGTTGCCGGTATTGTGCGGCGTGTTTGTAGTAGAAAATATTTCAGTAATGCTGCAGGTAGGCTGGTTTAAGCTGACAAAGAAAAGATTTGGCGAGGGCCGCCGCATTTTCCTGATGGCGCCACTACATCACCATTATCAAAAAAAGGGCTTTCATGAAGCGAAGATCGTAACGCGCTTCTGGATACTCTGCATTATGCTGGCCATTTTGACCGTAATAACATTGAAATTGAGGTAGCAAGAAACAAGAATATAGAATCAAGAAATAAGATATAAAGTGGAAGTGAACAAAAACATAGTCATTCTTGGTGCCGGGGAAAGCGGCGTGGGGGCGGCATACCTGGCCCAACAGCAGGGGTATGATGTTTTTGTATCAGACATGGGTGCTATAGCGCCAAAATATAAAGAACAGTTACAAAACTGGAATATCCGCTTTGAGGAGAACCAGCATACCGAAGCCGAGATACTGAATGCGGTAGAAGTAATAAAAAGTCCGGGGATACCTGATAAGGCGCCGCTGGTAAAAAAACTGCGCGAAAAAGGTGTACCGGTTATTTCTGAAATTGAATTTGCGGGCCGGTATACCAATGCGAAGATGATTTGCATTACGGGCTCTAATGGTAAAACAACTACCACCACGCTAACCTATCATATCCTTAGTAAAGCGGGATTGAATGTGGGTCTGGCAGGTAACATCGGTAAAAGCTTTGCTTACCAGGTAGCTACTGAAAAGTTTGATACCTATGTGTTGGAGATCAGCAGTTTTATGCTGGATGACATGTACAAATTCAAAGCGGATATAGCAGTGTTGTTAAACATCACGCCCGATCATCTGGATAGATATGATTATAAGCTGGAAAACTACGTCGCATCCAAATTCAGGATAACGCAGAACCAAACGGCCAACGATTATTTCATTTATTGTGCCGATGATACGGAAACGCTGAAGGGAATGCAGGGGCGCACATTTGCGGCAAAGCAGCTGCCATTTTCTATTGAAAAAACTATTGAACCGGGAGCATATCTCGAAAACGACAATATTGTCATAAACGTAAACCAGGAACATTTTCAAATGTCAATCACCGAACTGGCCCTGCAGGGCAAACACAACATCTACAATTCTATGGCTTCGGGTCTTGCAGCCCGGATATTAGAAATACGCAATCCTACAATCAGGGAAAGTATGATGGATGTACAACCAATTGAACACCGTTTGGAGTTTGTAGCCAAAATTTCGGGTATAGGGTTTATTAATGACTCTAAAGCTACCAACGTTAATTCAACCTGGTACGCGCTGGAAAGCATGACCACCGATGTAGTGTTGATTTTAGGCGGTGTTGATAAAGGCAACGACTATAGCATGCTGAAGGAACTGGTACGCCAAAAGGTGAAAGCCATTGTTTGCCTGGGTAAAGATAACAGTCGTATACACGATGCTTTTGAAGATGATGTGGACGTAATAGTAAATACTTTATCGGCTGCCGAAGCGGCCCAGGTAGCGTTTCATTTGGCTAAAAAAGGCGACACCGTTTTGCTTTCGCCGGCCTGTGCCAGTTTCGATCTTTTTAAAAATTATGAAGACCGCGGCACACAATTTAAAGATGCGGTGAGGCAATTATAAAAATGTGCGACTGTGCGGATGTGCAGCGAGAAAATAAAAGAATCGATAAAATCGGATAAAAACTGAAGAAAACGAATAAAAATCGGTGAAATCCGGAAAGAATCGGTGAAATCAAACAAATAGGAGCAAATGATAAAAAATATACTCAATAATACAAAAGGCGACCGCTGGATATGGCTGATCGTTATTTTATTGTCTATCATTTCCATGCTTGCTGTTTACAGCTCAACCGGTACGCTGGCTTTTAAACAAGGCAAGGCCACCGAGACCATTTTGTTTAAACACATGCTGATGATCTTCGGCGGTATAGCGCTGATGTATATTTCGCATAAGTTGGATTACCGCTATTATGCAGGTATCTCAAAGGTGCTGATGTTCATTACATTACCGTTACTGGCTTTTACTCTTATTTTCGGTAGCCACGTGAATGATGCCAGTCGCTGGATTGCCATACCGGGCACAGGCTTTACCTTCCAAACATCCGATTTGGCTAAATTGGCTTTAATTACCTACCTGGCGCGTTTATTATCGCGCAAGCAGGAAAATATTAAGGACGTTAGAAAGGCATTTATCCCCATTATGGGGTCAACCTGTGCAGTGTTTGTGCTCATTGCGTTAGCAAATCTTTCTACCGCGTTGATGCTTTTTGGGGTTAGTATTTTATTGTTGATCATTGGCCGTATAAGTATCAAGCAAATTGCTGTGGTATGTTTGGCCGGGGCAGTTTTATTGGCAGGCGTAATGTTGTTAGGTCCGCGCAGGCATACTTACTACTCGCGTATCAACGCGTTTATGCATCCCGAAAAGGCTAACCCCGATAAATCGTTCCAGAGCTCGCATGCTAAAATAGCTATAGCAACCGGCGGTTTATTTGGCAAAGGCCCGGGTAACAGTACCGAAAGAAATTATCTGCCACAATCATACTCGGATTTTATTTATGCTACCATAGTCGAAGAATATGGGTTGATAGGGGGTATTGCCGTAATCGGGTTGTACTTGTTCCTACTTTACCGGTGCGTAAAAATTGTTACCAAGGCCCCTAAGGCGTTTGGCGCTTTGCTGGCGGCGGGACTAAGTTTTAGCCTAACTATCCAGGCGTTTGCCAATATGGCCATTGCGGTAGGTTTAGGCCCGGTAACAGGGGTGCCCTTGCCATTGGTAAGTATGGGTGGTACGTCTATACTGTTTACCAGTATAGCGTTTGGTATCATCCTGTCGGTAAGCAGGCATATTGATGAGAATGAGCAATTAAAAATTGAAGGGTTAAAAGAAAGTAATAAAGTAGTAGTCGGCGATTTAACAGCGCTGGCTTAAATAATGTGCATATGTGCGGATATGCAAATGTGCAAATGAAGAATAATAAATCGGTAAAATCATAAATATAATCGGTGTAATCAAAAAATGAAAGCAAAAAGGATCATCATTAGCGGCGGTGGTACAGGGGGGCACATCTTCCCGGCTATTGCTATTGCCAATGCGCTGAAGCGGATAGATCCGGCTACCGAAATATTGTTTGTGGGCGCTAACGGTCGTATGGAAATGGAGAAGGTACCCGCAGCTGGTTATAAAATTATTGGTTTGGATATCCAGGGCATCCAGCGCAAATCCATCTGGAAAAACCTGATGTTCCCGGTGAAGCTGATAGGCAGTGTGCGCAAGGCCCTGCAAATAATAAAAGACTTTAAACCCGATGCCGCGGTAGGTGTGGGCGGTTATGCTTCGGGGCCATTGCTGTATGCTGCGGGTATGAAAGGCATTCCGTATTTGATACAGGAGCAAAACTCATACGCCGGTGTAACCAATAAATGGTTGGGTAAAAAGGCGCAAAAAATATGTGTGGCCTTTGATGGTATGAATAAGTTTTTCCCGGCAGATAAAATTATCAAAACCGGCAACCCGATACGTAAGGAATCGGTAGATATCGCCAACAAACGCTTACAGGCTATCGAGTTAATGAAACTATCGGCAGATAAGAAAATCATCCTGGTAACAGGCGGCAGTCTTGGTGCCGGTACGTTGAATAAAAGCATACAGGCCGGTTTGGAAAAAATGATAAAAGCCGATGTGCAGGTAATATGGCAAACAGGGAAATACTATTATAAAGGTATTATAGCGCAGTTGGGCGAGAATTATCACCCAAACGTCCGCATCCTGGAGTTTTTGAACCGGATGGACCTGGCTTATGCCGCTGCCGACATAATTATATCAAGGGCAGGTGCGGGCACTATAGCCGAACTGTGCGAGGTGAAAAAGCCGGTAATACTGGTGCCATCGCCTAATGTGGCCGAAGACCACCAAACAAAAAATGCGCTGGCGCTGGTACAGGAAAATGCCTGTGCTTTTGTAGCCGACCGCGATGCAGAAGAAAAATTAGTAGATGCAGCAATTGAGTTATTAAAAGATAAAGAGAAACAAAAAATATTAAGCAGCAATATTGGCAAGCTGGCTATGCCCAATGCCGATGATGTGATAGCAAAAGAAGTTACCCAAATAACAATCAGCAATTAAAATCCCTCCGCTTTAGGCGGAGGGTTTAATTTGGTGATTAGTTAAGGGATAAATGTGCAGATGTGCGAATATGCAAATGTGCAAATGAAAAATAAGGACAATTACATCGGTGAAATCAAAACTCATCGGTGAAATCAAAGAAGAAAAATGGAATTACGCAACATACAACGGGTTTACCTGGCAGGCATAGGCGGTATAGGCATGAGCGGGCTGGCCCGTTACTTCCGTCACCTGGGTTGTATTGTTTGTGGTTATGATAAAACATCAACCGATCTTACCGTTGCACTGCAAAACGAAGGCATTTGCATTATATATGATGACCGGCCGGATTTTATCCCCATGAGTTTCTCTACCCGGGATGAAGGTACGCTGATCATTTATACCCCGGCTATACCTAAGGATTCGAAGATCATGCAGTTTTTTAAGCAAAAGGGCTTCGAACTATTCAAACGCTCGCAGGTGTTGGGGTTGATAAGTAAAGGCATGTATACTATAGCTGTTGCAGGTACACATGGCAAAACCACCACATCGTGCATGATAGCGCATATCCTTAAGGATTCAGGTAGGGATTGCTCGGCATTTTTAGGCGGTATCGCCGCTAATTACCAAAGCAACGTGCTGTATGGCGATAATGATATTATGGTGGTTGAGGCTGATGAATACGACCGTTCGTTCCTGACACTATATCCCAATATCGCCATTATTACATCAATGGACGCCGACCACCTGGATATCTATGGCGATCATTCGCACCTGACGGAATCGTTTCGGATGTTTGCCTCGCAAATAAAGGATGGTGGCACTTTGATCTATCATAAAGGGTTAAGCCCGCAGCATGATGGTATTACTTATGCCCGGGATGAAGACGCCGGCGCAATGGCAAAAAACGTGCGGATTGAAGAGGGTGATTTTCACTTCGATTTCCAAAACGCTACCCATCTGATAAAAGACATCAGGATGGGGATTGCAGGTATGCACAATATAGATAATGCAACCGCTGCTATACAGGCTGCTTTGCTGTTGGATATTGATCCGCAGGCTATAAAAAAGGCGCTGGGCAGCTTTAAAGGAGTAAAACGCAGGTTTGAATATATTGTAAAGAACGAGGCACATATTTATATAGATGATTACGCGCACCATCCTGAAGAATTACGGGCGGCTATATCATCGGTAAAAAAACTGTATCCTGACAAAAAACTGACCACTGTTTTTCAGCCCCACCTGTTTACCCGCACCCGCGATTTTGTGGATGGCTTTGCCGAGGTGCTGGATATGAGCGATGAACTGTTGCTGCTGGATATTTACCCGGCACGTGAACTGCCCATTGAAGGGGTAGACTCGAACATGATATTACGCCGGATGAAACTGGCAAATAAACGCGTTTGCGGTAAGCAGGAAGCGCTGGATATTATACGTGATGAACAACCCGGCTTGCTGCTAACCGTAGGTGCGGGCGATATAGACCAATTAGTGCAACCATTAAAAAATATACTGGAACATGTTTAAGAATAAACGACTCTGGCGAAATATTTTATTCGGGTTTATTTGGGCGGTTTGCCTGAGTGGACTGGTGGTGCTGATGAGTTTCATCGAGGTGAAGAAATCGACCATGACCTGTAAAGGCGTGCAGGTAATCATCCCCGGCAACCAGTACTTTATTGATAAAGAGGAGGTGGACAATATTATTGGGTTGAACAGTAATTCGCTGGTTGGCCGCAGATTGGAGAATATAAATATTCATCAGTTGGAAAAGAAATTAAGAGCAAACCCCTTTGTTGAAGCCGCCAGTGTTTATGCCGATATGGATGGAGTTATTATGGTGGAAATAAGTCAGCGCCAGCCTATGTTGCGTATCATGAACCGGTTTGAACAAGATTTCTATGTCGATCAGCACGGGTTCAAGTTGCCTATGTCGGGCAATTTTACAGCCAGGGTGCTGGTAGCCAATGGCTATATAGACGAGTTGTTTGCCAACCGTGTAGACAGCTTGCGCACACCAGTGGCCAAATCGATCTTTAAAACGGCCGATTACATCCGCAAAGACAGCTTATGGTCGGCGCAGATAGCACAGATATACGTGGATGATAAGCACGAAATTGAACTGATACCCCGTGTGGGCAACCAGCGCATATTGCTGGGGAATGCTGATTCGCTGGACACTAAATTTAAAAACCTGCTGGCATTTTATAAACAGGCCGTGCCGCAGGTGGGCTGGGTAGCCTATAAGGCCATTAATATTAAATACACCAACCAGGTTATTGGCATTAAAAACGATAACCTGAAGCGGGACACTACCAAAATAACCAATACAATTAAAACAGATTCATTAACATCTACCAGGGATACATTAGCTAATAAAATTAAACATTGACATATGGACAAAAGCTCAACTCACGAAAAAAGTGCGCCAATTGCAGTTGGATTGGATATTGGTACCACTAAAATTTGCGCTATTGTTGGCCGTCGCAGTAAGAACGGTAAAATTGAAGTATTAGGCATAGGCAAAGCCGAATCTGCTGGAGTTACCCGCGGCATGGTTTCCAATATCGATAAAACAGTACAGGGCATTATCCAGGCAGTTGATATCGCGGGGACGCAATCCAACGTGGAGATCAAGGTGGTGAATGTAGGTATTGCCGGTCAGCATATTAAAAGCTTGCAGCACAGGGGCTTAATAACCCGCCGAGATCTGGGTACCGAGATCAGTCGCAAGGATATTGAGAAACTTGTGGAAGATATGTACAACCTGGTGATGTCGCCGGGCGAAGAGATTATCCATGTGCTGCCACAGGAATTTACGGTAGATAACGAACCTGGTATTAAGGACCCGGTGGGTATGGCCGGTGTGCGTTTGGAAGCCAACTTTCATATTATATCGGGCCAGGTTACTGCCATTAAAAACATAGTTAAATGCGTAAATAAAGCACAGCTGGATAGCCAGGAACTGATACTGGAGCCATTGGCGTCATCAGAATCGGTACTGAGCGAGGAAGAAAAAGAAGCCGGTGTGGTTTTGGTTGATATTGGTGGTGGTACTACCGACGTGGCTATATTTCACGAAGGCATTATACGCCATACGGCAGTTATCCCGTTTGGTGGTAACAGTGTTACCGAAGATATCCGTGAGGGTTGCTCGGTAATGCGCAATATCGCTGAGCAATTGAAACTACGTTTTGGTTCGGCTTTGGCAGATGAGAACAAGGAGAACGAAATAGTTTGTGTGCCGGGTTTACGCGGCCGCGAGCCTAAAGAAATATCGGTGAAAAACCTGGCGTTTGTTATCCAGGCCCGTATGGAAGAGATTGTAGAGCATATTTACTACGAGATCAAATCATCAGGCTATGAGAAAAAACTGATTGCGGGTATTGTGATCACCGGTGGCGGCGCGCAGTTAAAGCACCTGTCGCAACTGGTTGAATTTGTAACCGGGCTGGATTGCCGTATTGGTTACCCTAACGAGCATTTGGCTAAGAACGAAGTGCTGCCTAAGCCAACTTATGAAGACCTGCAAAGCCCGATGTTTGCTACTGGTATTGGCCTGCTGATAAAAGGTATCCAGAAAATGGAATACGAAATGCAGGGATCATCGCCAAGTGCCGAATTGAAGCCCGAAAAACCAAAATATGCTGATGAAAAGAAGTTTGGTTTGTTTGGAAAACTGCTGGAAACAGGTAAGAAATTTATCAAGGATGACATTAAAGATGAAGACTTTTTGAAATAATTATTAACAAGGTTTTAATTTTTCCACATATTAACTATTGTTAATAACTTTTGTGGAAAAAGCTATATTATTACAATAGCGAAACTAAGTATTCATCAGATTATAGATAGCTGAAAACGAGGATTATGAAGTTTGAAATGTTAAAAGAAAAATCGTCCATCATTAAAGTTATTGGTGTTGGCGGTGGTGGTGGTAACGCGGTTAACCACATGTATAAGCAAGGCATAACAGGTGTTGATTTCATTATCTGTAATACCGATGCGCAGGCTTTAGAACTAAGCCCTATACCTAACAAAGTTCAGCTGGGCGCCAGTTTAACCGAAGGGATGGGTGCAGGCTCGATACCCGAGGTAGGCAAAAATTCGGCTATCGAAAATATTGATGATATAAAGGAAATGCTGGGTTCAAACACCCGTATGCTGTTTATAACCGCCGGAATGGGCGGTGGTACAGGTACAGGCGCCAGCCCGATAATTGCCAAGGCTGCCCGCGAGCTGGATATCCTTACCGTTGGTATTATTACTACACCGTTCAGCTTTGAAGGCAAACGCCGTAAAATGCAGGCCGATGAAGGTTTGGAAGAACTGAAAAAATATGTAGATAGCTTCCTGGTGATCAGTAATGACCGCCTGCGCCAGATATTTGGTAACTTAACCTTAGGCTCGGCCTTTGCGCAGGCAGATAATATTTTGACGACGGCCGCCAAAGGTATTGCCGAGATCATTACACTGCCAGGCTATATCAATGTTGACTTTAAAGATGTGCGCACGGTGATGAAAGACAGCGGCGTATCTATTATGGGTAGCTGCTCGGCCGAAGGTGAAAACCGCGCACTGAAAGCTGTAGAAGGTGCCCTGGCATCGCCATTGTTAAAAGATAATGAAATTGAAGGCGCGCGTTATATCTTGCTGAATATCAGCTCGGGTATTAACGAAGTGACTATGGACGAAGTAAGCGTAATCACTGATTATATACAGGAAGAAGCCGGCTTAGCCGCCGACCTGATATGGGGCAATTGCCAGGACGACTCGTTAGGTGAAAAAATATCGGTAACTATTATTGCCACCGGTTTCCAAACTAAAGACGAGCGCGAAAAAGAGCAAAGCAGCAAACGCATTGTAAACATGCTGATGCCTGATGACAAAGCTACCCCGTTGGTGCGCCCTGTTAATGAGTTTATTACCCCGGTTGCCCCTGCCGAAGGTTTTTCTACCGAACCATATATTAAAGGCAGCGAACCGCAAAAACAAACCGGCTTGTTCGATCTGTTTGCACCATCGGCACCTGCTGCAGCTGAACAGAACGACACGCAGGATACAGGTGATTTGGTAAAGCATAACCTGATTGAAGAAGAGCAGCCGGAAACAGCATCGGCCGAGTCTGAATTTGGCGAGTTTACTTTCAAAGTATCAGAAAGTATTATGGAATTTGAAAGCTTTAAGGAAGAGGCTGTTGCTGAACCCGAGCCGGAACCTGTCCCTGAACCAATTGTTGGGGCTGATGACCATAAAACTGCAGAGACCGTTGAAGAGCAGATGCGCAAAGCCCGCGAGCGTATTATGCGTTTAAAAGATCTGACGTTGAAAACGCGCAATATTCAGGAACTGGAAAATGTGCCTGCTTATAAACGTAAAGAAATAGCATTGCAGCAAACGCCGTCATCATCTGAAAGTGAGATATCAAGGTTCTCATTATTGTCTGACGATGAAGGCAATACAGAAATCCGCAGGAACAATTCGTTTTTGCATGATAATGTCGACTAATGTCGGCGGATAAATGAATTAATAAAAGCCTCTGCATACATGCAGAGGCTTTTTGTTATAACCCATAATAAAAAGTTATAGCCTTGCGTGGGCTTTCTTTATAGATTATATTTGTATATTGAAAATTAAATAAGTGAAGTACTTTGGATTTATTTGATAAGATAGCAAAGAATATGGGCGGGCCGATAGGCCAGCATCAAAAATGGTCGCACGGATATTTTTCGTTCCCTAAACTTGAAGGAGAGATAGGGCCGCACATGATGTTTAACGGAACTGAACATTTGGTTTGGAGCTTAAACAATTATCTTGGGCTTGCCAATCACTCCGAAGTGCGTAAAGTTGATGCTGAAGCCGCTGCTGATTATGGCATGGCTTACCCAATGGGCGCAAGGATGATGTCGGGTAATTCAAGTCATCACGAGGAATTGGAGCAAGGCTTAGCCAAATTTGTAGGCAAGGAAGACGCTTTTTTATTGAATTATGGTTATCAGGGCATGGTATCTATTATAGATGCGCTGCTTGACCGTAATGACGTTGTAGTATACGATGGTGAATCGCACGCTTGTATTGTTGACGGCGTGAGGCTGCACATGGGCAAGCGTTTTGTTTATCAGCACAATGATATAGATAGCTGTGAAAAGCAGTTAGAACGCGCTACACGCCTTGTTGAACAAACAGGTGGCGCCATACTGGTAATTACCGAGGGTGTGTTCGGGATGTCGGGTGCACAGGGAAAGTTGAGAGAGATTATTGCGCTGAAGGAAAAATATAACTTCCGGTTGCTGATAGATGACGCGCATGGTTTCGGTACGCTGGGTAAAACCGGCGCAGGCGCACACCAGGAGCAAGGCTGTGTGGATGGTGTAGATGTGTACTTTAGCACTTTTGCTAAGTCGATGGCGGGTATAGGCGCTTTTGTAGCTGCCGATAAAATGATCATCGATTTTCTGCGCTATAATATGCGTTCGCAAACATTTGCCAAGGCTTTACCTATGCCAATGGTAATCGGTTTAAAAAAGCGTTTCGAACTGTTAAAATCTCAGCCCGAATTACGCGAAAAATTGTGGACCATTGCCCGCGCCCTGCAAAACGGCTTGAAAGAGCATGGATTTGATATAGGGATTACCAATAGTGTGGTTAGCCCGGTTTTCCTTAAAGGGGATTTGCATGAAGCTACCAGCCTGACAATGGACCTGCGTAAGCGTTATCATATCTTCTGCTCTATTGTAGTGTATCCGGTTATCCCTAAAGGCCTGATAGAACTAAGGTTGATACCAACAGCCGCGCATACGCTTGAAGACGTACAGCGCACCCTGGATGCCTTTAGCGATGTTGCGGAAAAACTAAAAGCCGGCGAATATAGCGCCAAAAAGGAGAAAATGGCTGTAGCCTAATTGTTATTGTTTATATTTAAAAGCCATTAACGAGAAACGTTAATGGCTTTTTTATTACCATTACCTCATTGCGAGGGACAAATTAATCTCCCGTTTTACAGACTGATTACATAAATGAGATTGCTTCGTTCCGTACAATAGAAGAAAAAAAGAAGGGCAAGTAACGATAATTCGTACTTGCCCACTTGGGTGCGCCCACCTGGGCTACTATGGTTACGTCTGTATTCGCTGATTATCAATCACTTGCAAGAGGCGCCGGCGATGTTGGTCGCCGCTTTGGTCGCTGACCGCTCAAGCATTGTAAAAGTACTAAAATGGTCTTAAATATACCAAAAATCCGGCAAAAAAATGGTCATTTTTTAGTGGGTTCCAGGTTCGAGCCCGACCACGCGCATCAATGTAATCTTCGCTATATATTGAAGATTTGCTTGGTGAAGAAGTAAACAATAAGTCAAACCAGCCCGGAACATTGTTCGTCGCCCCAAAGGGTGATCGATTGGATTAGCGGAATTAGCGAGTTGCCAAAGTAAAAGGGAAATTTGTTTTCTTTTGATGACAGGTACAGGGGAAACACGACGCTGACCGTGATTTTATTTCTATGCCTTTTTTTGTTCCTGAATGAGGCCTGACACTTTGTTTGCGACATTGTTAATCCGCTCAAGTTGCTGCTGCTTAAATTCGTAAGAAGGGTGCTCTTGATATTCCTCAATCCTTTTCCTGCTGTAAGAAAGTGATTCCTTTATCACTTCCAAGTCGTGTAAGTTTAAGTTTTCCATATGTTGTTACAGATTTATAATCATTTTCTTGGTTCGGGTATAAGTTTCTGGTTCAAAGTCGTAGGTTAAGGTCAAATCTTTAAATATGTCTTCTTTCAACATTTTATGGGTTTGCGTTTTTAAAATTTTTATATCCGGATCTGCATTTTGATACTGGTCGATTTCGTCTTTTGTGATCTTATAGTGGTTTAATAATGCAGTAATGTGCGGATCGTAATTTACGTCAACATGATCCTTAAAATTATTGGATTGGATTATATCCTGCACAAAACTTAATTGCTCAGTCGATAGTTTCCTGAATAAAGCACGCCAGGTTTCCGTTAAGCCATTTTCCTCGAAAACTTTTCGATAGATGACGTATGCTTCCGGCATATAAAGAAGTTCCTGAAATTCTTTTAAGTCTTTACCAAACGCCCGTTCAAAAAACTTCCTACCCGGTGCAACAATTCCTTTCGTTACATTTAGAATTGACTGGATCGTCCTTATGAATTTTTTATTCCATTTATTACCAATAAAATCTCGTGTTTTTGCTTCCTCCCCGAACAATGGAATGTACTTCATTGGAAAAGAATAAATCGTCATATTAAGTTCTTCGCTTAATATGACGTTAAGCAGAAGTCGTTTATAAAGTTCTTCAGGGGAATCTTTAAAGTTGTAAAGGATATAATTTGAAAGCTCTTTGATTTTATATTTACCAGCTAATCGAACGGCAGCCTCGTACTTATCCTTCATCCCCCAGTAATCGAATGCAATACGTAATGGTCGGATTGGAATTTCACTCATTAGCTTCATTAATTCATCCGTAACGTACCTTGCATCGGTTCCCTGATTAAAGTCTACATACCTTAATCGCGATCCTTTTGATCTGAATTTTTCATACAATGGACTGACTTCCGAATAAGTTGCTAAAATCAAGTCTTTATTAATCGAGTCGAAATCAGTTAACCCGGCGTTTTTTAGCGCCTCGCCGAACTGTTTCTTTTTTTCGCCATTTAACTTATTATACAACGCCTGTAAAAGCTTGAATGTCCTTTTCACATAAGCTACATCATTTAAGCCATTTGACAGGTTTTTGTAAGCTATTTCATATTGATTGGGTTCAACAAAGGTAGCACCCTTGTAAAAACCCATATCCTTAATTTCTTGAATTATATCAGGAAAATTAGGCGATGCCAGCACATTGTTATCCATCAGTAACAAATTTTGCTGCTCACCATAAAGCTGTTTAATCTCTAAAAATTTATCAATAGTTTCTATTTTCGGTTTATATGTAGGCTCCAAGATTGGCACTGAACAAAAAGCACATTTCCTGGTACATCCTTTTGTCATGAATGTGAAGTATGCGCTGCCAGTAGGGTATTCGTAGTCTATCTCGTCCAAAATAGAATAATCCAATGGCAAATTGTCTATAATCATATGCTTTGCCATTGGGTTTTCCGGGTCCAACATGCCAGGCTGATCTAACAAACCTGGATGCGCGATTACACCAGTCTCTACTTCTAACTCCTTTTGAAGCAGTGATGCAAGTACACCGCCTACAAATAGTTGATTATGATCCACAATTAGATGTTTAGCATAATGGATGGTTTCAACGGTAATTTTCCAATAAAATGTAAATAATGTAGTTACATATATCCGGTCCCATTTGGGAAAACGATCATATTGTTTCTTCTGATATATAATCGCATAGTCATCTAAACAACGGATTATCTCCAACGAAGAATTGTGTTCACTAAAAGGTAAATCCGGCAAATACTTGATCTTTTTAGTTTTAATGAACTCGCGAATCTGGCCTTTGTGAGCATCCCAATTGAAGCGGCCATCGATATTTCTCAAATCGTTAATGCAGCGATCTGTTAGTTTGATTAAAACAAATTCTTTTAGTTCGCCTTTAAAAAATTCCACCTCGTCGCCTAGCCGTCTGTGATAGGTGGCAATCTTCATTAATCCTATTGGAGGATACTTGTTTTTATACTTTGGCTCAATTAATAATATTTTTCGAGGCATAACATTAATTGAAACGTACGTAAATCTTATCCTTTAGCGTTTTCGCCTGGTTAACCGGTAAGGTCTCATCTATCATCTGAAATATTGTTCGCACAACCTCCTGTTCATTTGGTGACAGTTTCGCGAAAGATGGCGGATCGTAGGTATTAACTGTTAAATCTTTAGAAGTTGATATATCTAAATCTTTACCAGCAGTAATGGTTTGGTATAGTGTTTTAATGCCCTTATCCTTAGAGGCCTTTACGCTAATTTTATTAATAGTGTCGTAAGCCCGTTTTGCGGTTGTCTCAGCTACTTTAAGGTTGTCTAAAAATTGCTGTTCAGCGACCTGACTGGGGAAATTGCCTTTTCTTTCTTCCCATTCTTTTTGCGATCTTTTGTAATCTTCAATTTCCTCTAATCTACGTTGCAGATTTGAAGCGGTATGAGCAAGGCGATTTTCAAGATTTTTTTCTTTAAATAAATCTTCTAAGGCTTTTTCAAAATCTTGGAGTGTCCGATTCTCATTAAAATAGTCCCGCCGAGCATTCGGTATGAAATTGGAATTTAGCGCGTGGATTTCGCCAATAAAACGATGGTTTGTTCTCGGTGCTTTAAAAAAGCGGCTAACCGTATTTTCATCGCCTATACCAATATTACTTTTTCTTAGTCGTAGGCCTTTTTCAATATTTCCAGTCGGTAAAACGATGTTTGATTGAGCTCGGTAACCATACCAGCCCAACGCCAATAACTCTAATTTTTCGCCGCGCACGTCAAAAAAGTCGACCGCTAACCACTTTGATTTAGTGTCGTCTTCGTCAAATTCGTCTCGGTATGATTTAAACAACTGATCGTTATTTAAAAAGACATTATATTCGTCAAGGGTGAAATTATTTTCCGTCATGTATCGTTTTACTTCTTTCCCAAAAGTAAAATCCTTGTGGAATGGCAACGGTGCAACCATTGATAGATACTCAGTCACACGTTTTATATCCAGAAGTTTGATTGTATTAACGTTTTCAAGCGTGACTTTAAAATAATGTTCGTCTTTGGCTTCGGACTTACGATCTATACTGGTAATTACACTAATCACGGCCGAAGCGTCGAGATCAACATTGTTGTCTTCAATCAACTTACGTAATTGTTTTGCGTCAAGGGTCATAATACTTTGAACGTCTTCCCCATGAGCCGACGTTTCAAAAATCAATTTGTCACAATACCCCAGCCCTCCTAAGCGACCGATCCCGCGAAATCCTTTCCTTTTAGTTTTGTCT
Source organism: Mucilaginibacter boryungensis (assembly GCF_015221995.1). NCBI lineage: Bacteria > Pseudomonadati > Bacteroidota > Sphingobacteriia > Sphingobacteriales > Sphingobacteriaceae > Mucilaginibacter > Mucilaginibacter boryungensis. The sequence continues at coordinate 785,388 of NZ_JADFFM010000001.1, forward strand.
TTTTCTGACTTAGCAACATCACCCAAGAACCGCAATACTTCGCTTGCGGGTATGCCGGTCGCATTATCTTCCACAGAAATATATTTGGCAAAAGGATCAATAGTGATTTTAACTCTACCATCAGCCTTATTTCGCAACACGTTAGTTTCAAACGCCACATCTATTTGGTCAGCAGCATTTTGGACATATTCCCTAAAAACAAAACGCGCGTCATCATACATCCCAGACGTTAACGTCTCGATCACGGTTTTACCAATAACTGGGCTGTAGTCTTCCAATCTATTTATTTTTAAAAAACTTCCGGATTGATGGCGGGATCATATTTTGATCCGGTTCGTCATATCCGTGATAAATATTTTTTTCTGTCCGTTGAAAGACAACATAGGTATTATTTATATCATCGAAACAATAATATTTTTTACCGAACAATTTGGCGTCGTCTAACATTTTTTGCGGCACATCTGTATCATTTCCGTTATAACAGCTTAAGGGATTGACATGATTCCCTTGTTTGTTATTTTGATGATGTTTTGTGCTGTGCTCAAAAACACGCTTAAATTTCGCGAAAAAGTCATTTAAAGCTTTTTCCTGGTCGGCAATTATTGTTTCGTATTCCTTAGTACCCTCTGTTGCACTAACAGTATTTAAACGGGCATTATCACCCCAAAGGTACTGAAAAGTAAAATAAACACTTGCTTTGTCCTCACTTCGATGCATGTAAGCCAGCAAATAACTGATCTCTTCCCTTATCGTATCATTAAAATGTGCTTTTATGATTTCGGGATGGGCTGCCAAATCATCTATTTTATCAGGATCAAAAATGATGATGTCAGGTCCGATTCGTGCTAAAAAAGCATACACGATGCTTCCAAAATCATAAAAAGATTGCGGCATTAAATTATAGGGAAAACCGGCAATGATTTGGTTAAGCAGCTCGCTGCGCATTAAAATTTGCGGCCGTTCAGCTTCAACCTTATCGATGAACTTAATTATTTCATCTTTCAGAAAGAAATATTGCTCAGTTTGATTGTTGTAATTTTCTGGATCCCAAACCATCGATGAGACATCCAGCACTGCGGCGTACTCCATTATTTTTTAACAGTACGTTTTTTCATCTGCGCTCTAACAATAGCCTTCATTTCCAAATTTGCCTGCTCGACAAAATCTTCAGGGAAATAATCTAAGGTTCCAAAATCGTCCAAATCGATGGTACCGAACATCACTTCTCCATTTTCGGACTCCATAAAGGTGAGATTAATATTGTCCTGTAGCTCATTTGTGCTGTTTTCTGCGATCCTGCGTCGCATACGTGTTATAAAGTGATCACTGTGCGTTTCAATGATCACCCGTTTGCCATCCAAAACTAGAGAATACAAAAAGTCAAATAGTAAACTCTGTATTTTAGGATGCAGATGAATTTCAGGCTGCTCTAATATAAGCGTGCCATCTTTCTGCATTAAAAGGCCTTCCACGATGATTGGCAGCAATTGGCTTATGCCGAAACCTACATGTTTAATTGTTGTCTCTATACCGGCATCATTTTGCAAGATGATCGTGTAAAATTCACTTTCTTTTTTAGCGTATATATTCTTTCCAATTTTAAAAATGTCACACATCCAATATTTTACCGCATCAATTAATGGTTCATTTTTCGAAGTGTATATAATACCGTCATCAGCGAAAGATGGCTTTAGATATGTAATAGGGTCAGTGGCGAAATTTTCTAAAATTTGTGCAGTATTTTCACCGGCCTTGCCTACATAATTTTTAATACTGCTGACAGCATACTCGTCCCTTGGCAATTCACGTATTGGGCCGATATAGGACATAGTATTAAAAAAGTTGCTTACTAAATCTTTTTCCCCCTCTATCCTTGGAAAATGGCGAATTTTAAGGGATTCGACAATATCCGGTTCACCAGTTTTAACGTTCGGGGTATTGGAGATTGATCGCGTTTCATAGGAACTTGGAAATATCGATGAATATGCAATGTCAAAAATTTCAGGTGTACCTTCCCATAAGTCACTACCAAATATTGCATTATTTGCCGCTATAGAAAAAGTATTATTAGCACCGTAATTACTTTTAAACTTTACATATTGCTCACGTTTTTCACCTTCCGGCAGCTTATAAGTGATATCAAAATCAGTAATCCTAATTGCTTCATCGATGTAATCGAATTTTACATCAACCTGTAATGAAAAGCTGGGCAAACGGTCAAAAATACGTGTACGAAATTCGCTATCGTAGCTTAAAATTTCCTCCTTATCGAATTCAAGACTAATTTTAAGTTTATTATTTAAATTTTTACCGGTTACAATATCTGAGAACTTTTTAACGAAATATAAATCTCCACTTAAGAAAAGCTGATGTTTACCTGAGTCCAGGTCGATCGTTTGTTTAAGTAATAGTAATAATTGTATAAAGGAGGATTTTCCTGAACTATTGACACCCGACAAAATCGTCAGTGGCTTTATTTGGAAAGGTGGTAATTCTTTAATCGATTTAAAATTATCTATCGATATTTTCATTTAGTAAAATAGGTTTTAGGTAATAAATGTAAATGTATTAAATAGGATAACCAATTACAAGGCTAATATTTACCATAAAAAATAGGGTTTTAATTTAATTACACCATTTTTTAAAATTTTTCACCTGTAGTGATATTTTAAATAATACAAAACGCCCCCCTGTTTACACCGTTAAAACAATCAACAATGTAAACAGGGGGCGCAGGGGCTCCGCATGGCGGAGCCGCGGGGTAATTTTCAAAAAATATTATTTGCTGTTATTTAATGAGGTATAAAATAATTGCCCAGATTATCATCAGGGTAGCTATAACATTGACTATACGTTCTATCATAATAGTTATCAATGCCACCCCATAAGATTTAAAATACTGCGTTCCTGCAATGCCCCAACGGTTAAACCTGCGTTTGCCAATCATATAGCGAAGCAAAAAACCAATGGTTAACAGGATAATGGCGTAAATGGTCAGGTGGTTGGTATGATGGATTAGATTTTTCATGATGTAAAAAACAAAAAGGGGCTTGCGCCCCTTTGGTTAGTTAAGGACTAATTGCGTTTCACCCGTGCGTTCAAACTCCCGGCAAAGCTGGAAGGCGGTTTGCGTTTTAGCAAAGCCGTTGCCGAAAAGAATAGATTTTAGTTTCACTTCCTCGGTCTTATATTGCTTTACATTTTGCATATACCCGCTGATGGCGTTATAGGCACCAAACAGCGTTCCTCGTGTGGTGTCCATTTGTTGCGTGGGATGGCTAAAGGCGAATTCGCAAACTTTTTCGACTGTGTTTAAAAACCGGCTCGAATACTCGTCTATGTTTTCATCCAGCACATTTTGCAACACCTCTTTGCTTGGCGCCATTGCCTGTTGCACCAATTTTAAGACGTCTTTATCGGTAATGCGAATATGCGCCCAACGATTAAATATGCCGTTTAACTGTTCGCTCATGCTATTGAATATACCCATGACCTTATGGGCTTGTTTTAAGCGCTCCTGTGCACTTTGGGTGTGACGTATCTTCGCGCTGTGGGTCATATTGCCCAAAGCAGCATGTAAAGTGTTATTACAGACTATACGGGTAGGTGTAAAAGCTGCGGTGATACTGCCGTAACCATCGTGCGAGGTAGTCAAAAAGAGGTATTTCTCTATCAGGTCATCGTTGCCTACTTTGATATAGCCGGGCAATTTGGCGGTAATAAAAATGCGTTCCCCGTTGCCTAAAGCCCCGCAAGTTTCGTATAAAATTCCGTCCCCGCCACCAACGATGGCATCGAAAAAGCTAAACGCATCCCGGTTTTGTACCACTTCGTAGTCATTGCCCACTACGCCTAACACCTGCTCGGTGTCCGCCCGCACGGTGGCGAAGTAATTCGATACTTCTATGTCGGGTATCGCTTCATCATTGCTCCATAGGTGGTTATTCGTATCATGGGTAAACAAGGGGCGTTTTTCCACGATATAGTCCAGTCCGGCGAATTGTATCGCCTCGTTACTGGTGGGATAACGGTCAATGATTTGCCCTAAATTGTGCCAGGCTTTTTCTTTGACGCTCATAAAGCTGTGCTTGCCTGCTTTTTCGTTGAAATTTATCTGATGTGCCATGATCTTAATTTTTTGAAGTTTTTGTATTCAGTTGTATAATCTCTGTTTTCAGCACTTTTACATTTTTGGTGCTGCTTACCTGTAGTTGGGTGCCTGCCTGCAATTCCGTTATGGCATCGTGTATAATTTTGTGCGTTGTCTTTACGGTACAGCGCACCAGTAAATAAATGCGGTCTTCCATTGTCTTAGTTTTGATAGGCATTTAAAAACTCGGTTAATTCCTGCTGAAACCTTACGGGGTTTTCTTTGGCTAATTGTTCGGCGTACCCCTCCCAAAATATTTGGTCGGTGAACTCAATAAATTGTTCGTACATCTTAATTCCTGTTTTTGTGAAACCTTAAAAAAATGCTCCCGGCTTTCGCCAGGAGCATGATTAATTAGCCCTGTTGCGGGAACACGATGTTTGCCTCGATCTCGCCCAATTTTTCATGGCAGGCATCAAAAATGAATTGAGTTACCATGCGGATAAGGTTAGGCGTGTTGGTGGTAAACTCGCGGCCCTTATCATCTTTGATAATCAGCTTACAGCCCTGATACGGGTTGCTTTCCAACTGGTCGTTTTCTTCTACCAGTTTTACCTCAAATTCTTCCAGTGTTTTAATTCGGGTAATCAATGCCAAACGCTGGATAGTCAGGCGGTGCAGGTTACCGACTGATTTTAGAGTCTGTTCCAAATTCAAGATAGGTTTAACATATTTAATTTCCGCCTTTGGTGCTTCCGCTACCGGCTGCTCTTTTTGTTCGGGTGCAGGGTTTGCGGGTTGGTGATCCACTGCAGGGGCGCTACCGGCCTTGGCTTCGGCGGTTTGGGCTGTCTCAACTTTAGCAGCTTCGGCGGGCTTTTCATCTTTAAGGGCTTCATCTTGTTTGGCTTCCTTTCCGGGGATGTTTGGGCGGTTTTCTGTTCTTGGTGTATTGGCGTTTTTTGCGTTTGTACCTTGTACCTGTTTTGCATTTTTTTCTGCTGCTTTCATTTTGTTTTGCATTAAGAGTTAAAAATTTTGTTAATTGCTTCTCTTTCGCCCCTTTCCCGTAAAAGTTTTTCCAAAAGAAAAAGGAGAAAAAGAAAGCAAATCAGCGGGCACGTCACCTTGCAAAAAGGAAACGGAATAATTGGGGGGGGACCCTTTGGGGAGGCAACCGTTTATGCCGTAGTCTTTTTGATACTACCGGCAGTCATTAGTACAGTGCGCAACTTGTTTTCCTTTTTCTCCTTCTTTTTGAAAAGGGCTATCCTAAAAAATTAAACTTTAATAGTGTTTCGCAAGTGCGGAGCTATTCAGGATTCTGAATAGCGATGCTTTTGCGCAGTCGTAGCTGGTGATGAAATAACATGAAATGACCAGCGTGCGATAGGGATCGCCATGACATCTTGCGCAGCAGATAAAATAGAGAGCCCGTCCGGAGGATCGCCACCTTAAGAATCAGGGCAGATTTTTTAGGCTTCACAGTAACATTCAGTTATACCGTCCAGTCTCCGATTTGTACGCAATATTTTTCATAAGGGCAGTAGTGAGAATTATTCTTTGATTCGTATTAGCTATAAAATATAAGTTGGAAGATAAAAATCACCTAAATGATCTATTCAATCGTTATCTGAATAACGAATGTTCGCAACAGGAATGGGAAGTTTTAATACAGCATTTTGGATCAGAAACCAGTTTAGATGCCCTTAAAGAACTGGTACGTAAGCAATTGGAAATATCCGTTAATAATGAGGTAACTACTAATAACGCCTTGCCGGACAATGTGCATGAAGTTTTAGAACAGGCGTATAAAAACATTGTTAATGAAACCTTCCTTAAAAGAAAAAAAGAAGCAAAGATTGTTTTCCTTAACAGAAGTGCCTTCGTAAAATTGACAGCCTGTGTCTCAATCCTCATATTAGCTGTTTCTCTTTATTTTGGATATATACGGTACCGGCTAGCTGCTAATAATTACAGGCAAGTAATAACTTTAAACGGTGAGCGAAAAAAATTGCAACTTACCGACGGTACAACGATATGGCTTGCACCGGGTAGCACCCTAAATTACGCTAGTAAATTCATCGGTAAAAACAGAGAAGTAACACTTAGAGGCGAAGCTTTTTTTAATGTTACTCATGATAAACAGCATCCCTTCATTATACATACTGGCAGACTAAATACAATAGTATACGGCACAACCTTTAATATTCAGGCTTATCCAAAGCGGGGTTCTGTTGAAGTTTCACTTCTAAATGGCAAAGTAAGTGTTACTGAACTTGGCCAACACGCTAATCAATTAATGTTAGCACCTAACCAGCGCGCTATATTTAATAAAACTAATGGGCAATTATATAAAGAGAACTATTCGGCTGCTACCGATATGCTTGCCAGAAGGGACGGGAAATTCATTTATAAAGGAACGACCTTAAGTAATGTGGTTGATGATATTTCAAAAGCCTATAATGTAACAGTTGTATTAAATAAAAAAATACAGGATTTGCATTATTACGGTGAGTTTGACCAAAAAGAAAATCTGCAACAGGTGTTGATGCAAATTAGCCTTACCACTAATGTAAAGCTTAAAAATAATGGGGCTATTTGGGAATTATACTAATAACCGATTATAATCACCTAATAATTTAATATGAACAGACAAGAAGACACATAGCAGGTATAAAAAAATCCCGGTCAGACCGGGATCATATACATTAAGGAATTTAACTGATAACCGCCAAGCCTGGTAAGCAACAAAGGTAGTTATCACAATTATTTAACATATAACATAAAGGTATGAAAAAAAGTATACCCAATGAAAGATTACGTTCTATCGGTTGGATCATGAAAATAACCGGGTTGATAATTACAATTACGTGTTGCCTTAGTTTAAGTCTACTTGCAAAAGAAACATTGGCGCAGGGTTCATTAAATAAACAAGTAACTATTGAAATTAAAAATGAAACACTGGAAAGCACATTTGAAAAAATATCAGAAAAGACTAATGTCTCATTCAGCTATATAAGCAATAGTGTAGACAATAATCAAAAGGTAAATCTTATAGCAAAAAACGAGAAACTGAAAGATGTTTTAGATAAGTTACTAAAAAAATATCAGTTAAAGTATACTGTATTTCAGGATAAAATAATTATCCAAACTATTGATTATACAAAAACTGCAACAGATAGTTTGATAAATATAAAAGGGCAGGTTTTTGACACTAAAGAGCCCCCTGCGTCATTGCCTGGCGTAACGGTTAGAATAAAAGGTAAAAAGGGTTCAACCACTACTGATGTTAACGGAAACTTTGAAATAAGAGTGCGTAAATATGACGTGCTCATTTTTACTTATATTGGCTTTAAAACCAAGGAGTATACAGTAACTAACACAAAAGATAACCTAACTATTTCACTGCAGGAAAATGTATCGGAACTAGATCAGGTAGTTGTTACCGGTTATTCTGAACAAAAAATAAAACATATTGCCAATGCAATAAGCACTATAAACATCAAATCGAACGTTGATGGCAAACCTATTACCAGATTATCGCAAGCGCTACAGGGTGGCGTGACAGGCTTAACCGTAACACAAAGCTCGGGTTTACCGGGTGGTGATGCTGCGGTAATAAAAATAAGGGGCATTTCTACATTAGGTACAATTACCCCCCTCGTATTGGTTGATGGAGTACCTTCAGATATCAATTCCGTTGACCCGGTTACTGTTGAAAGTATTACTGTTTTAAAAGATGCCGCTGCTGCATCTATTTATGGATCGAGGGCAGCAAATGGCGTTATTTTAATAACCACCAAGCGTGGACAGGCGGGTCAAACCAATATTACTTATAATGGATTTGCCGGCTATCAGGCGCCTTCATATTTACCTGATTTTGTTGATGCAGTGACTTATATGAATATGGTTAACCAGGCGCAAGCCAATATTGGTGCCGGCCCTTTATATACAGCAGATGCCATACAAAAAACGCAGAACGGAACTGACCCATTACTTTACCCTAACACAGATTGGAAAAAATTAATACTACAGAATAAAGCTTTTATGCAGGAGCATACAGTTGGCGTTACTGGTGGTAGTAGCCAAGCGCGTTTTGCTGTGACTGGCACTTACTTATCGCAGGATGGTATTATTAAAACAACATCTTCAGATAGATATTCGCTACGGGCTAACACAAGTGTAACCTTAAAAAAGAATTTGTCTATGTATCTGGATCTTGCTTTAGCCAGAACAAATGTTGACAGGCCGATTAACCGCTTCACCAGTTTTCAGAGTGGTGACGGCGCGGGCTACATTTTGTATGAAACCTACAGGATACCGCCTACGGTAGTCGGTAAATATCCGATGCAGCCAAATGGCTATCAGGCTTATGGTAATTTTGGTGATATGCTTAACCCTTTGGCCGAATTGGAACAGGGTGGTTTAGCCGAGTCTCGTGAAGACAATATTTCAATTAATTTTCAACCACAATGGGAAATCGCCCCGGGTTTAAAGCTTAAAGGTCAATACTTGTTTCGCACCATCAGTACTGGTACCATTTCATCGCGCGACGCATATAACTTCCTAGATTATTATAATAATGCGCTTGTTTATCAGTATGCTGCAGCGCATACTACGGGTATATATAAAACAAATTATCAGTATATGTCGGCTACAATTGACTATAACCGCACAATTGGGAAAAATACTATATACGCCCTTGGTGGTTTAACCCGGGAGACAGATAACCCAACAAATACAAGCCAGTTTGACGAGGCAACGCTAGCATCTTATTTGGTTAAACTAAATTATATTTTTGATGATAAATATCTGTTTGAAAGCACCATGCGTGCAGATGGTTCATCCAAATTTGGCCCGAACCATAAATGGGGTTATTTTCCATCAGTTGCTGCTGGATGGAATATTAGTCGTGAAAATTTTCTTAAAGATATAAAATTATTGAGCAACTTAAAATTAAGGGCATCATACGGCTTACTAGGCAATAATCAAAGCATAGGTTTATATAAATATCAGAGCACTGTAAACACTAATGGTACAGAAGCTGTAATAGGTAATCCCGACATTACCTGGGAGCGGGTTAAAATGCTGGATATCGGTACTGATGTGTCACTATTTAAAAGTAAATTAAACTTCACTTTTGATTGGTATAATAAAACTACTGAGGATATCCTGTTAAATGCCCCTTTATCTTATTCGTCGGGAATCGGTCCCCAACCTATAAATGCCGGAAGCGTGCGTAATAAGGGTTGGGAGTTTTCAATTAATTATACAACTTCGATTACCAAGAATTTTTCTACAAGCTTAAGTGCAGGTTTTTCTTATTACAAAAACACGATACTTAGCCTGCGGGGAGGTCCTTATTACAGTGGATCAACCGTTCAGCAAGTTGGGCAACCAATAGGTAGTGTATATGGATACGTTACCGATGGCTTGTTACAGCAAAAAGATATTGCAGCCAATGTTCCAATGATTGGGTCTGGGTCAGCTTCTGGTCCGTCGCAAGTTGCTGGCGATATTAAATATGTTGATTTAAACCATGACGGAACTATAACAGATGCAGACCAAACCATTATAGGTAACCCCAATTCACAAGGAAATTACTTTTTTAACATGCATTTTGGTTATAAAAATTTCGATTTTGAGACCCTGTTAAACGGCTTTACCAAAGCTGACGTATTTTACACAGGCAGGTATATTTCGCCTCTAAATATGAATGGCGGCGGCGGTACCCCAATGGTTTGGCAACAGGATACCTGGACACCTGAAAACACCAACGCAGTTCTACCCCGTATTACACCAAATGCCGGCGATAATACACGAATGTCGGATTATTGGCGCACTAATGGAGCATTTGTAAGGGTGCGGTATATTCAGTTGGGATATAATATAAAAGCTCGTTTTTTTACAAAAGCCGGAATTTCAGGCGCCAGAATTTATTTTAATGCGCAAAACCCATTAACATTCGCCGGTATGAAATATCTGGATCCTGAAACGCGAGGAACGGATAATACTTATCCGTTAATGCAGGTATATACAGTTGGGTTTAATGTGAAATTTTAATACACTAAGATTATGAAAAAGATATTTTTAATATGTTTATTAATGATAGTTGGCGTTACAGCTTGTAACAAAGACTTTTTAACCAGAAATAATCCAATTGATACTACCGACGACAAATTTTGGCAGACTGAAGCGCAGCTTTTAGGTGTCATACAATATATAGCAGGCTCCATGCCAGGCGGTGGGTTTCAATATCTTCCGGATAGCCGCATTTCGCTTTCGGCTTTAACTGATGATGCAGCCTGGACGGCAAACTTTTTGCCTGAAATAAATCAGTTTGCCTTAGGTAATGGTAACTCAAACCCGCCATCATCAGCTTATATGCTGATATATCCTTTCTGGCACGACGATTATCTGAAAATACGTACCTGTAACAGGTTCCTGGAAAATGCAGGCAAAGCTTACGTAGATGTGGATAAGCTAAAACAATATATGCTTGAAATAAGGGCTTTTCGGGCATTTTATACTATGGAACTGTCTATGTATTATGGGGCAATACCAATTGTAACTTCAGCTGTTGGGCCTGATGATGCCGCTTTAAAAGCAAGTAGTAAGGAAGAGATATTAAATTTTATAATATCAGAATTTAAAGCATGTGCTGACGGGTTGCCTTTATCTTATCCGGGCGATTTACCTTATCGTATTACAAAAGGAGCGGTATTAACCATGGAAACCGTTGCTTATTTAAACTGGGGTAAATATGCCGAGGCTGCAGCTACAGCAAAACAGGTTGTAGACCTTACCGATCCGGCTACCGGAGCAAAAGTATATTCGCTGTATAAGCCTGCTGCTACCGATAATTATTTAAACCTGTTTTTATATAAAGGCGAATTTAACTCAGAGCGTATACTTTCTAATCAATCGCAGCAGGGAGTTTACGTTAGGCTGGCCCCGCCTAATGCGGCTGGCACGGCAAACGTTAACCCTACACAGTCTATGGTTGATACTTACGAAACCAGGCAAGGCAAAACTCTGGCAGAATTAGGTCCTGACAGTTTAGCTATTTATCATAAATATCCTAACTATAACAACAATCGCGATCCGCGAATGGCAGCTACTATTGTTTATCCCGGTGCAACATTTTATACCGTGGTTAATCCCTTTGCTCCAGCACCAAATGTTTGTGCCATTGGCGCTGTAAACTCATCCCGCACCGGCTATTTCGTAAGAAAATATTGTGATGTATCTATGGATAGAACAAGACCAACAGCCGGGACATTGGATTTTATGATTTATCGTTTAGCTGATGTAATGCTGATGCGTGTTGAGGGACTGGTTGAAAGCGGTCAATCAGCAGATCCTGATGTTATTAACTATCTTAACCAGATACGCAATCGGTCAAATATGCCCAATGTTAATACATCAGTGTACAATAGTCAACAAAAACTACGTGAACTCTACCGCAGGGAAAGAAGAGTTGAACTGGCTTTTGAAGGAAACCGCTGGTTTGATATTCGAAGATGGAAAATAGCCGAACAGGTTATGAATGGCGTGGTATATGGTGCAACCAACCCGGCAAACGGACAGACGGTGATTGTGGAAACCCGTAAGTTTGATGCCGGACGTGATTATGTGTGGCCTATACCAATTCAGGAACTTCAGGGGAACGCCAGTATGATGCAAAATCCGGGGTATTAAGCAACAAAAAATTAACAACATGACTCCAATGCTTCCTGTTAAGTATTTATAATAGTTTGAGGATGCTGTAATAAATATAACTTATATGCTTGTATATAGCATTAATATTCAACAGCCCGCATAACTTCAATGCGGGCTGTTTTCAAATAAATATTATCAAAAAAAAGCGATGAAGGAACACTGGCGAAATAAAGCGGACAATTTTTACGATTGTATAAATAGATTAATTGATCCAGCAATATTTTATCTGTCCAATATTTGATTATATAATAATATTGTTTGTACTTGCCTGTAGATAGCGTAATTACACGTAAAGACCAACTAAGGACATAGTAAATTGTTTATTTGCGTTTATTGATTTTCTTTATAAGTTTGATATATAAATATACCCTATATAAACTAATTAAATCGGTTACTGAAGACGTATAGTATACTGCAGCCTCTTAAAATCAGAATTGTCGGTATACATTCTCTTAACCTAATCTAAAACATAGCCAATAAAGATATAATTAGCATTGTTATGAATGAATTGACTATAAAGTATACAGATTCAATACCGAAGTCAATTCAATTTATTATTGGTTCATAACCCGAATATTTAAATGAAAATAAGGCATATAGTTGATGAGAAGGTCTTGTTATCTCAACTGAAAGATGGAAAGGAAAAAGCCTTTGAGCAATTATATCATTTATATAGTTTCAGGTTGTATGGCTTTTTGTTAAGATTGATAAAAGACGAAGAAGTCTCCCGTGATTTATTGCAAGACGTATTCATTAAAATCTGGGATAAACGTGAGTTAATAGATCCTGAAAGGTCTTTCCGCTCATATCTTTTTCGAATTGCAGAAAACAATGTGGTAGATTTTTTCAGAAAAGTTGCGTGTGACAAGAAACTTCAAGTTAAATTAACCGTTGCTGCTACTGAACTCTATTCACATATAGAAGAAGCTATATACTCCAGAGAGCACTTAAAAATTCTTAATCAGGTTGTTAATGAGTTGCCTCCACAGTGCAGGTTAGTGTTTACCTTGTGTAAGTTAGAGGGGAAAAGCTATAAGGAGGTAAGCCAGACCCTGGGCATATCAGTATCGACTATCAGCAATCATTTACAAAAAGCAACTCAGTTTATCAGGCAAAATTCAATTCTATCAGATTCTATTACAATCCTTGTAATTGCTTGTTTTCTAAAATAAGACTTTTAATTACATCCTTCTTAATAATTTCATTTTTTAGTAGTGAGTATTATTTCCGATTCGCATAGCTGTAAAATTACAACCGATGATAAGTTATCAGCTTATACCAGCATAAACTGGCTGCAAAAAGTCCAAAGATTGCTTATTAACGAAAACAAAATAAATGGTTAAATTTATTTTGTTTTTTTATAACTTTATCTATGAATCTTTCTATATAAATTGACCGATTATAGCACTTTTAGCGATGAACAACTGTCTCTGCTTTTGCAGAAAGACGACTATTCCGCATTTTCCGAAATTTACACGCGCTATAAAGGGCCGCTTTATATTCACGCCTTTCACCGTTTAAAAGACCGGGAAGAGTGTAAAGATCTAATTCAGCAACTTTTTGCCACTCTTTGGGATAACCGTAAAACCATCATATTTAAATCTTACTTATCTGGCTATCTGTATGCTTCGGTTAGAAATAAAGTATTCAATGTCATAGCACACAAACGTGTGGCATCATCTTATTTAGATTCCATTGGACAATTTGCTAATAGCGGCGAATATATCACAGATCAGACGGTTCGTGAGCGGGAATTATCGCAAATTATTGAAAAGGAAATTAATGCCCTTCCGCTTAAAATGCGCGAGGTTTTTGAACTAAGCAGAAAGGCTAACCTCTCTCATAAACAAATAGCTGAAGAACTGAATATATCGGAAAAAACAGTACGAAATCAGGTACACAATGCCATTAAAATATTAAGAGTAAAACTGGGAATCCTTGTCTATGTCGTTTTTATATTTTATAGGTAAATTCATATCTTTTTTGGTATCCTAAATATTTTATATAAAAATATTTCATTTTTATATAGGACATGTTTTGAGGCTGGCGGTCTATAGTGATAATGGGGGTACTCAGCTATCCTTTTATACTATGGATAAAGACCAAATTAAAGAATTATTGCTGCGGTATGAATCGGGAACTTGCACAGCTGAAGAAAAGGCTTTGCTGGAAACTTGGTTTTTAAAACAACACGCGGAAAAATTACCATCTCCGTCGGAAATAGAAAGTGATCTGAATGAGGTTTGGGCTGAATTAAATCAAAACTATCACTCTAAAAGTACAATCATTACATGGTACCGCGTAGCTGCCGCGGCTATAACACTCCTATTTCTTTCTGTTGCAGGATTTTTTCTTACTAATCGGCAGCAACCCGTTCAGCGAGTGGCACAAGTGCAGCAACACGATGCGCTTCCCGGCAGCAATAAAGCCATATTAACTTTAGCTAATGGAAGAAAAATCATATTGAATGATAAGGCTAATGGAAAATTGGCAGAACAGTCGGGTATCAAAATCACCAAAACAGCCAATGGTCAGATCACCTATACAATAGCTAATGTAAAAACACCCTATACCAACGTAGCTACTAACACGATTGAAGTACCACCTGGTGGCCAATATCGGGTAAAATTACCCGATGGTACTAATGTATGGCTAAATGCCGCCACCACTTTACGCTACCCTGTAAGGTTTACTGGTAACGAACGCAGGGTTGAGTTAAATGGTGAAGCCTATTTTGAAGTAGTCCATAACAAAGCAATGCCGTTCAGAGTAATAAATGCTCGACAAACAGTTGAAGTATTGGGTACTCATTTTAGTGTGATGGCCTATGGAAATGAAGCTGTAATTAAAACAACTTTACTGGAAGGCTCTGTAAAAGTGAGTGATGCCACCCGTAGCACTATGCTTATTCCAGGTCAACAATCCCAACTTACACGTGAAGGCATCAATGTGGTTAGCGGGGCTGATGTTGACAACGCGATAGCCTGGGTAAAAGGCAAATTACAGTTTACCGATTCAGACATTCAAAGTATCATGCGTACACTGTCGCGCTGGTATGACATTGACGTACAATATACGGATACCAAAATCACAAAACGATTTGGCGGATCTTTTTCCCGCTCAAAAAATCTGTCTGTGGTATTAAAGGCTCTTCAATCTACCGGAGATGTTCACTTTCTTATAGAAGGAAGGAGGGTAATTATTATGCCTTAATTTTACATATAAACAAAAGTAAGGCAAAGAAAAGGCCGGGAGTGTACCACCACCACCGGCCAATGATTTGGGCCTATACTTAATAATTATTGTCGAGATATATATCAACTAAACCCAAATTAAACAAATATATGAAATTCTTATTTGTTCGCTCATCAGATTTGACTCGGTGCATGCGAAAAGCTTTTCGCGAGATAAAGCAACTTATTTCAGGCATTGATCCAGCCATAAAACGTAAAATAACTATGAGGATTAATATAGCAGTCGTATTAGTTATAAGTGCCATTTTACAGGTAAGCGCATCGTCTTTTGCACAAAAAATAACCTTAGAGAAAAATAACGCTAAACTGGTAAACATCATTAAAGCAATACAAGAGCAAAGCGATTACGACTTCGTTTACTCAAGCCGGATGATTAAAGCAGCACATAATGTAAATATATCTGTTAGCAACGCCTCGCTAATAGATGTGTTGGATTTATGCTTTAAAGACCAACCTTTGACTTATATCATCGAAAATAAAATTATTATCATAAAAAGTGTCGATGAAGCTAAAACCAATAAACTTATCAATAAAACAATCCAAGTAGCAAATGTCACCGGTAAAGTTACTGATGAAAAAGGCCTTCCATTACCTGGTGTAACCGTTAAACTAAAAGGGTCGACAATTGCTACCGTCACAGATGCTAACGGATACTTTACCATCAATTCTCAGAATGGACAAGGCGTATTGCTAATTAGCTCGATCGGTTATGAATCAAGAGAAATCAACATTAATAACCAAACTAATATTACCATACAATTAACAGAAAAAAATACGGCGTTAAAGGAAGTAGTAATGGTTAGTTACGGTACACAAAACCGGGCAGATGTTACGGGATCTATTGCTCAACTGAATTCAAGCAAGGTAAAAGATTTACCTGTTGGCCAATTTACCCAGCGTTTGCAGGGTCAGTTTGCGGGTGTTAAGGCCAATATCAATTCTGGGCGTCCAGGGGCAGGCCTATCCATACAAATACGCGGCGCTACATCAATCAATGCTAATAATTCCCCTTTGATTGTTGTAGATGGGCAACCCTTAAGTATTGTTGGTGGGCAAAATCCCATCAATAATATTAATCCAGACGAAATTGAAAGCTTTTCCATTCTTAAGGATGCATCAGCAACTGCGCTTTATGGCTCTCGTGCAGCCAATGGCGTTGTGCTGATTACTACCAAGCAGGCTAAGCCAGGTAAAACCCAGGTTGATTTTACAGCGTATTACGGTGCGGCTTCATTGGATAAAGGTCATGTCCCCCCGTTTATGGATGCGCACCAATTAGCCACCTTCATGAATGAGTTTTTTCAGGACAAAATTAAGTATGAAGGATATGTAAATCCGGTTACCGGAACTGCCACTGTGCCCGCTGAATATGCTAATCCTGACCAATATGGCAGGGGAACCGACTGGCTGGGGCAAGTATTACGCACTGCGCCTACGCAAAGCTATAACTTAACTGTATCTGATACTCGCGAAAAATCATCAACCAGTATAGTTGCTGGTTATTTTAAGCAGGACGGTATTGTAATTAACACCAGTTATGAGCGTTATTCAGTAAGGGCTAATAGCATATTCAAGCCCACCAAGTCAATAAGTATAGGTTTAAACCTGGCTCCAACTTATCAAATAGATAATAATGCGCAACTCGGGCCAACTGATGGTTCGCGCCAGATTCTGTCAGGCGCTTTACTATCATCGCCTATTGTGCCGGCATATAATTCCGATGGCACACCGGTTAATCAAGCTTCAGGGTTCTTTTTACTGGCTATGCCGAATTACCGGCTAATTGCTGAAAATCAGAATAACGTCAATAAAAGCCTTCGTTTTTTGGGTAATACCTATGTTAATGTGGATATTCTGAAGGGACTATCATTTAAAACAAGCTTTAATATTGATATGGCAAATTTCGTCAATAACAAGTTTGTAAACCAGATAGCAGCCGCGGCTTTTAATGCACCGCCACCACGCCCAGTATCATCTATATCTGGCGCTTATGCTACTGAAACTTATACCTCGTGGGTGAGTGAAAATATAGCTAGCTATAAAACAACTATTGCGGGTGTGCATAATTTAGAGGTATTGGGTGGTTATTCCATCCAAAAGTTTACAGATTATACCAATTCGGCTAATGGCACTAACTTTCCAGATGCATCCATACCTTATGTAAGCGCTGCTGGTACGACTACTGGCACCAGTGGTAAAACTGACTGGTCTTTGCTATCGCTGTTTGGCCGGGTAAATTACAATTATAAGCAAAAATATTTGCTGGAAGGCTCAATCCGTAGCGATGGCTCATCAAAATTCGGGTTTAATCGCAAATATGGCGTATTTCCGACAGTATCAGCAGGTTGGGTAGTAAGTAACGAGTCATTTATGCAAACCGTTTCCATGATTAATTTCCTGAAGATAAGAAGCAGTTACGGTTTAACAGGCAACAACAACTTCACTGCCGGGGGTAATTATCCTTCAACATCATTGATTGGCGGCGTTAATTATGTATTTAACAACACTTTAGTAGGGGGGAAAGCTATAACACAATTGGGAAATAACGAGTTGACTTGGGAAAAAAACAGACAGTTTGATTTGGGTTTGGAAATTGGAGTATTAAACAATCGCATTAATCTTAGTTATGACTATTATAATAAGTTAACCGATGGATTGCTTTATCAGATCAACATTCCTCAATCGTCAGGCTTTAATATTGTTTATAGTAACATAGGCACTATGAAATTCTGGGGGCATGAATTCACGTTGAATACTGTTAACCTTGTTAATAAGCTGAAGTGGAATACCAGCCTGAACATCACGTTTAATCGCAACCTGATTACCAAATTAGGCACCCAGGATCTGCCTATTATGCCTGTCAATGAATACTCATGGCCAAACATACAGATGGTTGGACAGCCTGTAGGCGCATTTTATGGTTACGTTACTGATGGTGTGTATATGAACGCCCAGGAGTTTGCCACCCAACCTAAACACACCACCTCAACCATAGGCAGTGTACGCATGAAAGATGTTAATGGGGATGGCAAAATCACATTAGATGACCGTACTATTATAGGCAATCCCAATCCTAAATTTGAATATGGTATTACCAACAGCTTTAACTATGGTAAGTTTGATTTGAACATTGTAATGTCGGGACTGTATGGTAACCAAATTGCCAACCCGTTGTTAGGTGGCGATGGCCATAACCTTGACGGCGCTTTTAACTTGTACGCTAATCAGTTAGACCACTGGCGCTCAGAAGCAGATCCAGGCAATGGCATTGTACCACGCACCTTGGCGAATACTACTGCATTATACCGCACATTTAATACGACGGAGGTTTATTCCGGCTCTTACCTTGCCTGCCGTAACATTGCTTTGGGTTATACTTTCAGGTTGCATAATAACCGATTTATTAATAAGCTAAGAGTATATACCAGCATACAACAGGCTTTTGTAATTACCAATTATCCGAATTTCAGCCCTGAAACAAATAACCAGACAACCAATATAAATGGTTTAAGCTTAGGTGTTGACGCTACGGAATATCCTATTCCCCGCACCATTACTTTAGGGCTTAACTTGGGTTTATTCTAATATTAATATTTATTAAAATGAAAAAAATAGCATATTTACTCATATTTTCCATGTTTATAAGCATGGTTTCCTGTAAAAAGGATTATCTGGCTTTAACATCTCCAACACAATTAACAACGGACAATTTTTATCAAACGACCGACCAGTTTCAACAGGCACTAATTGCTACCTATCAATCTTTGCGTGGCTGGGCTGACCCTGGGAGTTGGCTAATGGGCGAAAGCCGCTCAGATAATACACGCTATGATTTTAACCCTGCCAATCGTGCAGTGGCTATCCTTGAGCGCGAGGGTATTGTTGATTGGACCAATGATGCTACTAATACACAAACAAAATCAAAATACACCGCCGATTATGCAGGTATTGAAAGGGCCAATATCATTCTTGATCAGATTGGTAAGGCTAACATTGATGCTGCTACAAAAAATACAATAATCGGCGAAACGGAAACGTTGCGTGCTTTCTTTTATTTTGATTTGGTACAGTTTTTTGGTTCCGTGCCGTTAAACTTACATCAGGTAACAGGTCCGTCAGATACTTTTTTACCCCGCTCAGCTGTTGCTGATGTATATGCCGTAATTGTAAATGATTTAGCTGATGCTATAAAAAAATTACCGACTACCATAACATTCCCACAAAGCGGAAGGGTTACTGTTGGTACAGCAAAAATGTTACTGGCCAATGTATATATGGTGCAAAAAAAATACGCTGATGCTGAGGCTTTATTAATCGATGTAACACAATTAGGTTACAAATTAAATGCCAATTATGCCAATGCTTTTTCAACCACCAACAAAAACAGTGCTGAATCAATATTTGAGGTGCAATATCAGCAGGGGGCTGCCAATGGGCAATACAGTTCGTTTATTTATAACTTTATACCGCCCGTTGCCAGTACCGTTGTTATAACCGGTACTGCAACCAATACATTAAATTCATCATGCAGCCAGAATGTGCCAACTCAGGATCTAATTTCATCTTATGAGGCTGGCGATACCCGTTTGGATGCAACCATTGGTATAATTGAAGGGCATTATGATGCGTCAGCCAATTTTGTGCCCGAAGCATTAAAAAGCATAGTAAGTTATACAACCCCGCCTGGTAAAGTCGCAAAAATTTTTGCTAAAAAATTTTTACATGCAAGTACTACCGCCGGGCAAACCGATGATAACTGGCCGATTTACCGTTATGCCGATGCCTTATTAATGTTAGCTGAAGCGATGAATGAGCAAGGCAAATCAGGCACAGCTCTGCCTTACTTAAATCAGGTACGCACGCGCGCAGGCTTAGCGGCCAGTACACAAACTGATCAGACTTTATTAAGGACGATTATTGTTCATGAGCGCCGTATAGAACTGGCTCTCGAAAATAAACGCTGGACTGATTTACTCAGAACCGGTCAGGCTATTCCCGTAATGACGGCTTTTGCTGCAAAAATTAAATTAGACCCCAGAGTGCCGGCTAATGCTTATACCAATATAGATGCTAATCATTTATTGTTCCCGATACCATCAACAGAAATACAGCTTAATCCGCAAATAACACAAAATCCAGGTTATAATTAATTAAGGCTTAACCCCGTCTCATCAGGTTAGTTGGTTGGCAGGTGGGTTATTTACTGAAATAACCCCCTGCTTTATATTTCGTTTTTAAACAATTTTTAAACTAATATTTATGAAATACCTCATCTTAACTAAAATGCGGGCACCAATGCTGCTTGCTAACGTACTCAAATTTGTACTAATAGGACTTATATTTACAGGTTGTAAAAAAGGCAACCAGCAGTTGGATACCATGCAGACAACAGCAACGCCTAAATTGACTATTGAATCAACAGCGTGCGGGTGTTGGATTGCAGGCACAAATCAAGATAATAATCAGATTGAAGCTTATGATACTACAACAACAGTAACTTGGGGAACGCCAAAATGGTCTTTTGCCCCTACAACAGCACGTGGCTACAGCTCAACGGCGGAAATTCCCTTATGGGGTGGACCTACTGATGTCAAATTACGTAACACTACGGTTTTTTCAGGCTATTCGCAAGTTATTGTGACTGCAGGTGGGCGTTTGGCAACAATTGCCGCTTATCCCTCTGGTAATAAGTTATGGACTGTGGGTTATAGCGCAACTGCTCCTCAAGTCGATATACATTCAACAGAAATATTGCCCAATGGTAATATTGCCCTTGCATCAGCCGGACGAAACTGGGTGCGCGTCTATGCCTCCGCCCCATCCGCCCCAAATCACAGTACGTTTAGCGAATTTTCCCTCGGGTCAGCCCATGCGGTATTATGGGACCCTTCAATTCAAAGATTATGGGTGATCGGCTGGCTTCCGATTAATAGCGCAAATTATTGGGATCCGTTAAATCAGGTTATAACTGCTTTACAAGATACCGGTACGGCCGCTAATCCAGGTTTAAAAGAAGATATTAACTATCGTGCTATTTTGCCTGGTAAATATGGCCATGAAATATCACCCTATTATTATGATAATAATAAATTGTGGGTAGCAGTACAAGTTGATAATACTGATACCAACAAAGGTGTATATATATTCGACAAAACAACCAAAACATTTACGCCGGTATCGGGCGCTGCAAATAGAAACTTTGTAAAGGGCGTGGGTAATCAGCCCGCAGGAACAATTGTGGAAATAAGGCCCAAGAGTGCAGGTGGTACGGGTGAAGACAGTTGGCAAAATGATACTGTTAAATTTTATTCACATAATGGCACATTTATGTATAACCGCATTAAACCTGGGGCTAAATTTTATAAGGTAAAAGTATTTGATCCTGATTATCAATAATCAACAACTTCTTTTAAAAGAAATCATAAAATAATAATAACATGTCGTATTTAAAAAAAATAATTACCCCTCAAATTTATTGTTTACTAATAGCTTTAAGTGTTAGTATTAATGTATTTGCCCAGGCAGAAAGCGCACATTATCTGGATAGTATAAAAGTACAGTTGAGAAAAGAATGGCCTAAAAACCGAACCATTAATTTAGTTTTTCATGGCCATTCTGTGCCTTCCGGATACTTTAAAACCCCGCTGGTAAATACCCTGCAGGCCTATCCTTTTTTAGCATTTAAGCTTATAAAGGAAAAATATCCGTATGCTGTCATCAACGTTATTATAACAGCGATTGGCGGGGAGAACTCTGTCAGTGGACAAAAACGTTTTAAACGTGATGTACTTACACATAAGCCGGATGTTTTATTTATTGATTACGCTTTAAATGATAAAGTAATTGGTATAAAAAAATCAACAAAAGCTATGAGTAAGATGATCGAAGCTGCTTTGAAGAAGAATATTAAAGTAATATTGCTTACGCCATCGCCGCATCAAAGTTTCAATATACTTGATAATCATAATCCTTATGAGGCTTATACGAATGAGTTGATTGCGCTGGCAAAAAAATATAATGTGGGTCTGGTGGATAGTTATCATCTGTTTAAACAACGTGTTGAAGCAGGTCATGATGTTAAAGAATATATGTCGCAAATAAATCATCCGAATGAAGCTGGACATCAAATTATCGCTGATGCAATTGCACAGTGGTTTTAGTTGCCATATTCGTATAAATCCTTGTATTAAATATTCTAATAATCGTCTATCTATATATTCAGTAAGGAGTAACATACTTAATAATTAAATTCATGCCATCCAGACGGAACTTTTTAAAACAAACATCCATATTATCAGGAGCCCTATTGTACTCCGGCCCTAACATTTTGTACGCTGCCGCTGACGACAGTTTTACTTATACATCAGCTTATATCAATATAAAACTGGCTGCAAAAAGTCCACGTTTAAACAGTTTCAGTGTTGATAGTCTGGGCAAAGGAGAGTTTGCTCAGAGCCCATTGCTGCCCGTAACTGCCATTAGCAATTACACCAGCAAAATTAATAAGCAAACTATAGCATATTATTTAAACGCTGGTAGTAAGCCAGTTTGGGAAGTAAAATGCAGTGAAAAGAAGATTGTTTTACAAAGCAGGTATACGGGTAAAGACACCAAGGCCGACCCTTTTATTATCAATATATCGCAGCAGGCTAATCATAGTACTGTACTAGGGGCACTTGTTGCCGATAACTGTGTAAAGTTTCCATGCCTGTTGCATCTGCCGGGTATGGGGACTTTCAGGATACATTGTAGTGAACCAGGGGTGACTCTGTTTTATGATGCCTATCGTTTTCATTCGGCTGGCGAAAAAGGCGATCCGTTTGTAAAGGCAGCATTTAGTCCGGCTGATGCGCGTACGCCAAACATTACCTATACGCTCGAAGTGGTTAGCATTTATCCTGATTTGAAGGGAATAGCTGATAACCCTATGCTGGATGGGGTAAGGCGAAACTTTATTAATATTTTTCAGTTAAACCCCCGCATTAAGGTATTAGCCAACAACAGTGCCAGCGATGCCTGTACATTTACGCTATATTTATATGCAGAGATGGCGCGGCGCACACCTGAGTTAGCCGATGGGTTAACAGCCATGGACCTGATCAGAAACACGCTCGATATATACCTTAACGGATTTAAAGGATACGGGCAGGTGGGTTATTTTTATCTTAACAAATATGGCTGGTTAAGCCGGTTTGATTCAAGCGACAGCTCGCCCTCATTAGTTATTGCAGCCTGCTATTATATTTTAGATAGTAAGGATACCGGGTGGGCAGCTAAAAACTATCAGGGGATAAGGCAATGGGCTGATAAGATGATAGCAACCGATACCAATAAAGATGGTATTATTGAATACGGTCATACCGGAAATTCGGGCAGCTGGAACATGAAGCCTTTTCAGCGGCCGGCAAACTGGTGGGATTCCATAGGCTTCGGGCATGATGATGCTTACTCAAATGCGTTGGCCTATAGGGCCGCTTCTTTACTGGCTGAGGTGGCTAAAAAGTTAGAAAAGGAACAAGATAGTATATACTATGCTGATTTTGCTTCCAAACTGAAAGGAGCCTATTATAATCACTTTATCAATCCTGAAACCGGCGTGCTGGCTGGCTGGCGAAGCGCCGACGGCAAGCTGCACGACTATTATTTCACCTTTGTTAACGCAGTTGCCGTATGCTATGGACTGCTAACTGATGAACAGGGCAGACAGGTAATGCAAAACATGTTGCAGAAGATGAAAGAGGTGGGTTATATTAATTTTAAAATGGGTTTACCCGGCAACCTGGTGCCTGTACCGCCGCAGGATTATGCTCACCATGATAAACGCTGGGGCTACGGCGTTAAGCCGGATGGCTTAGACGGTTTCCAGATTTATGAAAATGGCGGTGCTACAGCATGTTATGCCTATTTTACCATCAAGGCTTTATATGATGTAGGATTGCGCAAAGAAGCCGACAACATTTTTTTACCCATGATGGAAAGTTTTAAGGAAGGAGGCTTTGAAGGACATTGTGAGGGTAGTGACTATACAAAGGACTGGAAAACATGGGATGGAAAATGCTGGGGTTATGAAGGCTTTTTAGTGGATAATTATTTATCATTCTTAGTTGTTTATGATTGGCATAACAATCAAAAGTAATCACCTTAAAATACATTATAATATGCGTTTATGGGCTACCAGTAGCTTTTTACTCAACTTATTTTTTTTGTTAGTTAGCTTACAATGCCATGCGCAGATAAAGGTCCCGGCCCTGGTCCCCACGCCGGCATCGGTCAAAATGGGCCAGGGTAGCTTTATATTCAGTGCGCGAACTGTAATCAGAGCTGATGCAGCAGAATGTAAAACCGTAAATTTTTTTACAAAGTATCTGCTAAATACCTGGAAATTTAAAACTATGGTTGTTAGCAGTAATGTAAAAAATGTAACCCGGCAACCGGCTGTTTATATCACAACAAAGGGTTCAGAACAACTTCCTGCCGGTGGCTATAAGCTGTCCATAACACCTGCTGCAATAACGCTTGTAGGAAAAGATGCCGGTTTATTTTATGGAATACAAACCTTGATACAACTGTTCCCTCTTAATACCCAGGGAACAGTTGTTTTACCTTGCCTCAATATTACTGACCAACCACGTTTTGCTTACCGCGGATTGATGCTGGATGTATCGCGTCATTTTTTCACGGTTGGGCAGATTAAAGATCTGCTTGACTTGATGGCTTACTATAAACTGAACCGCTTTCACTGGCATTTAACAGACGACCAGGGCTGGCGGCTGGAAATAAAAAGTTTGCCCAAGCTTACACAGGTAGGTGCCTGGCGTGTCCCTCGTTTGGAATTCAGTGGCAATACCCTACCGCCTCAACCTGGTGAAAGCGCTAGTGATGGAGGCTTTTATACACAAGAGCAGGTGAAGGATATTATCCGCTATGCCACTGAAAGACATATAGAAATTTTACCTGAAATTGATGTACCTGGCCACTCCATGGCAGCTATTGCCGGGTATCCTGAACTATGCGTCACCCAAAACCCTGATATTAAGGTTAACCCGGGCAGCAGTTTTGCCAAATGGTTTCCCCACGGAGGCTTTGAAATGTATGTGGATAATACGATTAACCCTACTGACGAGCATGTTTACCAGTTTTTGGATAAAGTGTTTACCGAAGTGGCTGCTTTATTCCCTTATCCATACATACACATAGGAGGTGATGAATGTTATAAAGGCTTTTGGGAAAAAGATGCAGGTGTGCAGCGCTTTATAAAACAGCATCATATAAAAGATATGCATGCCTTACAGGGGTATTTTATTTCAAGGCTTAACAAGATCGTCCAATCGAAAGGCAAAAAGCTGATTGGCTGGGATGAGATACTGGAAGGCAATTTAAACGACAATGTAGCGGTGATGAACCGTTTTGGCGAAAAAGGTGCTGTGGAACAAGCCCGCAAAGGTTTGGACATTGTGCTGGCACCGGGTGGAAACGGTTTATATTTTGATTATGCGCAAAGCAAATCAGATATGGAGCCATCCAGCCATGGTGGTAATGCACCTTTATGGCAGTCATTTAATTATAATCCCGAATACCCCGGCTTATCAACCGAAGAAAAAAAACATATTCTGGGAGTAGAGGCCTGCGTATGGACCGAACATATTTCCACAATAGCCAAGCTTTATTACATGATACTGCCACGCATGCTGGGACTGGCCGAAACCAGTTGGTCATTACAGGCTAATAAATCCTATAAGCAGTTTATTACTGATTTTTTGCCTGCACATTTGTTAAGGTTTGATAAAGCGGATATAAATTATCGTGTACCTACAGCTTTGGAGCAGATAGACACTACCATTAATGCGTCAACCTATAAATTTGTTGCCAAAGTACCTTTTAAGGGTGCTAAGGTTTATTATACCTTAAATAATATCACTCCCACCGAAACAGACCACGAGTATATACAGCCAGTAACGCTCACTATTCCTGAAAATACAAAAATGATACTGAAAACCATTGTAATTACACCGGTCGGTCATCGCAGTGTAGTTACACGGATGATAATTGATAATAAAGTTAAATAATGTAAGATTTCTAAGGACAAGTTATCAAAGGTTTTGCAGGGCGATGGGTTGTTAGACACCTATCATTTTGAACGGCATCCTGTAGGGGAATTTTATGCCCTAAGGTCGGGTGACATGGCTGATGACAATGGTCTGGTAAAAGAGAAAATTGTGATAAGTAAGATGAAAAGTTTTATTGGCTTACCTGATTTCCGCTATTCGTCAACAGGGGTTATCGGAGGGGTTACGCTGGTTGAATCCAATAATAATATGTTTGATATCTTGGGGCTTCCTGGCACAAGGATACCTCATGTATGGCTGGATGAAACCCGGCTGTCCAATCCGCCTGCATGTGTAAAGCGCGGTTTTATTTACCTGAGCGGATGGTCCGACACGCCCTTTAAAGCAACATACGAACGTCTCCGTATGATGCCGGAATGGCTAACGTTTAACCTACCGGTGGGACATAACATTATTGAGTTGGCGTTTGACGATTTATTGGAGATTGTGCTCCGATTTGCCTGACCAGTTGTACGCATATCTCATTAGTCCTGCAATTGATGAAATATCTATCAAACGCTTTGACGAATATCGTCTTACCAAAGTCATTAAAAGGCATTAACAAATTGAAGAACCATAAGATATAGCTAATTATTTATGAAAGATATCACCAATTTTAAGACAATTGATCCGCAGATCCTGTATTTCGGCACCCCTGTAGCCCTGATCACCACTTTAGATATAGATAGACATCCAAACATCGGCCCTATTTCGTCAGTTTGGGCATTAGGCTGGACAATAATGTTGGGCCTAGAGTGCGGCTCTAAGACTTATCAGAATTTGATAGCGCAAAAAGAATGTGTAATCAATCTGCCGCCGTCCGCGGTTTTCAAACAAGTAGAAAAGATTGCTACACTTACGGGCGCAAATCCAGTTCCGGATTATAAAAAAGACAAATACCGATATGAAGCGGACAAATTCAAGGTAGGCGGTTTTCATTCGCTGCCATCAGATCTGGTTCAGCCGCCGCGTATAGCACAATGTCGTATCCAGTTTGAAGCCCGATTGAAAAGCAGTTTTAAACATAGATGATGACCCGAAAGAGGCCGGACCCGTGGCCGCCGTACAGGTACGAGTGGTCAGGATACATGCTGACGAGAAGTTAGTTGTTAAAGAGAATCATATCGATCCCATTAAATGGGATCCATTGATCTATAATTTTAGGCATTATTACGGCCTCGGAGATGAATTGGGTAAAACTTTTAAAGCGGAAATATAACATGAAAACTACATTTGAAAAATTAAAAACATTATTGATAGGAACATGGAAAGGTCAAGGCTTTGCAAAGTTTCCGACTATTGAAAATACCGGTTACGAAGAAATTTGGAAATTTACGTCGGATGAATGGAAACCTACTATTCATTATGAGCAGCATACCTGGTACGTAAATGCAACCGCAAATAATGGCCAAACTGTATTTTGGGACACAGGGTTTATTCTTCTTAAAGACGATCAAATATTACTCATCAGTGCCCAGTCAGGCGGTCGTCTCGAAACCTATGAACTTGTTAGTTCTATTTCCAATCGCTTTACGTTTGAGATGAAATCACTTATTAATGATCCGAAAACAATCCGGTCACAAAGGATCATCGACGTCAATGGTCAGATACTTCTATATCAACTCAATATGAGTACTCATCAAGCAACAACGTTCCAAAATCACTTAAACGCTGAGCTAAAAAAGAGAATAGGTAAAATTCGTTATTAATCACAATTCTATTAAAATTTCTTGTCAGTTTAAGATAGCTGGCGGAAATACATTGAGTCAATATAGGTCGCGTACTTTAGATGAAAACAATTACCGAACGTTTTTTTAGTGCACTGGAACACCAGCTGGCGGAAATTTCCTTAAGTGGAGAATCGCTCATTGAACAATACCGCGCTTCCATTAAGGTAAGCAAAAAAGCCATGAACAAATTGAAAAGCTATATCGCCAGCTATGCTTTCGAGAACGTAGCCGAAGAAGTCAATTTTTTCAAGGAGATTAAACCCAAGTTTTACAGCAAGTACATCTACTTCATTAATATCCATAATTACTTGCTGCAAAAACCGACCGGTGGTGAACGGATACAGCAGGACTATATTGAAATGCACCTGACCGAACTCAAAACCTTTTTTGATCATAATCGTGCCTTTTACAGTTACTACCGTTCCGGCATGACCCAGATGGACGAAATATACTATACACGGGGGCACTTTGACGTACATGCGGAGCTGGAGGATTTTGAAGAAGATGAGCAATACAGTACTACCCACGATTATAAACTCTCTAAGATCATCGCCAACGAAAAGTTCCAGGATTACCTTAAGCTGGAACTGGCGAAGATCGGCCATGAAGATATCATGAGTATCGGGGGGCGAAAAGTATTTCCCTTCGACCACCCCAAGTGGACCGCCAGCCCGACCGATGCCGCCGAACTCCTTTATGGTTTACAAGCTTCCTGTGCGGTCAATAACGGTCAAATCGACATCAAAGAACTCGTGGGGATCTGGGAATTTGTTTTCCAGATGAAGATCAATGAACCGTACCATAAGCTGTACGATATTGCCAAGCGCCAAACCGAAATGTTCGTTTTTTTTAAACGCATGCAGGACAGCCTGTGGAACTTTATCAAGCAAAAACTCAGCAAGGGATTACCGCCTAATAAAAAATAGCAGGCTATTCGAGTTTGTATTGGCCTTTACCTGACCGAATAGCAGCCCCACCTATTCCCAAGTTGTGTAATAGAACGCGGCGGGGTTCTCACCTTTGTTTTACCTGGCGGCATGGGGCCGCGGGTTAAAATAAAAGAATATGCTCAACGCGATATCCTGGCAGCAATATATCACTGCCGTTATTCTCTCTAGCGCAGCCTGGTACGCTTACGTCGGCCTGCGTTATTACCAGCCGGAACTATCGGCATTTCTAAAGATCAAATCAACAAAGCGATCAGTTGTCCCGCCTGTTGCTAATCAAATGACGGTAATGATGGGTGAAGCCCGGTCCGAGGCAGATACAGGTTTATACAATCCGGAAGAATTACTTTTCAGCAACTCCCAACCTGATGATATCAGCGATCAAACCCTTCCCAAAGGGCCTGCTGATGACCTGCTGGCTGAAGCACAGGTATTGGTAAATGCTTACACTGAAAATAACGATAAAGAAGAATTCCTTTCCCTTTTTAAATTATTGTTGGACAAATACGAAGTGTTTGCCGATGAGATCAGCCTACCTGCCTTTATCAAACAGCTTAATAAATACGCGGCTGAAAAGCTCCCATTTGAAATCCAGGCCGAAGAATGGCCCTTAACATTTGCATCATGAAAAGAATCAAGTCAATCATCGCCCTGCTACTTATAGCAACGGCAACAATGGCCCAGGACGGTAATGCGGGTATTAATGAAGCGACTAATCAAGTTAAAAGCTACTTCTCAACCGGTACCAATTTAATGTATGCCATCGGCGCTATCGTCGGGCTCGTCGGCGCGATCAAAGTGTATAAAAAATGGAATGATGGCGAACATGATACCGGCAAGGTCGCTTCGAGTTGGTTCGGTAGCTGCATCTTTCTGGTTGTGGTAGCTACGGTACTTAAATCCTTCTTCGGCGTATGAGCTACCAGATCAACAAAGGCATCAACCGCCCGATAGAATTCAAGGGACTAAAAGCGCAGTATATCGGCTATTTAGGCGGCGGGCTGGTGATCCTGCTCGTGCTGTTCGCTATGCTGTACTTGGTTGGCCTGGCGATCTACCTTTGTATTCTGATCATTCTGGGTCTAGGCAGCCTGCTTTTTCAGCAGGTATTCAGCCTGAGTCATAAATACGGTGAACATGGCTTAATGAAACGTAATGCCCGCAAATATCTGCCCACTTACCTGAAATTTAAAACAAGGAGGCTTTTTTATGAAAAACGCTGAACAGGTTTTCCCGATCTATAAAGTTGAACATGATACGCTGCTTTCTATGCAGGGAGACCTGACCATCGCGTTTGAACTGACTCTGCCGGAACTGTTTACGTTATCTAATGATGAGTATATGGCCTTCCATCAAACCTGGGTAAAAGCAATTAAACTGCTGCCTAAAAACAGCATTTTCCATAAACAGGATTGGTTCGTACAGTCTTCCTACCAGGCCAATTTTGGTGACAAAACATTTTTGGGCCATGCCAGCGAGCGGTTTTTTAATGAGCGCCCCTACCTGGCCCATCATTGCCTGGTGATGCTTACCAAACGGCCGGAAAATTATAAACCGGTGACCAGTGCAGCCAGTAGCTTGATGCGCAAGCATATTACACCAAAACAAACGACCTCGACTGAACTGTTCCGTGATTTCGCAGACTGTGCCGGGCAATTTAAGCGCCTGATGGAGGATAGCGGCCTGGTACGCCTGCGCCGCTTAAGTGACGATGAACTTGCCGGCACTATCGCGGTGCCGGGCATTTTGGAACAGTACTGCTTTTTACTCAGCCGCACGGATCAGCCGGTATTAAAAGACATTCATTTACAGGACGAACTGCGCATTGGTGAGCAGTCCTGCTACTTATACACCTTAGCTGAAGCGGAACATTTGCCGGCATTGGTCGGCCCTCGCATTACCTACGACCAATACAGCACGGATAAGACGAAATTCAGCACCGGCTTCGCCAGCCCTATCGGGGCCTTGCTGAACTGCAATCATATCTACAACCAATATTTATTTATTGAAGATAGTGCCAAAACCCTAAAAAAACTGGAAGCCAAAAAACTGCGCCTGCAATCGTTATCGGCCTACTCCCGCGAAAACGCTATCGGCCGAGATGCCACCCAGGAGTTTTTGAACGAAGCGATCAGTCAGCAGCGGCTTCCGGTTAAGGCACATTTCAATATCCTTTCCTGGACGGATAATAAAGCAGAACTCAAAGACGTGCGGAACAAAGTCAGTTCCTCATTGGCACAGTTGGATGCCCAGCCCAAACAGGAAACCGATGGTGCGCCGCAGATCTGGTGGGCCGGTTTACCTGGTAATGCCGGTAACTTCCCGATGAACGACACCTTTGATACGTTCGCAGAACAAGCGGCCTGCTTTTTTAACCTGGAAACTAACTATCGCAGTTCTTTGTCGCCCTGTGGAGTCCGTTTTGGAGACAGGTTATCCGGAAAGCCTATTCATGTGGACCTGAGCGATGAACCAATGAAGCTTGGTATTACGACCAATAGAAATAAATTTATAATTGGTCCATCAGGTAGCGGTAAGTCTTTTTGTACAAACCACGTGCTAAGAAGCTATTATGAACAGGGTGCTCATATTGTTGTGGTTGATGTCGGCCATAGCTATGAAGGTTTGTGCGAATTTGTAGACGGCTATTATTTCACATATAGTGAAGAAAGCCCGATCAGCTTCAACCCCTTTTATGTAGGCAAAGACGATGTACTCGACACCGAAAAGCGTGAAAGCATTAAAGCGATGATCCTGGCGCTTTGGAAAAAAGAAGATGAGGGCGTACAACGCTCTGAGTATATCGCCATTTCGGATGCTTTATTCCATTACTATGAAAGCCAACCTGAATTTGCCTGCTTCAATTCCTTTTACGAGTTTTTAAAAGGGCCGTTTTATGATACCATGAAAGCCAGCAAGGTTAAAGATCAGCACTTCGATATCGACAACCTGCTGTTCGTCTTACGCCCCTACTATCAAGGCGGTGAGTATGACTACCTGTTAAACGCTACCGAAAATTTGGACTTACTGCACCGCCGTTTTATCGTATTTGAACTGGATAATATCAAAGACCACCCGATACTGTTCCCGGTGGTTACGCTCATCATCATGGAAACCTTTGTGAGCAAAATGCGCAAGCTGCCCAAAGACACCCGCAAGATGATCCTGATCGAGGAAGCCTGGAAAGCCATTGCCCGTGAGGGTATGGCGGAATACATCAAATATCTCTTTAAAACCGTCCGCAAATATTTTGGTGAGGCTTTGGTGGTCACCCAGGATATTGAAGATATCATCAGTTCACCAGTCGTTAAACAGGCCATTATCAATAACAGCGATTGTAAGATATTATTAGACCAACGCAAATACCAGAACGATTTCCCGAAAATTCAGCAGCTCTTAGGCATTACCGATAAGGAGACTGCCTTAATCATGAGTATGAACCGGGCCAATGACGAACGCTACCGTTATAAGGAAGTATTCATTTCACTCAATGGACAGTTGTCAAGAGTATATAGAACTGAGGTTAGCCGCGAAGAATACTGGACCTATACGACCGAATCTGCCGAGAAAGCAAAAGTTAAAGCTTATAAAAAGAAATACGGCGATATCCGCAAAGCGATTGCGGTTATCGTCCAGGAAGAACAAGAAAACAAAGCAGCATGAAAACATTCATCAAATTATTGGCCATCGCCATGCTATTGGCGGGCTGCGGCTCAAAAAACATTAATGGTACTTACGTCAGTCATACTGAGGGCCAGTTCTCTATTGCTGATGACACTTTAGTTATTGCCGATACGGTGATTATCAATCATACCGGATTTCAAAAAATACGCCAGGGGCAACTATTGCCTAAAGCGTATAAGACGCACAAATGGACATTGAATAGTCCGGATGCACCACCGATGCAGATCACCGGCAAGCAAATTCAAATCGGAAATACTATTTATCATAAACTGCCATGAAAAAGCTGATCGTTATTATCCTCTGCCTGATCTCGTTCCGCAGCCAGGCCCAATACCAAATCATCACGACCGTGGTCAAAAAGGTGATCAAAGCGATTGACCTGAAGGTACAACGGATGCAGAATGAAACCATTTGGCTGCAGAATGCACAGAAAACCATCGAGAACGAATTGTCGAAATTCCGGCTGACCGAAATATCTAATTGGTCTGAAAAGCAAAAAAGCTTGTATGATGATTATTACCAGGAATTATGGAAGGTAAAATCCACCATCGCCTATTACCAGCGTATCAAAGAACTTGCTGCAAACCAGTTGGCCATGGTCAGCGAATATCAAAGGGCCTGGAAGCTTTTTCAATCCGATCAGCATTTTAAGCCCGACGAGATCATTCAGATGCAAAGGGTATACGTCGGCCTGCTGGATGCCAGCGCCAAAAACCTTGACCAGATCATGCTGGTGGTTAATCCAGGTAAAACCCAAATGACCGACCAGCAAAGACTGGAAGCGATCAATCAGGCGGGTGACCGGCTGGAGGAAAATTACAGCGATCTGAAGCAATATAATAATCAAAACATGATCCTGAGCCTGCATCGTGCCGGTGATCTGAACGAAATACAAACCATTAAATCATATTATGGCCTGCATTAAATTAACTATCGTCGTCTTGCTATTCAGCCTGAGCGCCAGGGCGCAAACTTTTGCCGAATGGTTCAGCCAAAAGAAAACGCAAAAGAAGTACCTGCTGCAGCAAATAGCTGCCTTACAGGTATATAGCGGCTATCTAAAAAACGGCTATGCTATTGCCAAGGGTGGTTTGGGCTCTATCACCTCCTATGTGGGTAATGAATTTGCTTTGCATAGCGGTTATTATACGCATTTAAAAACAGTCAACCCGGCTGTTAAAAACAATCCGCAGGTTGGTGCGATCATCCGCTGGCAACAGGATATATTAAAACAAACTACCGCGATCAAAAACCAGGATGGTTTAACAGTTGCTGAAGGTAACTATACCGCTAAGGTTTGCAACGCGCTGCTAAACGATTGTGAAGCCCGGATCAATGACCTGCAAAACATCCTCTCGGATAACAAAACAGAAATGAGTGATGAGGAACGTATCCGGCAGATTGCAAGGCTGCACCAAGCCATGCAGAATAATTACCGTTTCGCGGCCAACTTCCGCTCCCAATTGCAACTGCATGTACGCAATAAACAACAAGAATCAAAAGATCATAACACTTTAACCCAATTGTATGCGAACCGTTAAGATCATCGCGCTACTGCTCTTTTTTAGCATCAGTGCAAAAGCACAAAGTGATGAACTACAGCAATTGCTGCTGAACATCGAAAAGCTGACCCAGTTCAAAGCCATTCTTTCCGATATGAAACAAGGTTATCAGATCTACCAGCAAGGCTATGGTATGGTATCCAATTTGTCCAAAGGCAATTTTGACCTGCACAACATTTATCTGACCGGCTTAATGGCAGTTAATCCGGCCATTCGTAATAATCCGCGAATCGGCCAGATCATCGGACAGCAAAATGATATCATCAGTGAGTATAAGCGTTACGCCAGCCTTTTCCGGCAAAGCGGCAGCTTTAACGGCAATGAGTTAAGTTACTTCACGAACGTTTACAACCAAATCGTCAGGCAGAGTAACGTCAATATCGATGACCTCGCCAATGTCACGACCGCCGGGCAGTTGCGGATGTCGGATGATGACCGGCTGCTGGCCATTGACCGCATTTACAACAGCAGTTCCGACCAATTGCAATTTCTCCGCTACTTTAACCGCAAGGCGGTGATGTTGAGTTTACAGCGAAGTAAAGACCAGAACGACACCCAAACCCTCAAACGGCTGTACGGGATAAATTAAAAAATCATGAAAAAGAAAGCTTTAATGATCGCCCTGCTGGTGATCACCGGGACCGCTTTGCCGCAATTTGTTTTAGCCGATGGCCTGGCCGATGACATTCACGGCTTACAAGGCGTGCTCAATAATGTATATAATGAAATGCTGCCCATGTGCAGCCAGCTCATCGGCGTCGCCCGAGGGATCGCCGGTTTCGGGGCGCTATGGTATATCGCCGCACGCGTTTGGCGGCATTTAGCCAATGCGGAAGCGGTCGATTTTTATCCCTTGTTACGGCCCTTTGCTTTAGGTATGGCCATTCTTTTATTCCCGACGGTTATCGCGGTGATCAACGGTGTCATGAATCCAGTGGTAGCGGCGACCGGTGGCATGGTTAAGAATTCTGACGCGGCAATCGAAAAACTACTGGCGCAAAAACAGGCAGCTATCGAAAAAACGGATACCTGGCAAATGTATGTCGGCGATGATGGTGAAGGCGACCGCGACAAATGGTACAAATACACCCACCCGGATGATCCGAACGGTGACAAGGAAGGTGTTTTTTCCGGCTTGGGCAATGACGTAAAATTCGCCATGGATAAAGCCAGTTACAAATTCCGTAACAGCGTGAAGCAATGGATGTCCGAGATCTTACAGGTGGTTTACGAAGCCGCAGCACTTTGTATCAATACCATTCGTACCTTCTACCTGATCGTGCTGGCGATATTAGGCCCGCTCGTTTTTGGCCTATCGGTCTTCGATGGTTTCCAGCATACCCTGACGACCTGGCTGGCTAAATACCTCAACGTGTTTCTTTGGCTGCCAGTCGCCAATATCTTCGGCAGCATCATCGGCAAAGTGCAGGAAAATATGCTCAAACTGGATATCCAGCAAATTGGCAATGCCGGCGACACGTTTTTTTCCAGTACCGATACAGCTTACCTCATATTTTTATTGATTGGCATTGTCGGCTATTTCACCGTACCCGCGGTTGCCGGTTATATCATCAACCCCGGCGGCGGTAACGGCCTGTTAAATAAAGTGACCAATTTGACGTCCATCAGTCTGAGTTCGGTCAGATCATCCTCCTATGCGGCAGGCGAACGCATGGTACAAGGCGCTGCCAATATTGCCCAGGCACCGGGCAACGTTATGGACGGCTATCGCTCGGCCGGTTCCAACAATGTCCAGGCAGAAAAACTAAACGGAAACCCAAAAAAATAAACTCATGTTCACCCACCTCAGAAATATCGAAACTGCTTTTCAGCAAAATAAACGAATTGTCGCCCTGGTCGTCCTGACCAGCGCCTTAATATCCATCGCAGCCATCTATTTTTCATTCGCCGCTTATCAAAAAGCGTCGGCGCATATTTATGTGTTGGCGAATGGCAAAGCCCTGGAGGCGATCGCGGCAGACCGCAAAGACAATATACCGGTTGAAGCACGCGACCATATCAAAATGTTTCATTATTATTTTTTTACGCTTGACCCGGATGAGAAAGTAATAGAAAGCAATATCAGCAAAGCGCTTTACCTGGCGGATGAAAGCGCGCGGAACCAATACAATGGGCTGAAAGAAAAGAGCTATTACAATAACCTGATCTCAGGTAATATCAGCCAGCAGATCACAGTGGATAGTATCCAACTTAATATGAACAGCAGCCCTTACTATTTCAAGTGCTTTGCCACTGAAAAACTGATCCGGGCAACTTCGACGATTAGCAAGTTACTAATCACTCAAGGTTACCTGCGCAACGTCAGCCGTTCCGACAATAACCCCCACGGCTTTTTGATCGAGCACTGGGAAACATTAGCTAACCGTGATACAACCCTGACACCATGAGAAATTTTCAACATTGGTTTAATCAGCTTAAACCTACGCAGCAAAAAAGAACCCTGGTTATTTTTTGCCTGTTGTTCGCCGCGCTGCTCGTATTGAGTATTCGCTATCAGCAATTGCGCCTGAATACCGGCCATATCGTACAACCCCGAATAGCAATAGATACAATAAAACACAAATGAATATGGAAAAGCAACGAAAATTTCTGTTGGTATTACCGTTGTTGGTGATACCCTTTATGACCATGGCCTTTTGGGCTTTAGGCGGTGGCAAAACGTCCAATCAACAGGCTATAAGCAGCCGTGGCCTGGATACCGACCTGCCAGAGGCGCAATTCAAAGATAAGGACAAGACCGATAAAATGTCCGTTTACCAGGAAGCGCAGCACGATTCAACGCAGGACGGCGTTAGCCCGGCCTTTTTGAGATCGATGGGCCTTGACAAAACCCCTGCCTCAAAATCCGATTCGGTAGTTACAGCGGATGATCAGGCGCAAAAAATTCAGATCAAACTGGCCCAATTAAACAAACAGCTTAGTCAACCGCAGGAAACGCGCTCCTCGTCGTCATATGACGAACCTGATCCTCAGCAAGTGCGGCAGTTAAAGAAAATGATGCGAAATATGAATGGGGGCAATAATCAGCCTGACCCGGAAATGCAGCAGCTCAGCAAAATGCTGGATAAGATACAGGCGATCCAAAACCCCGGCTCGGTACAAGCTAAACTGGAAGTTACCGAACCCGCTAAGCCATTCCGTGCCATACCGGCCGTAATTGATGGTAAGCAAAAAGTGATGGATGGCGCGGCGGTCAAACTCAAACTTACGGATACCGTAACCTTAAAAAACCAGTTATTGCCCAAGGGCCAGGAGATCTTTGGTGTATGTCAGGTCACCAATCAACGACTGCTCTTAACGATCCAAAACATCCGCTTAGAAAAGCAAATTATCCCCGTCAACCTGACCGTATTTAGCCTCGACGGAATGCCCGGCATACCTGCGCCCGAGGCAGAGTTGGGTGGCGCGGCCGGTTCCGGCGCTGATAACGCCATCCAAAGTATGCAGTTCCTGAGCATGGACCAAAGTCTGGGCGCTCAGGCGGCAGCCGGCGGCATCAATGCCGCTAAGGGATTATTCAGTAAAAAAGTAAAAAAGATCAAAGTCAAATTACAGAACCAGTACCCCGTCCTGCTGAAGATCAATAAATAAAAGTCATATCCATTCATTAAAAAACAAATAATACCATGAACACGCAAAATTTAAGTTACCTGCAAAAACAATTGTTAAACCTGGGCTTCGGCGAAGCCATGAACACCGAACTGGAGAAAAACATCGCGGCGAACAAGCCGGAATTTACGCTGAACACTACCCAGGAGTACAATAAACAAAACGTTGATTATACGTTGCATTACAAAGCTGGCGGTGATCAAAACGATATGTATTTCTTCAACAAATATGACGCATCGCTCCGGGACAAGGATATGCAGCAAGCTTTTTATATTAATAAAAGTGGCGCGATCACCGCTAAAGAAGCGTATAACCTGATGGAGGGCAGGGCTGTTCACAAACAGCTCGAAAATTTGGAAGGTGAAAAATATAATGCCTGGATCATTATCGATAGAGAGAACAAAACAGAGAACGGCAATTATAAACTACGTCCGTTTACCGATGGCTGGAATTACAAACCAGAACGAGCCATTGACAAAATGGACATCGTTGGCATTGATGAACCCGGTAACCGCGAAAAACTGATGAAGTCGCTGGAAAAAGGCAACCGCCACC
The DNA here is from genome assembly GCF_015221995.1 of Mucilaginibacter boryungensis. Lineage (NCBI taxonomy): Bacteria > Pseudomonadati > Bacteroidota > Sphingobacteriia > Sphingobacteriales > Sphingobacteriaceae > Mucilaginibacter > Mucilaginibacter boryungensis. The sequence continues at coordinate 823,670 of NZ_JADFFM010000001.1, forward strand.
AAGTCACCGCTATGAAAGATGGCAAAGAAGTGAAGCTGTTTCTTGAAGCGAATCCCGCCGAACACCGGATCAACCTGACCAATTGGAAAGGCGAAGCGCAACAGCTGGAACATTACAAAAAACCGGAAGCTAAAGCATCCCAAAAGACAGCGCAGACCCAGGAGGATGCGCCGGTAAAAAAGCAACGCAAAGGCGCTAAAATGAAAGTTTAATATTAAATTTGCCACATCTTAAAGAACTGGCATTCTTGCCGGTTTTATTGTGATAAGGTTTAGGTTGAAAGTCCCCGGCAGCGAGTGTTTGGGGACTTTTATTTATCTTTAGTGTACCTTACCATTCCTGATGAAAAAACAGATCATTATCGCGCTGCTTTGCGCTTTTGCCATTTCGGCTAGCGCACAAACGATCAACGCGGCCTACGTCAAAGCGCTTTACCAGCAATATCCGACCCTTCCATCAGACTTCTGCCCCGCCTGTAAACTTTGGGTCAACCCTTATTACCGGTCCATCGCTGATACGGCAAAGCATATGCCGCTGGTCACTTATTACGTCTATACCAAAGTCCACCGCCTACAACAGGAAAACGGTAATGTGCCCCGCACCGGTATTTACGCCGCCTGGCATGCCGCTGATGGCCAACCCGACGAGACCAAAGTGTATAAACAAGCGAATGTGGAATCACCGGACATGATCGCCAAAGGGCACTGCCAGGCCTGGATCTTATTGGCTTATGATATTAACGGCGCTATCCTCTCGGACACCTATACTTTTAATGCCGGAATGGAATACCAGGGACAGAATATCGGAACGGAGATCGCGACCGAAGAACTCTGCCGTAAACTAACCGATCAAACAGACAGTGTGCGCATCTGGTGTGGCACTTTTGGCAGCCAGCGAACTTATACCAAAAACGGTATAACGGTAACATTGCCCAGCCATTATTATAAAATCATCAAGTACAACGACCAGTTGCTTTGCTATTGGATGCCCAATCTGCCGACCGAAAAACGGGCCTTGTTGCCGCAACGTAAGGTCAGCCATGACCAATTGATCGCGAACCTGGGATTTGATCCCATGGCGATTTTTAAAGAATAGACCATATTGATTATCTTTAGTGATGTCAAAACCAATCCTCGCCGGTATCGCCCCGCAAGTCGTGGTTAGCGATGCCAAAAAAACAGCCGAATACTATCAAAACGTCCTGGGCTTTAAACTCATCGGCTTCTTTCCGTCCGAAGTAAGTACGGCCTATGTTATGCTCAAACGCGACGGGTTCCAGATTCATTTTGGCGGAGCTGAAGATATCAACCCGCATATCAATGACCGCATCCGTTGCGGTACACCCGATTTCCTGATCTGGGTACCTGAAATAGAAGCATTTTACGAAGAAGTGACCGCCAAAGGTGCCAAGATACAGCAGGAGATCATGCAGCGCTCCTACGGACGGGAATTTATTATCGAAGACTGCGACGGCCACTGGTTGCATGTCTGCGATTAGATCAACCGTGCCAGTCCGACATCAATTGACTCGTGCTTATTGTTTTTTTACATTCCGGGCAAGCGTCTTGAACCTGTCCCCGTTAGCGGGTGCGACGGTAATGGTCACATGTCCGGTCTTGCTGGTATGAAAATCCGTTGCTACTCCGGTCTTACCTTTGTGAGTCCCATTGATCACGATGCAAGCATCGCCGTCCTTCAAATCGTCATTATTTTCCATCTTCATTCCTAAAAATTAAAAAAAATATCAACGGGCGTTAAAGCGAATGTGCGCAAGATAAGGACTTAATTGCTGTGTACCTTCGAATGCCCGCCAACGCAGTATTTTGTTGGCTAAAGGATCATAATACAATTCCCCATAAAAGGAACCGACACTGTACAATTGGACGATCAGGCCGTTCTCTTCCCGGTCAGCTAAAAACTCGCCTTGTAAAATGGCCGCCGCTTTTTCAGCATCCTCAAGCGCATCGTATTGTTCCATCGTGAGCATTACCAAATTTAAACATCCTACGCGAAAAGTAGCTAAGGGTTAATTGCTTTCACTGAGTTTAGCGAGTTTTTCAGCCACAATGCTTAACAAATGGGTATCCACCGGCTGCGTCGCTAAGGCGCGATAACCGGCTTCTTCATCCGGTTCAAACGTTAAGGTTACGTCACCGATCAGCACCGCGATACGGTGGGTATAGCCCCACCGTTCAAAACGGGCTTTGAACTCCTGTTCCTCGCCTTGGTAAATGATGGGTAAATTAAACGGCTCATTCATATAATTCAGATAACTACTCTAAAGGTTAGATTGATGCGGGTCCTCATTGGTTTAACGGATTTGGCGATCCGGTGTTCCCAGTGTTCCTGAAGCCCGGCTTTCATTAGTAAAAAAGAGCCATGCTCCAGTTTTACCGAATAATGTTCGCGATGATCCGCTTTATTACGGATATCAAAACTACGTACTTGCCCAAAACTAACCGAAGCAATAACAGGGTTTTTACCCAACACGCTTTCCCGGTCACTATGCCAGGCTACCGAATCATTGCCATCCCGGTAATAATTCAGCAAAACGCTATTGAATTTAATACCGGCTACGGCCTCCACTTTTTCCTTGAGCATTAATAACTCCGGTGTCCAGGGATTAGGGTTGGAGATTTTGCCCGATACTGAATAATCCGTGCCGACATCCCCGTGCCAGGCCGTCAATCTCGGCGTCAGGTATTCCTTATCCCACATTTTCTGCTTCGTCTGTTTCCAGGGCATTTCCGCGATAAATTTTTGTAGCAATATATCGCTGGTTGGCTGATCAATAAACCCTGGATAATATTCCAGTAATTCCTTCGGTAATCCCTTACTCTGTCCCGCTTCCGCGAAAAAACTCAACTGCTCCATAACACCTCCATATTGTACTGAATGAATTTGCCTAACTGCTCCTGCTCATCAACGGTCAATACCTCACCATCATAGATCCAATAGCCCGCATTGTCAAACAGGATCCGGCCTAAATAGGCTTCATCAACAGCTACGTACAAATGATACACCAATGCCGCATCCGGGCATTCGGTATCCGGAACCACATTAATGACCTCATCAGGGCCGTTCTTTCTTTTCAACCAGGCATTCATCAAAACAAATGTAGAAATAATTTGTAAAATGCTAAAAATATTAGCATAACTTTACAGTCCCAAATTTAATGTCATGGCCGATGCGAACAAACAACTGATCGAAAGGCTGCAAAAGGATATTTTGCAATGGGAAGGCTATAAAGCGCCGGCTAGCGGGCGGCGGGAGACTTTAGGTTTGGGGCCGCTGGAAGCGGGTTTTCCTAATGGCGTGTTTCCGAAAAGCACGGTGCATGAACTGGTTTGTGCCGACCGGGAGCAGGCGGCAGCTTCGGGCGGCTTTGTGACAGGCGTACTGTCTTTATTAATGCAGGAAGGCGGGATTTGTGTCTGGATCGGGCGGCGGCGTTTATTTGCCCCGGCACTGGCGGCATTTGGGGTAGCACCGCACCGCGTCATTTTTATTAATTTAGGGAAAGACAAGGACGCCTTGTGGGTGATGGAAGAAGCGCTGAAGTGCGGCGGTTTGACCGCCGTAGTTTGCGAACTCAAAGACATGGACTTTAAACAGTCCCAGCGCTTTCAGCGGGCGGTAGAACAAAGCCGGGTAACAGGTTTTGTCTTGCGCAACGCAAAGGCCAAATTAAGTTCTACCGCTTGCGCGGCACGCTGGCAAATCAGCGCCTTGCCCAGTACGGACTTGGGCGCATTGCCCGGTTTAGGTTTCTTACGCTGGCAAGTAGATTTGCTCAAAGTACGGAACGGCCAAACGGGTTCTTATGTATTGGAATGGCAGGATCAGCATTTTGTACCAGTCGAAGAAGACGTTTTTGTAGCAGAAAGGCAGGTAGGTTGAGATGCAAAGACGCTATATGGCCATATGGTTCCGGCATTTGCTGACGGACGGGATAGCGCGGCGGCGGCCTGAATTAAAAGAACTGCCTTTTGTGCTTGCCGCGCCGGTTAAAAATAAGATCATCATTACCGCTTCCAGTATACTGGCTGAACGCGAAGGCGCTTTTACCGGCATGGCGGTTGCAGATGCGCGGGCAGCTTTCAGCGAATTGGTCGTGATTGATGAAATACCGGGACAAGCCACTAAACTTTTACGTTTGCTGGGCTTGGGTTGTCTCCGTTATACGCCAATTGTAAGTCTGGATCTGCCTGATGGCTTGCTATTAGATATCAGTGGCTGTGCCCATCTTTGGGGCGGCGAACGCGGTTACCTGAAAGAAATTGTACTCAAATTACGGGAGGCGGGTTTTGATGCCCGCGCCGCGATTGCCGATACCCCCGGCGCAGCCTGGGGCGTAGTTCGCTTTGCCCAAAAACGGCCTATTATCGCTAATCATGAACAAAGAGCCGCTATTGCAGCCTTGCCGCCCGCGGCTTTAAGGCTGGAACCGGAAGTCCTGGAGCGATTGCAAAAACTGGGTTTTAGGAACATAGCTCCTCTACTGGCGACCGCGCCGCAAGCTTTGCGGCGGCGTTTTGGCACCGGTTTATTGCTCCGTATCGATCAGGCATTGGGTAAAGTAGAAGAATATTGGGAACCCATCGTACCACCCGTACCTTATAGCGAACGGCTGCTCTGTCTGGAACCCATCCGTTTGGCGCCGGGTATCGAGATCGCGATTGAAAAACTATTAGAAAGACTCTGCCTGCGTCTGCAAACCGAAGGTAAGGGTGTACGCAAAGCCATCCTCAAATGTCATCGTATTGATGGCAAAAAAGTACAGGTGGGCATCACAACGACCAAAGGTTCGCATAGCGTATCCCACCTGTTGCGCTTGTTCAAATTACAGATCGATAAGATCGAACCGGCATTAGGAATTGAATTATTTGTGTTGGAAGCCCCGCGTGTCGAAGACATGGAAACCGTACAGGAACAAATATGGGCGGACCCTAAAGGTTTGGCCGATACGGCACTGGCCGAATTATTGGACCGTATCGCCGGCAAGGTGGGCGCTAATGCCATCAAACGTTACCTGCCCTCGGAAAACCACTGGCCGGAACGCTCTTTTAAAATAGCCGGCTCATTGACCGAAGAACCACAAGCGGCCTGGCCAGAACTACCGCGCCCGATCTCTTTGGTATCCCCGCCAGAGCTTATTGAGGTGATGGCGCTCGTGCCCGATCACCCGCCCAAAGTTTTTGTTCATAAGGACAAACGGCACACCATCGCCAAAGCCGACGGGCCGGAACGCATCGGCCGCGAATGGTGGCACGATAAAGGGGAACACCGGGATTATTACATTTTAGAAGATACGACAGGCTGCCGCTATTGGGTCTTTCGTTCCGGGCATTACGACAGCGACGATGCACGCTGGTACTTACATGGTTATTTCGCATGAACTACACGGAATTACAGGTCACTTCGAACTTTAGTTTCCTGCGCGGGGGTTCACACCCGCAGGAAATGGTCACCCAGGCCGCTGCTTTGGGCTATTCCGCTATAGCCATTACTGACCGTAATTCTTTGGCCGGCATTGTCCGGGCACATACGGAAGCCAAACAAGCCGGCATCCGGTTTATCCCCGCCTGTCGCCTGGACCTGATGGACGGTACCAGTCTATTGGCTTACCCAACGGATCATGTGGCTTACGCCCGCTTATCAGCCTTATTAACTTTGGGCAACCTGCGTACCGAAAAAGGCAAATGCGAATTGTATAAAGCCGATGTGTATCAGTATGCAGAAGGCCTTTTGTTTGTCGCGGTTCCCCCGGAACGATTAAATAATAGGTTTGAATTTGATCAACACTTTTTGACTGATCTGGCTGAATACAAAAAGAATTTTGGTAAGGCTTTGTATGTTGCCGCCTCCTTTAATTACCAGGGCCAGGACAGCAAACGATTGTTCCGTTTAAAGGAAACCGGTGTGCCATTAGCCGCTACAGGAGATGTGCATTACCATACCGCCGAGCGCCGGGAACTACAGGATATATTGACCTGCATCCGTGAAAAATGCACGATCCATACGGCAGGTTATTTACTGCATCCCAATGCCGACCGTTTTTTAAAACCATTAGGCGAAATTGAGCGGTTATTCCGCACTTATCCGGAAGCATTGGCTAATACCCAATACATTTCCGAATCCTGCACTTTTTCACTGGATATGCTCAAATACCTGGAGCCCGAAGAAGTACTGGAAAACGGCCTGACCCGGCAGCAGCGGCTGGAAAACCTGACCTGGGAAAAAGCCAAAGCCTTATTTGGCGACCCTTTACCCGAAAAACAAAAAAAGCAGATCGAATTTGAACTGGTCTTTATCAAAAAGCGCCGGCTCGCCTGGTACTTTCTGCGCGTACATCAGATCACCCAGCAGGCCGAAGATTGGGGCATCCTGCACCAGGGCCGCGGATCGGCAGCCAATTCTACCGTTTGTTTTTGTTTAGGTATCACGGCCGTTAACCCGGCCAAATCGCGTTTACTGTTTTCCCGTTTCATGTCTGACGCGCGGGATGAATGGCCTGACATTGATGTGGACTATGAGCACGAGCGCCGGGAGGAGATCATCCAGTTTATTTATGAGGACTACGGCCGCGACCGGGCGGCCATCGTAGCGACCGTCACTCAGGAACGGCACAAAGGCGCCATCCGCGATGTCGGCAAAGCCATGGGCCTTTCCGAAGACACCATCAAACGCATTGGCGCGACCATCTGGGATTTTTATGAGGAAGGCTTTGATGAAGAACGCTTGCGCGGCCAGGGGCTCAATCCGCATGACCCGGTCATTCGCAAAGTTTTGGAACTCACCTGCGAACTCATGGGCTTCCCGAGGCAGTTGGGTCAGCATACGGGCGGTTTCGTAATCACGGAAGGCAAATTATCGGACTTTTGCCCGGTGCTGAATGCCCGCATGGTCGATCGCACCCAGGTCGAATGGAACAAAGACGACCTCGAAGACCTCGGCATCCTAAAGATCGATGTACTGGGCCTGGGGATGCTCACCATGATCCGCAAGGCCTTTGACCTGGTGCTCCGACACTATGGTATCAAGCTCACGTTAGCTAACGTTCCCCAGGATGACCCAAAAGTTTATGACATGATCTGCGCGGCCGATACCATCGGCGTGTTCCAGATCGAGAGCCGCGCGCAAATGTCCATGCTGCCACGGCTGAAACCACGTTGCTTTTACGACCTGGTGATCGAAGTAGCTATTGTCCGCCCGGGCCCGATCCAGGGCGATATGGTGCATCCCTACCTGCGCAGGCGCAATAGAGAGGAATTGCCGGAATACCCGAAACCGGAACTGGAAGAGATTCTAAAACGAACATTGGGTGTACCACTATTTCAAGAACAAGCGATGGAGATCGCTATTGTTGCTGCCGGTTTTACGCCTGCCGAAGCTGACCAATTGCGTCGCAGTATGGCTTCCTTCAAAGCCAATGGCAAACTCAAATTCTATGAAGAAAAGATCGTGGCGGGTATGCTGGAAAGAGGTTACGAAGAAGATTTCGCCCGTCGCATTTTCAAGCAATTACAGGGTTTTGAAGGCTATGGTTTCCCGGAAAGCCATGCCGCTTCTTTCGCCCTGTTGGTTTACATCTCTTCCTGGCTCAAATGTTATTACCCCGATGTCTTCTGCGCGGCCCTGCTCAACAGTCAGCCGATGGGTTTTTACCAGCCCGCGCAGATCGTGCGGGACGCGCGGGAACATAGTGTACAGGTCCTGCCGGTGGATGTGAACTATTCGGACTGGGACAATACGCTGGAAACCAAAAATTATCATTACTACGCCGTCCGCCTCGGCTTCCGGCAGGTCAAAGGGCTGAAAGAAACCGATATGCTGACCCTCACGACCATGCGCGGGGACGGCTACCGGCATATCGACCAGTTACGAACTGCCGGTGTACCCGAAGCCGCGCTGGAAAAGCTTGCCGACGCGGATGCTTTCCGCTCGCTCGGCGCCGACCGGAGAATGGCGCTGTGGGAAGTATCCGCTTTGGCTGACCGGCCCATCGGCCTGTTTGAAGGGCAGGTCTCCGAAACCGTGCTGGAAGATACTGTGCCTTTGCCGCTGATGAGCCGCGGCGAGCATGTGGTGCAGGATTATATCTCTACCGGCCTTTCGCTCAAAGCTCATCCGGTAGGCTTGTTACGGGGCCAGTTAAGCCGTCTGCGTAATGTGCGGATCAGTGACCTGGCGCGTTATAAAGACGGTGACTTTGTCCGGCTGGCGGGATTGATCACCGTGCGGCAACGTCCCGGCACGGCTAAAGGCGTATTGTTTATGACGATGGAAGATGAGACGGGCTCCGCTAACCTGGTGGTCTGGCAGCAATTGTTCGACGAATACCGCAAAGAGATCGTCCAGTCCAAATTACTCATGGTCATGGGTAAATTACAGGTGGCCAATGGTGTCACCCATCTGGTGGTACGCCGGTGCTTTAATCTCACCGCGTTGTTGCGCAGCCTGACCGAAACAGACTTGCCGCAAACCCTGGCCCGTGGCGATGAAACCACTAAGCCGGTCAATTATGACGGGCGGTCGACGCCACCCGCTGAAGGCGCTTTCCATAAAGGGCGGAATTTTCATTGATGACTTCATCCTCCCTAACTAAAAATTACAATTTCCTTCAATGTATATTTATGCTTGAAAATGCACCTGTTGGTATTGGAAGTGAACTATTTTATTTTTTGTTAAAAAAAGATAACTTTAACATTGCTATAACTTTATCATTTTCAACTATAAACATGAGTAATCCCAATAATCTCCATAGTGCAGATGGCAGTATTTTAGGATTCCTTTATCAAATACAACGAGCATTGATCTGGTTAAGTTCGTCTGACAGTGAGACGCTGGTCGGTGTTGAAGTAGACGACGATATAAGTGTTCGTCTTATTGATGGGGCTGATATAAAAACCATCTATGAACAGGCTAAACATAGTCAGACTTCTAAAATACCCTATGCAGATAGCAGCATTGATCTTTGGAAAACTTTAAGCATTTGGGTCGAGGCTGTCACCAGCGGCAGAATTGACGTAACAAAAGCAATATTTTCTTTTTTGACCAACAAGCAATTGCCAATCAACAGGTTGGTCTTAAAATTAAGTAAAGCAACAACTGCAAGTGAAGAAAATAGAAAAGGAAAAAATGCTCCGATCATTGCTCTTGCTGATCAGCTCAAGCAAAAAGCGGGTACATTGCCAAAATCATTATCATCTTTTGGCCAGATAGTTCAAAACTGCCCGACTGATAAACTTGTCCAAATTATTGACAAAATAGTTGTACTAGACAGCACTTATGAGCATTCTATCCATCAGGAGAAAACTACGCTTAAAAACAACCTGAGTCTGGCGGAAGACATCCCGTTTGACTATATCTATCAGGGACTTTTCGGATTTGTTTCAGATTGCTTGATTACGCAATGGAAAAATCGCCAACCTGGATGGATTAGTGTTAAGGCATTTAATAATCAGTACGCTGAACTACTTGCTACCTTCAAAAAGAAATCCTTTTTTGAAAAAGCTGTGGATTCCTTACCTGTAAGTTCAACAGATATAGCGAAAAACCGGGGAAAAACATATGTAGAGCAACTAAAGAAAATTGGTTGTACAGAGGAAGAGATTATAGAGGCGATTCACGATTTTGTAAGAGCTGCTTCGGAACGCAGTCGTTTCGCCCAGGATGCGGAAATACCCAAACAAAAGTTCGATTTATATTTTGATGATCTGATCAGTCACTGGACTTCTATTTCCCGCCCAAAATTCAGGTTTGCCAATGCAGCAGACTTTGTAAAAATAGGCTATGAAGTTTATTATTTCTCTTTATTACATAAAGGAAAACTGAATAACTATGAACCCGAACAGGGTTATACTCATAAAGGAACATACCATTACTTGGCGGACGAAACCCGTCTGGGATGGCATCCTGAGTGGGAAAAACTAAAAGATAAAGTAAAGAAATAATATGCTCAACGAATTTGATATTTTCCAAAACAAAGTTTTGGGCGCACATGTAATCTGGGAATTTTCCAAAAATTTCAAACTCAACAACAAAGAGCATGCAGCACCGTCCTTGCTGATGACTATGCCGGTGATACCATTATGTTTTAATAAGCGGGTAGTTGTTGGCATAAAGGAACGAAATTTTAGAGAAGGCAGCCTTTTGCGCGCGTTGGAAGAAAGAAAGGATTTGTTTTCAGGACTACAAGAGCGAATGGAGGGCATGGCTGACCTCACACTTCAGTCCGTTTATCTTGGTTCAGTGTCAAAGCTTTTTTATTATGACCGTGAAAATGCCATTATCGTTCCGATCGCAAAAGGCCTGCCTGCCAAAGTGAAAGAATCCGTTATCAAAAACTACGAGTACAATGATATAATTAATGCTTCCAGACGAATCGGGGCTTGGTTCGGTCTTTTTAATCAGTCAGAAATCATGTTATATTTTAATCTTCGGTTCTAATGGAATTTAAAATTAAATCTATTTTTCTTTTACCAAAAGATACTGAAAAGGGTATTCGTACGATTGATTTTTCGCTGAATAAAGTAAACGTCATCACAGGAGGCAGTGAAAAAGGAAAATCTACTTTAATTGCCATAACTGATTATTGTTTAGGCAGTGGCAAATGCAGAATACCGACCCGAAAAATAAGAAATCACACAGAATGGTTTGGCCTTCATATTGTTTTAGAAAACAATCTTGAAGTTATTGTCGCCAGAAAAGAGCCCGGAGAATTAATCGCCTCGGGAGATATGTATATAAGGGAAGGGAGTGATCTCAAGATACCGTCGGCTATTATCAGTAACTGTAATGTCAATGAAGTAAAGTCGCGTCTTAATAATATTGCCGGTTTAAGCGATTTAAACTTCGCAGAAGAGGGCGCAAAGGTCGGGTTTGATTCCCACCCAAGTTTTCGGGACCTCACGTCTTTTTTATTTCAGCCACAATATATTATCGCTAATCAATCGGCGCTATTTTACCGAACAGATCAAATGGCTCACAGGCAAAAGCTTATTTCGATTTTTAATTACATATTACAGGCAGTCGATAATATCTATTTGGAACTAAAAGAGGAATTGCGACAAATCGAAAGAGATTTGTACGACCTTAATCGGGAAATGGATAAAAAAATGCGCAGCCTCAACAGGTTGATAGGTCAGCTTCGCGGATTTTACAATCAAGCAAAAGAGTTCGGTTTGCTTAGAAATGAACCTTACCCTGATGATAATTGGACTACAGTAGATTTTATCGACAGGTTGAAGCGGATTCCAGGAGAAGTAGACTCGCCGGTGGTATTGCAAGTTTCTATGGATGCGATCGCAACCACCTCTAACAGAATTACAGAGTTAACGAGTCTTGAACTGAATATTGCCTATGATCTTCAAAACTTGAAGCACAGGCAGGAATTACTAAACAGGTTAATAGAGAGTAATGCTAATTATCGCGATGATTTACTTCAGCAACATGGCCGCTTAAAAACAACCAGTTGGTTTAATGACCTTTTAACCAAACATGAGGAACAATGTCCGTTTTGTCTCTCAAAAACAGATTCTGGTAAATCATATTTACAAAAATTAATAACTACCAATAATGAAATTATTTCTACAGGAACCCAATTAAATGACAATGTTACAGTTTTAAAAAGTGAACAAAGGAAGGTTTCAAGTGAAATAAGGGATTTGTTGCAACGATTGAATCAGGTTAGGCAAGAATTGAATGTTTTAAGGCAAAGTGGAAACGATGATAATCGGAGATTAAATACGATCAATACTATTTATCGTTTTGCCGGTATGATCGAGAGTGAGTTAAATAGCTATGAAACTTTTTCAAAAGACACGACAGCCGAAGAGCAGATAAAGAAATTAGAAGTCAGGCGGACCGCAATTAACCAGCAGATTAATCAGAGCGTCATAGAGAACAAGGTTAAACGGGCAAAAAAAACGATCACGGACGCGATATCTTACTATGCAGAAATATTTAAAGCAGAAAACTACGCCGAACTAATACAATTTAATGAGAGAGACTTAACGTTAACCTTTGTATCGGATTCCGGGCGTACGGACGCTTTATATGAAATTGGTTCCGGCTCAAACTATATGGCCTACCATATTTCTACCATTTTGGCCTTTCAAGAGTTCTTTTTGAGCAAGAAAAAGCATCCGGTACCCAGTTTTGTATTTTTCGACCAACCTACCCAGGTTTATTTCCCCGAAACTGATGTGGAAATTAGTGAAAAAAGTGAAGATGTTACGCGGGTACGTCGCATTTTTGAGGCACTCAACTCCGCCGTTGTTAGAACTAAGGGGAAATTACAAATCATCATTTTGGAACACGTTGGGGAATATGCCTGGACTGGGTATGAAAATATAATTAGAGTAAAACGTTGGCGCGATAATGAAGAAAATGCCGACGATCGTGCTTTAATCCCGGATTCCTGGTTTGATTAACGGACGTTAAATGCCGTCGATAATAATACGGTTTGTTGTTTCCCGTTTCTTTTGATCAAGCAGACGTGTATAGCGCTGTGTCGTTTTCACATGACGGTGTCCCAGCATCTTGGAAACAGTATAGATATCTGTACCGTTATTCAACTGCAAGGTGGCATAGGTATGCCGGAGGCAACAAAAGGTAAGGTGCTTGGTGATGCCTGCCTGCGCCGGCCATTGCACCAGAAAATCGCGGATCTGGTTATAATAAAGTTTTTTAAAAACTCGGCTTCCCGGTAGTTCCCGTTCACCCAGTAATTCATATGCCTGATTGGATATGGGCATATGTTGCGTTTTCAAGGTTTTTCGCTGGCTGAATTGCAAATAGTATTGATCGGCTGTTCCCCGAACTTCCTGCCAGATCAGGGCGTGGATATCGCAAAAACGCAGGCCCGTCAGAATGCCAAATAAAACGACCCGTTTGCACAGTTCACTGCTGGCGGGTGTCTGGAGCAATAACCGGATGTCCGACATGGTTAGGAATTCTACCAGTGCCTCACGTTCTTTCAGACCGCGGCTGAGCGCATAAAAATCGTCCAGCACCAGTTTTTCGCGCCAAGCCTGCTTCAGTGCGTTGCGGAATTTATTGAAATAACTTAAGGCGCTATTATGCCCGATACCCGCCCGTGCTTCCCGTAGCTTAGGCCCACTCCGTAAATACGCCTTGAAATCTTCGCACAACGATAAATCAATATCTATAAAACGGATATCACCATCCGCAAATTTTTCAAAATAACGCACGGCGCTGTCCCAGTTATGCCGATTCATCCCGCGCTGCCGATTGGCCAGTCGGCGGAAGTATGCATTAAAACTTTGCAAGCGTTTATAATCCGGGGCGAAGCCATGCAATGCTGCTTGCATATCGAGTTGGCGGTGGGCGCGTATATTTTCTGCCAGGTGTTCGGTTTCCCGGTTATGCTGTTTTTCCAGGTTGGTTTTCGGCTGAACAAATAGATACAATTTCAAATATTCGAAACGCCTTTTCTTGCCGGTTACCAGATTGATCACTTTCGGTGAATAATCCAGGAGAAGAGCGACACGGCCTTTGCTCATCGGCTTTTTTCTTAGACTAACTCTCATAGTTGGATGTATTTGTTTCAATTAGTGTTTTAATGTCTGCTTTGATCCGCTGATAGGTCATCAGGACCTCGGCGGGGCTGACTGCAGGCACGGCGGGGATATCCCGGAAATTTTGTTCTTCCCGGCTGATGGCATCGTGATCATTTTGTATTTGGCAGTGGAAAGTTTTGAGGTCGATCTTGTTGGTTGGATCATCAGCAACCATACCGACAAATTCACCAGATGATAAACCGGCTATTTTAGAAGCAGGAATCGCGTAATCCAGTTGCGTGGACCGGGTTACCGAAGTATCCACAGCATTGATAGATACGCTTTCCTTGACTTGGTTGATCTTGCCGAAACGCTCGGATAGCTGCTTGGCGGTATCCCCGGTAACCTGTCCGCAAACGATGTTGCCGACAATATTCATAATGACCTCAGCCTGCTCACGGCCATAATCTTTCTTTAATTGGCTATAGTCCTGCACAGCCAGCGTAACCGCTACTTTGTTGGAACGCGCCGTAGCAATAAGGTTATCAATGCCATTAAAATAAATGGTCGGAAACTCATCGAAGATCAGACTGCATTTTTGCTGCTTTTTGCGGTTAACGAGCTTATTGATGCGGTTAATATAAAGCGAAAGTACAGCGCCATAGACCTGCGACTTTTGCGGGTTGTTCGCCAGGCAAACCACTTTTGGATCGTTTGGATTATTAATGTCCAGCGAAAAATCATTGCCGCTTAATACATAATAGAGTTGTGGAGAGGACAATCGGGCTAAACTGATCTTCGCACTGGCGATCTGTCCTTCCAACTGCTCATAAGCCTCATTCTTCCAGGCCGACATAAATGGATTGATCAGTACCTCGATCTCCGGTTCACTACTCAGCACCGCAAATAATTCTTTGTAGTCTACCAATGATAATTCGATCACATGCGGCAACGTGCAATACCTGCCATGCCCGTATTTTTTAAGGAACCAAATGAGTGCCGTCACAAAATTGATCGGCGATTCGACAAAGAAATCGCCCTGCTTTTTGATCCATTCCCGGTTCAGCCCGAGCATGACCGTCCGTGCTGATTCTATTGCATCGGTAATATCCTGCATCGTATCCGGCTCCAGCGGATTGCTGCGGTGCATGATCTTTTCAAAGTTGATGACATAGAACGAACGGCCGCCGTGTTTGCGGAGCGCGTTATAAGCGATCCTGGAAAGGTCATCGTATTTAAAATCATAAATCAGCATACTGAATCCTTTAGCGATATGCTGGGTGATGATATGCCGAATCACAAAATAGGACTTTCCTGCCCCCGGACTACCGCCAACTAAGGTGCCGCGAAAAGGGTTAATAATATTGATCCAGCTGCTCCGCTCTTTGCCTTTTAACTGATACCTGGCCGGTAGATTAACGGAGTATTCATTTTCAAGCAGTCGTTCTTCCTGGGGAAATGTTTCGTTTTCCTTATTGAAGATATCACCGCCTAATTTCAGCTTTAACCTACGGAACAATAGGCCACCGCCATTCATAAATAAAATATAACCGAGCGAACTTAACCCCATATAAAACCAGGGAAGAATCACCAACCAGTCTGCCGCCAAGTAAAGCGTTAAACCGGTCAGCATGTACGCAATAATGGCGCGCGGCCTGATCTTTTCGTCTTTTTTGCCCTTGCTACCAATGAGCGAAACAATCAGCAAACCCAATGCGCTAAGTTTAGCAATCAATAGGCTTTTAAAAATGGGCAGCTTAGCAATATTGAACATCAGATGGTCAACAATCCTGTACGTGAAACCCAATTGCTGAAATAACGGATAACAGATCAGGTAAAAATGGATCAGTAATATGGCGATGCTGAGCAATCGTGTAAAGTCGATGATCTTTCTGAGGGCTTGTTCGTTCTCTCCGGTTTGCATGGCGTTAAAGATTTAGTCCTTTACGTTTCTTCTTTTTGAATTTGTTGAGCGCAGCCAGGTCCTCCCGCTCCGCCGCGAATAAGATGCCTAACAATTCATCATTATCGGAGGTGCTTGGATGGACGGCGTCGTTTTCGGTTTGTTGGGCTTTGACCACCTTAGTTTGGGTTTCCGGCAGAAATTTGGCGGATAGTAAGTTCGCGCTGTAGGCTTTGCCGAGGTCGCTGCCATTGAATACCGCTTTATTTTGCTGGTCAATGAAAGTCACCCCGTAAATGCGGCCTTCTTCATTTTGACGAAGAATGACCTGGATACCTTTTGCTTTGAGCTCTCTTTGAAAACTGCGTTTGGTTTGCGGTTTAGCCAATGCCTGGTCAATGAGTTTGATGAGTTCCGCTTTAAATGGTTTCCGTAATTGCTGGTTGAGCCTGAATTTTTCTTCCAGTGTTTTGAGCGTGGGTTTGCCATAGATCGTGCTGGCCTTGATCGGTACACTCATTTTGTTACCCTGTTTATCCAGCAGCCAATAAACCAAGCCTTCGTGGGCATACATACGCGAATCTTTGGAACCCCGGTCAGCCTGTATATGATACTGTTGTAAAACCGCGTTGAGTTCGGTAACACTGGTAAACTTATAGGCCCTCAACATAAAGCTCAGGATATTGGTGATTACCCTTTTGGTTTCCGCTTTACCATATTCCGCCGGGGATATATCTGCTTTTAAATCAGGTTTTTGTTTGGGCTGGTCCTCCGCCTTGATCAGGCCATATTTGATCTCGACAGACTTACGGGCTTTCTCTGATTCATTTTGACCGAGATAGTGCAGGCTGATCCGGTAACCGTCTTTTTTAATATTGGTGGTAACAATATGAACGTGCGGGTGCCCGGCATCCAAATGCCGGTAAACTAAACAGGGTTGGTCGCCAAAACCGATGCCCTGCATATAATCACTAGTGATCGACTGAAGTTTGTCATCGGGCAAGTTTTCGCCGTTCGCAAAATTCAGGGAGATATGCACCGTGTTGGTTTTGGTGCGCTCATTCCTTTCGGCCAGGTCGGTCAGCCGCAGCAGCTTATCATAAAAGCTGAGGTCGGCGGTATCTTTAGGATAGCCTGTCGCAACGATCAGCTCTGCTTTACCCTTTTTTACTTTATTTTCATTGTAATTAAGCGCGCCAATCAGGCTTTTACCGCTTTTAATTTTTGCGACCATAGCTCTGCGTATTCGTTCATTCGTTCTTTGATCTGATTGATCGATGGCTCGACCCTGCCGGTGATCGTACTCAGCAAGTGTGACCATAGCCGGGCGTCTGCGTTGCCATGGGCGGCGTTGATCTGGTAGACGGCCTGGTTCAAATTATTTCCGATGGCATTAAGTTCACGCCGCAACAGGATCAATTCCTCCAGTACGTCATCCATCGCTTTATCCCGGTAATTGACGGTTACCGGTTTTTCCAAAAGCACGCTGCGCATGTATTCACTCAACTTGCGAAAGCGGGTCTTTTTGAAACGCGTTTCGAGCAATTGATATTCGTCCGGTTTAAACCGCAGGTTCTTCCAGCGTATGCGTTTATCTTCCTGTTTGTCCATTGTCTGTTGTTTTAAAAAGCCGACTCCGGAGGCTTTTTGCCTGGACCCGCAGCACTCGGGGCGCGGAGGGCAAGATTCGATTGTGACACAATCGTACATCTTGCTGACTGCTGCGAAGCGGGCAGTTTGATCCTGCTGTCAGTGTTTTATTCGGCATTTTTTGTAGTTTATGTTGGCTTCGCCTTATGGCTGAGATAGAGTTCAAGGGCCTGGATATTGATGTCCTGAAGTGATAATTCCTGTTCCAGGCCGTATGCTTTAACGCGTTTCAACAGCGCTTTCGGTATGCGGTTATTAAACTGTACCTCCGGCTCTTTTGCGGCCGTTGTCTTAACCGGCAATACTTCCTGTATCGGCGTTTTCGGTATTTCCTGTTTGAGCTTATTGGCCAGGCCACCCAACCTTTTTTTATAATCTTCCATTTGCTATCATGCTAGTTTGTTAGCGACCGCTGTTATCATTATAGTTTGCTATAACATTAGCATCCTATTTTAATAGCTTGCTAGGTAGCTATGATCTTATTTTGCGATTATGCTAGCTTCCTATTTAAATAAAAAGCTATCACGCTATCTGGTCCACCAGTTCTTCGGCAAGCGCCATGAACTCCGCTTTAGCTTTTGCATCACCACTTTTTAAAATGCCGGAGGTCATCGAAGAACGGGCAATACTCACCCGGTCGTGAATCCTGGAATTAAATAATGGGGCCTCGAGCATTTGCAGCAGTTCAGCAACTTCCTGGGTGATGCCGGAACGCGGCTTCACCATATTCAGCACGATGCCGGCTTTGCTACCGGCTTCGTTGATCAATGCGATAGTAGAACGGATAGCCATGACATCAAAAAATCCGGCTTTGGTCGGCACCAGGATAAAATCCGATTGCGCAAATAATTCAGGCAATTTGTGCGACAGATACGGCGGTGTATCTACGATAATGAGGTCGTAAGCCAATTGTCCCATATCAGACAATTTATCAATGCCGATAACGGCCAGGTCAGGAAAATCCGCTCTGATATGGTATAAACTGCCCTGCAAATCAGTATCTACTAATGGTACCGATAGTTGATCCTGAAAACAAAGCGCCAGGTTGAGCGCCAGTGTACTTTTACCTACGCCGCCTTTCTGATGGGCGATAGTGATGATCTTTGCCATGCTGGTTTGATATTTTATAGTTTAATAAGATGACAGCAGCGCATTTTCCCGCTGTCGTTTGCAAAGCTTTTGTTCCTGCTCGTAATTGAAGATCCATTCTCCGGCTAAGAGCTTCCAGTTGCGGTAGGGGGTGCCTTTAGGGCTGCTCCAGTTAGCTTTCTCATAATGCGCATAAAAAGCCGCCGCTTCGGAGCTATGATCTTTTTGATCAAAATAAATTTCCACCAGGATCTTTTGGGGCGGCATCTCGGTGCCGAACCCTTTCTGAAGTATCAATTCGGGTTTCCGGCGCTCGGCGGACACTCTTTTAGCTTTACGTTTGGGCGTTTGAAATAACATAGAATTAGAAAATGGCCGGACGCTGCTGACAGGCCCGGCCGGTAAAACATCAGGCACTTTTGTTGGTGGACATCATAAAGGTGATGTCTTCGTAGTCATAATAGATGGACCCGCCAATCTTGGTAAAGGGCAGTACGCCGCTATCTCTTAACGATTGCAAAAAGCCGTGTGAGATACCCAGTAGCTTTTTAACCTCAGCTGATTTAAGCCATTTTTTACCCGGCGCTCCGCTGGCGCATTCTTTAATGATACGCTTAACCTCCTGGAGCATATCATTTTTGAAATCCTCCAGGTCACCAAGGGTCAATATCTGGTTCCGTGTCGGAACCATCCCCATTCTTGATCTTTGTTCAGTTGTTTTGTCCATAACTTGATTTTTAAGGACTTCAAAATTCGGAAAGCGGTAAATCAGAAAATGACAACTTTTGAAAGGGTGGCGTTATTTTTAGGTGGAAAAGGATTAAGATGAACTAAAATGAATGGCAATAAAAAAGGCGACACAATTTGTGACGCCTCGTATTAGGTTATAGAGTTCGCGGTGACCATGTCATAATAGTCAAAAAATACAAGAAGTTCACATTTTGTGAACTTCTTGGAAAGCACGCTAAAATAGCATCACAGTTGAACGGATAATTGCAGATGACCGTTTAGGCCATTTTCTACAATGTTGCGCAATGTTGAGATCCTCACGTCTTTCAAGTTATTTTCAACTTTTGAGATGTATGCTTTAGTGGTCCCGCATTTTTCAGCCAATTGTTCTTGTGTCAACCCTTTGGCTAACCTGGCTTCCTTTAACATTACGCCAAGTATAAAGGCCTCTGCCTCTTTCTCATATTGGTCGCGGGACGGAGTGCCTATCGGCCCGTATTCACGATCTTTCAATTCATCGAAAGTAGTGATGTCATTATTTATTGTTTTCATACTCCTCCTTTATTTTTAAAGCTTTTGCAATTTCTTTAGCCGGTGTTTTCATCGTCTTCTTTTGAAAGCCGTTCATTAGAACAACCAATTTCCCTTCGTCAAAAAAACAGAATATCCTAAAAATGTCGCTTCCTGAAACAACCCTTATTTCGTAAAGGCCTTTAGTGCCTTCAATATGTTTAAGATATTGTTCAGGTATCCTTGGTACCGTTTCTATCAGATCAAATGTCCACAAAATTTTAGTGTATACCTGTTTGGACTGCGCTTCTGCGAAATCTAAAAAGTATCTTTTGTAAACGATAACTTTTCTAATTCGTTCCATACAAATTTAATTAAAGTTGCCTAATTGGGCAACTTATGAAATGATTTTTTTATAAGAAAATAATGATTCAATAATCAGCACGCTGACTTGGGCAGCGCGGGGACCTTTTAAAACGCTGGATAGCATAAATAGACCGGCGTTGGTAAAAGCTACAGGCGGCTTGGACCGGATGGTACGGCGTTCCCCCCAAATTTGAATGCAGATCTCGTCCCATTCCTTTGGTGCCAGGCGAAACATAAAGTCTTCAGGAAAACGCTGATGGTGCCTGCTAACACTTTTGTGCAATTGGTCTATTCCGACCTCATATAAGGCGGCGGCGTCAAAGTCCAGTACTACGGCTTCGCCGCGAACTTTGAATACTTTGCCGGTTAATAGTTCTATTAATTTATCTGGTGTTGCCATGATCTGATTTATTTGGTGAATTATTCCTGTTCAATATTTACCTGGTTGTTTTCGATGATCTTTTTAAGTTTGCCCATGTCATCACTGACCTTTTTGAGCAATACCCGCGCATAGATTTGTGTGGTGGCAATTTTAGTATGCCCCATCATTTTGCTTACTGTCTCGATAGGCACATTATTAGCCAGTGTAATGGTAGTGGCGAACGTATGCCGTGCCACGCCGAAGGTGAGCTTCTTTTTAATGCCGGCGATCTTGGCGATCTCTTTCAGATAAACGTTGACCTTTTGATTAGTGATCGTAGGAAATATCTTTCCTAACGATACTGACCGGGGGTTATCTTTATACTTGTCCATGATCTCCTGGGCTGTTGCCAATAAAGGAATATTCGTAGGCTCGTTGCTTTTTTGGCGGAATAGCTTTAACCATTTCTCCCCGTCTTCACCACGCACCACATTGCCCTCATGTAGATTCATCAGGTCTACAAATGATAGCCCGGTATAGCAGGCGAACAGAAAATAATCGCGTATAACCACGAGCGTATCAGAAGCCAGTTCATATTTATCCAGTGTCTTTAACTCGTTAGTCGATAGGAAAGCGGTCTCGACCTTTTTATACCGGAACTTGTAATTCTTAAAGGGGTCTTTGCTGATCCATTGCAACTTGAAGGCGAGCGTGGTCATTTTACGCAGGCGGATCAGGTGTTTCATCACGCCGTTATTATTAATAGGTTGGAAATGGTCGGCCGGTTTGTGGTTGCGCAGGAAGGTTTCAAAATCAATGATGAATTTGTAGTCGATATCATTGATCCGGATATCGGTTGTCTTTCGCTTTTCTTTTAAGAATTTCTCCAGGTACCGGCGTGTTACCGCGTAATGTTTGAGCGTACTCCAGGTAAGCGCTGCTGATGCCGTTTCGTAATGATAATCCATCAGCCGGCTCAATGAATGGGTCTCCTCAGTTGCTTCCCCTAAGAAGTAGGCTTTTACAAGTTGTGGCGTAATTTCCTTTCCCGCGATCTGCAATTGCTGATAGTAGGAGGTAATCGTAAATTTGACTTCCTCCAGGTAAGCGTTCGTTTCTTTAGCTTCCGGCAATCTTACCTTGACACAACCATGTCCCTTGTCCCAGCTGTCCACGTCAACGAAACGTTTTAAGGCAATGAGCACCTTTTCCTTGTTAATGGTAATACTGGCATAAACGGCCGTTTTGCCGTCTTTTTCCCTGCCTTTTCTGATGGTGAAATGCACACCAAATGACTGCGATGTTCTCATCGTTTAACAGTTTTAAGTGAATAAATGATTAATTACCTCCAGAAATCATCAATTTCTGGTCGCTTTTTGGTCGCCGGATTGGTCTTTTTTTCCAGTCTTTTTGAGTGCTTTTTAGTCTATATTTAAGCAATTTAAAAACTGATTATCAATCGTTTAACTCATAAAAGCGACCAAAAGTAAAAAATGATTTTTGGTCGCTGGATTGGTCGCCAAAGCTGTGCATCCGGAAGGATTGAAAAGGATTGGAATAAAACAAAAAACCCTGTAAATCAACGATTTACAGGGTCTACCACAGTCTCAACTTGTGTTTTTGTGCGCCCACCTGGGCTCGAACCAGGGACCAAAAGATTATGAGTCTTCTACTCTAACCAACTGAGCTATAGGCGCGGTTGCGGATAAAAAGCTTACTTCTTCTTTTTCCGGGTGCAATGTTACATATTTGTGCCGAATTTTGGAAGAACTATATGCAAAATATTAAAAATATCATCTTCGATTACGGTAATGTTATCTTCAGTATAGACTTTACCCTAGCTCAAAAAGCATTTAGTGAATTGGGTATCAGTAATTCCAATCAGTTTTTTGGGCACCTGCAGCAGGATGCTATTTTTGACGCGTTTGACAGGGGAGAGATAACCGCCGCCCAATTTCGCGACCGCTTGCGGGAAGTAACGGGCAATAAAAATCTCACCGACCAGCAAATCGACGACGCCTGGAACAGTATGCTATTGGGTATTGCCGAGGGTAATCATGAGTTGCTGTTGAAGCTTAAATCAAAATACCGCACTTTTCTGATGAGTAATATCAATGATATTCATTACTCGCATATTATGAACTATTTGCGCCGGGAATTTAATTTTGAAGGGAATGATCATTTGTTCGAGAAAGTTTATTATTCGCATCTGGTAGGTAAGCGCAAACCTGATACAGCCTTCTTTCAGCAGTTATTAGATGAAAATAATCTTAACCCTGCCGAGACTTTGTTTATTGACGATAGTCCGCAGCATTTGGAAGGGGCGAAAAAGTTAGGAATACGAGCTTACCTGATGAAAGCGCCGGACACCTTGCAAAAATTTGCACAGGAGAACTTGTTATGATAAGTTTATTACAAGAACAGTATAATGATATTAAAAGTGCGCGACAAGTATTGCTGAATTATTGCGACAATATGAATAATGCCGACCTGTTTAAACCTGTTGAGGTGTTTAATAGCAGCACCATCAATCAATTGCTGGTACATAATGCTAATGTATACCTGCATTGGCTGCAATATTTCGATCAGGAGTTTTCGGGTATATATTTTGATGAGAGGGATATTAATACAATCGAAGATTTGGAAAATATTTATGCCCGGGTAAATGAAGTAGTAAATAGTTTTATCATCAAATATCAGGATAATTATCTCCAGCCTTTTAGCAAAAACGCCACCGGAACTGGCGTGTTAATAACTACTACGCCATTGCAGTTATTTACTCACGTTATCACACACGAGTTTCACCATAAAGGACAGATACTTACTATAAGCAGGTTGCTTGGCCATACCCCTGTTGATACAGACGTTATCCGCACTTAAATTCCCCGGCGCTTTCTTTCTTTGATGATCAAACCCAATTCGCGGCTCATCTGACCGGCAATGGCGGTGTTCTCCTGCGCCCGGCGGAACAAATACGGTAACACCGCTTTTACCGGGCCATAAGGCACATATTTAGCCACATTATAACCCGCATTGGCCAAGTTAAAGCTTAGGTTGTCGCTCATGCCCAGCAATTGCGAACAATAAATATGCGGATGGTTATGCGCTATCTTTTTAGCGTCGAGCAAGGTAGCCAGCAACTTACAGCTATCCTCGTTATGTGTACCGGCAACTATAGCCAGCTTATCTATATGTTCAACACAAAAACGCAGTGCAGCATCATAATCCTTGTCAGCCGATGCTTTATCAGGCTGTATAGGTGAGGAGTAACCTTTTTCAGCAGCCCGTTTACGTTCCTTTTCCATATAAGCGCCCCGCACCAGTTTCGCACCTAAAATAAAGCCTTCCTTTTCGGCAATGGCAAAATCTGCTTTTAACGATGCCAGTTTATCATGGCGGTATAGCTGGTATGTGTTATAAACAATGATTTTTTCCTTATTATAAGTACGCATCATATTCAGCGCCATCTTATCAATAGTATCCTGTATCCAGCTTTCTTCAGCATCTATCATTACAGGTACCTTAGCGATACTTGCTTTTTCGCAAATTCTTTTTACCCGTGTCTGTACTTTTTCCCATTCCTGCTTTTCATCAGCATTAAGCCCGTCTTTAGCGTCCAGTTTTTCCAGTAAGCCAAAACGGGCCACGCCGGTTATTTTAAATACTGTTATAGGCACAGCGGCATCGCCGGTGGCACGGGTTATCGTACGGATGATCTCGTCGCGGGTTTCATCAAAAACCTGTTCTTCATCTTCGCCTTCAACCGAGTAATCTAGTATCGTACCTACTCCGTCCGATGCCAGGTTGTTGATGGTCGGCCCGCATTCGGCAATTGTTTCTCCACCGCAAAAATGCTTAAATATGGTGGCCTTGATAATACCTTTAACAGGCAAGCCAATTTTCACGGCAAAGTTTGTAATTGGCGGGCCCGCTTTTACAAGGAAATTTATATTAATAGCCTTAAACAGCCAATAGGCACGTTTCAAATCGGCATTTGAAGCGTGCCTGAAGGCAATTTCGGTATTTTCAAATGATAGCTTATCCCCAGCTGACGGATCGTCTGTGTGTTTAATTGGCATGGGGCAAAATTAGAAAATGCTTTTAACATAACTCAATATTGAGCGAATAGTTTATTTTTGCGCCTTATGATAGAATTCAAGCTAAACGGCGATCATATACCCTTGATACAACTCTTAAAAGCCACCAACCTGGTTAGTACAGGCGGCGAGGCCCAAATAGTAGTAACGGAAGGCCTTGTGAAATACAATGGCACGGTAGATTATCGCAAACGTCTTAAAGTGAAACAAAGGGATGTTGTTGAATTTGATGGTCAAAAGATCATAGTGATATAGATGGATACTTTGGAGATTACAATGGACACGATCAATAGCATCAGCTACCCCATATATTTTAATAACAGTATTGCCGAACTTGCTAAATTTGTTGAGCAGGGGAACTATTCTAAATTCTTTATCCTTACTGATGAACATACCGGCGAGTTTTGTCTGCCCGTATTGCAAAAACATTTAGGTGATGACAGCAAATACGATCTGATCGAGATCAACTCGGGCGAGGAAAGTAAGACCATTGATTTTTGTGTTGGGATTTGGAAAATGCTGATAGATTTTGGCGCTGATCGTAATAGTTTGCTTATTAACTTAGGTGGTGGCGTTATCAGCGATATGGGCGGCTTCGCGGCTTCAACGTATAAACGCGGGATTGATTTTGTGCATGTGCCTACTACCCTGCTTTCGCAGGTTGATGCTTCTGTGGGCGGCAAAACAGGGATCGATATCGACAGTATTAAAAATATTGTGGGCACTTTCGCGCAACCGAAAGCTGTTTTTATGGAGCATAGCTTTATTAACACCCTGCCCCCGCGCCAGATACTATCCGGTTTAGCTGAAATGTTGAAGCATGGTTTAATTGCCGATGCGGCTTACTGGAACGAATTAAAAATTAGTGATCTGAAATTACCTTCAGCCGAATTGATCTACCAATCGGTGAATATTAAAAACGACATTGTAGTAGAGGACCCTAAAGAAAAGGGAATTCGTAAGGCCCTTAATTTTGGTCATACTATTGGCCATGCGGTTGAAACTTATTCGCTTGAACATGACGAGAACCCGCTTACCCACGGTGAAGCCATTGCCATTGGTATGATTTGCGAATCGTGGCTATCACATCAGCGCACCGGTTTAAGCCTGGACGAATTGAATGAAATAGTAGGCGTATTTTCAAACTTATACCCGCGCTATAATGTGGAAGCAAGCTGCCATGGCGAACTATACAGTCTGATGCAAAAAGATAAAAAGAACCATGGTGATAAGATCAATTGTTCGTTGATCAAAAGGATTGGCGAAAGCAGTATTGATAATATTTGCACTGAAGATGAACTTTGCAGCAGTTTGCAATATTATGCTTCTTTATAAAAGGGGTATTTAATATATTATAAAAAAAATAGGCGCTTTTGGCGCCTATTTTTTTGGGGTTGTTTTTTAAAAATTACAGAATAACGTAAGCTATTAAAGCTACGAAACCAATGATCGCAAGTATGATTCCCTGTAATTTTTGCTCAATTGTTAGTTTAGCAATAGTTTTCATTTAATATGATTAAGGTTATCCCAATATACTTACTGTAATAAATGCATTACAATAGGCTTATTCACTTTTAGCAATTTTTTAAAAAAACAATTATTTATTTTTCATACTCATTTTTGCACGCGGTCAAAATTATGTACTCTCCAAATTATCATACTATTTTACCTTTTCCACTGACTGCTGTAAGTAGTTTCTGTCGTTAAAAATTGCTGAAAAGCATACATAAAATGCTTAAAATGGCGCAGATATAACTAAATATTATAACCCGTTTAAACATCAATCATAGATTGATCTATGTTGTAAGCGTTGACCTTCAAATGGGTTAAGTATTATATAACCAAAGAAGCGCTATACATCATTAGTTTTAAAACTCTGCCTCTGCTTTCTGTTACTCACATCACATTATAGTCAAAATCAGCAATATTCACAGGCATAAAAATTACAATGCTTACCTTTGCACCCAGATGAGCAAACACGGAAGGATATTAGTGGCCATGAGCGGCGGGGTTGATAGCTCGGTTGCTGCAGTTATGTTGCATGAGCAAGGGTACGAAGTTATTGGCCTTACTATGAAAACATGGGATTATGCCTCAAGCGGCGGCAGTTCAAAAGAAACCGGCTGCTGTAGTTTAGATAGCATTAACGATGCCCGTGCCCTGGCTGTTGGTTATGGCATGCCACATTATATATTGGATATCCGCGACGAGTTTGGCGATTTTGTGATAGACAACTTTGTAGATGAATACCTGGCCGGGCGCACCCCTAACCCCTGTGTGCTTTGCAACACCCACATTAAATGGGAAGCCCTTTTAAAACGTGCCGATAAACTGGATTGTGAATTTATCGCGACCGGGCACTATGCCAATATCCGTTTACAGGACAACGGTCGTTATGTAATATCAAAAGGCAGGGACGAAAACAAGGATCAATCTTACGTATTGTGGGGAGTATCACAACAAAACCTGGCACGTACTAAATTCCCATTAGGTAGTTTCAGTAAGCCCGAAATAAGGCAAATGGCTTTGGATATGGGACAGCATGAACTGGCCGCTAAAAGCGAGAGCTACGAGATATGCTTTGTGCCCGACAATGATTACCGGGCTTTCCTGCGCCATAAAGTGCAGGATCTGGATACACGGGTAGGCAATGGTAATTTCACTTTAACAGATGGCACGGTGGTAGGCCAGCACCAGGGATATCCTTTTTATACCATCGGTCAGCGTAAAGGATTAGGGATTGCTTTGGGCAAACCTATGTTTGTTACCAAAATTGACCCGGATACCAATACCGTAGTTTTGGGCACACAGGAGGAGCTTGAAAAACGCGAGGCCTGGGTTCGCAACCTTAACCTGGTAAAATACGATAACGTTAACCTGCCCCTGCAGGCAGTTACTAAAATACGGTATAAAGATGCGGGTGCCGAAAGCACCATAGTGCAAATGGGCGATTATATGAAGGTGGAGTTTGACCATGCCGTAGCCGGTATAGCGCCGGGACAATCGGCAGTATTTTACGAAGGTCAGGATTTACTGGGTGGCGGGTTTTTGATGTAGGCCTTTCGGGGAGTGATTAGAGATCGGTTAATTGGAGATTAGTTTTCTTCTATATTCATATGGAGCACGGCGAAATAGGGAGTTGCCCGTAGGACTTATTCGGAGGAGCGGATAGCAGGAACAAACCTTAATTGCAGCACCGGTGTTGCTTTTCCAAATATTTCTTAAAACATTTGAAGGGTAGAGATCTGTATTTATACCCTAAGATATAGGCAAATAATGGACGCGCAATATGCGCCTGCAGGTTAACAGGACCAAAAAATCGCCACACAAAACGTATTTTAAACCGTTCACTCTTAGAACAGATTACGCACTGCTATGAAACTTTATATTTGCTAATCCACTTCTTTCTATTTTATTTGCAGAAAAAAATTATTTGATGGCGAAAAATTTACTTATTGTTGAATCACCGGCTAAGGCTAAAACTATCGAGGGGTATCTTGGTAAAGACTTTACCGTGAAATCCAGTTACGGCCACATCCGCGATCTCATTAAAAGTGATGACGCCATTAACATCGGTAAAAATTTTGAACAGAAGTACGAGGTGCCTGCCGATAAAAAGCAGGTGGTAAGCGAACTGAAGAAGTTAGCTAAGGAAGCCGATACGGTTTGGCTGGCATCGGACGAGGACCGGGAGGGTGAAGCGATCTCCTGGCACTTATTTGAAACCCTTGACCTTAAAGATGCTAACACCAAACGCATTGTATTTCATGAGATAACTAAGCCGGCAATTATGCGGGCTATAGAAAACCCGCGTAAGATAGATTATAACCTGGTGAATGCCCAGCAAGCCCGCCGGGTGCTGGATAGGCTAGTAGGTTTTGAACTTTCGCCCGTACTTTGGAAAAAGGTTAAACCATCCCTTTCGGCAGGCCGGGTACAATCAGTTGCGGTACGCCTCATCGTCGACCGTGAACGCGAGATAAATAAATTTACCGCGGAAGCGGCCTTTCGCATTGCCGCTACATTTGGCAAAGGCCGCGAGGCATTTAAGGCCGAACTGGCCGAACGCTACAGTAAACAGGAAGACGCAGAGAAGTTTTTAAACGATTGTGCTGATGCTACGTTTAAAGTTAACTCTTTAGAAACTAAGCCTGCACGCCGTTCGCCTGCAGCGCCGTTCACCACTTCAACCTTACAACAGGAAGCCAGCCGTAAGCTGGGCTTTTCAGTATCGCGCACCATGCAGGTAGCGCAAAAATTGTATGAAAGCGGTAAGATTACTTACATGCGTACCGATTCGGTAAACTTATCCGACACGGCAATTAATGCCGCGCAGGCAGAAATTGTATCGGCCTGGGGCGATAAGTACCATACCATGCGCAAGTATAAAACCAAATCGGCCAGCGCGCAGGAAGCTCACGAAGCTATACGACCCACCTATTTCAATGCACATACAATTGATGGCGATAATTCGGAAAAACGCCTGTACGAACTGATCTGGAAACGTGCCATCGCATCGCAAATGAGTGAGGCGCAGTTTGAGAAGACCACCGCGAAAATTGGTATCTCAACCCGTAAAGAAGAATTGGTAGCCAATGGTGAAGTAATGAAGTTTGATGGTTTTCTTAAAGTTTACCTGGAATCGAACGACGAAGAAGAAGATACCACACAGGATGGCGATAATGCTATTTTACCACCATTAAGTGTTAACCAGATACTGGCTTTGCAGGAAATGACAGCTACCGAGCGTTACTCGCGCCCGCCATCACGCTATACAGAAGCAAGTTTAGTAAAGAAACTGGAAGAACTGGGCATTGGCCGTCCATCAACCTATGCCCCTACTATATCTACCATACAAAACCGTGGTTATGTAGTAAAAGAAGAACGCGAAGGTCGTAGCCGTAATTTCCGCGTGCTTACTTTAAAGGGTGGTAATATCACTAAAGAACAGCGTACCGAAAACACCGGTGCCGAACGTAATAAGCTTTTCCCTACAGATATTGGCGCCGTAGTGAACGATTTCCTGGTGCAATATTTTAAAGGGATTGTTGATTTCCATTTTACTGCCACTGTTGAAAAGCAATTTGACGAGATAGCCCAGGGACTGCAGGAATGGACGGACATGATCCGCACCTTTTACCAGCCCTTTCATAACGAGGTAGAAAATACCCTGAAAGTTGCCGACAAAGCAACCGGCGAACGGGAATTAGGTGTGCACCCCGAAACCGGTAAAAAGGTATCGGTGCGCATTGGGCGCTACGGGCCGTTTGTTCAGGTAGGTGATAACGCTACCGACGAAAGCGAAGAGAAGCCGTTATACGCCAGTTTAAGGGCAGGCCAAATGATTGAGACCATAACCCTGCTCGAAGCCTTAGAGTTGTTTAAACTGCCTAAAAAGGTAGGTGTATTTGAAGATAAGGACATGACGGTAGCTATTGGCAAATTTGGCCCGTACATTCGTCATAATAGCGCCTTTGTTTCGTTGCCAAAAGAAATTGATCCGCTGGACGTCACTGAAGAGCAGGCCGTTGAATTGATTTTAGCTAAACGTAAAAAGGATGCCGAGCGTTTGATCAAGTCGTTTGATGAAGACCCGGCTGTAAAAGTGCTTAATGGGCGCTGGGGGCCATATATTGAATTTGGTAAGCTGAATGTTAAAATACCAAAGGATAAAGACCCGCAAACCCTAACCTACGCCGAATGCAAGGCCCTGGCCGACGCCACACCGCAGGATGCAAAAAAAGGCCGGTTTGGCAAAGCTGCAGCAAAAGCACCGGCAGCGAAAGCTGCAACTAAAAAAGCGCCAGCCAAGAAGAAGGCCGCGTCGAAAAAGAAGTAACTAACAGCGTGTCATTTCGAATGCAGTGAGAAATCTTATAAAAGCGATAAGTCGCAACGTATAAGATTTCTCCCGCTGGTCGAAATGACATCGTTTCTTTATAAAATGAAAAAGGACTTACCAGAAAATATAGTAGAGAACATAGCCGTTGCAGTGGCATTGGAGGGTGAGAATATAGAGGCGAAAACCTGGTATGTATATCTCATCAATCTGAAAAACGAGCCTATAGAAAATGTACTGATCACCAGTAAGGGTTATGGCGAAAAGGATGGCGAACAGGTAAAAACATCAACTCTGCGCCATATGTTTCCGGTGATAGAAGGTGAAACTTTTAAGCTGATTGAACCGATAGATGAGCAAACCTTCGGGCTTAATAATGAATACTGGGTTAGCTATTACATTGGCCGCGAAATATTCGACAAGAAATTCATCTTCCTGCCCGAAAGCATTATCGAATCAAACTTTATAAAACTGCCGATAGTGAACAAGCCGGGGGTGATGATAGGGAAATGAGGTTAAAGACCAAAGCTAAAGGACTTTAACGTCATGACGAACTTGTTTCGGCATGACACGTGTAAAAATACTTTACGTCTTGTCTTTCTCTTTTAAGCGTGACCTCCCGGTATTGCCGCGATCAATCGTTTGGTATAGTCTTGCTTTGGATGATTATACACTTCATCCGCCTCGCCTATTTCTTCAATTTGCCCTTTGTTCATGATCATAATACGGTCGGAGATATGTTTAATCACTGACAGATCGTGCGAGATAAAGATATAGGTAAGCTTCAATTCCTCCTGCAATTCGCGCAGCAAGTTCAATACCTGCGCCTGTACCGAAACATCCAATGCGGAAACAGATTCATCGCAAATAATAAAACGAGGCTGCAGGGCCAATGCCCGTGCTATTACAATGCGTTGCCGCTGTCCACCCGAAAACTCGTGCGGGTAACGGTTAAAATGACTTGGGTTAAGGTTTACACGTTCTAATAACTCCAGCACCTTTTGTTTGCGCTCGGAATTATTGCTGTATAGCTGGTGCACCTGGAGGGGTTCCATCAGCGAATCGCCTACTGTTAAACGAGGGTTCAATGATGAATATGGATCCTGGAAAATGATCTGGACATCGCGCCGCATACGGCGCATATCGCTGGTGTTTAGTTTAAGCAGATCGGTTTGATCAAAGCTCACCTGGCCCGATGTAGGCTCTATTAACCTTAAAATACTGCGCCCTAAAGTGGTTTTGCCGCAACCAGATTCCCCTGCCAGGCCTAAAGTCTCGCCGGGGAAAACATCAAAACTTACCCCATTTACAGCTTTCACCACTTGTTTATTCAGGTTGAACAGCCCGCCGCCTACAGGAAACCAGGTATTCATATCCTTCACACTAAGTAGCGGTGGCTGACTATATAGTTGCTTTTTCCTTGCGGTTATTTCAGTTGCGGTGTAGGTATACTGCTCTCTTATTTTATCAATAGTTACACTGGTAACCGTATCGCCTTCCTTTAAAAAATCAGCAACCACCGGTAATTTCTTTAGATGTTGCGATGGCGAGGGTCGGCAAGCCAATAAGCCTTTGGTATATGGATGCTTAGGATGTGCGAATATCTGTTTTACCGTAGCCTGCTCTACAATCTCGCCCTTATACATTACCGCCACATGGTCGGCTATCTCGCTGATCACGCCCAGATCATGCGAGATAAATATCAGGCTCATATTGCGTTCGGCCTTTAGCTTCAGTAACAGTTCAATTATCGTTTTCTGAACGGTGACATCCAACGCGGTGGTGGGTTCATCGGCAATCAACAGTTCAGGGTTGCAGGATAGTGCCATGGCTATCATCACCCGCTGCTTTTGCCCGCCCGATATCTGGTGGGGGTAACTATCAAATATAGCTTCGGGCCGCGGCAATTGCACTTCGTTAAACAAGGCAATGGCGGCGGTTTTAGCAGCTTGCTTATTTAGGCCTAAATGCAATTGTATAGCCTCGGTAACCTGCTTACCGCAAGTAATAACCGGGTTAAGTGAGGTCATGGGCTCCTGGAAGATCATAGCTATACGGTTGCCGCGCAATTTTTGCATTTCCTTTTCAGGAAGACTCAGCAAGTCGACATCATCCAGCCAAATATTGCCGCTGATAATCGTACTTTTTTCATCGTGCAAACGCATCAGGGTAAGTGAAGTAACCGATTTACCCGAGCCTGATTCACCTACTATCCCCAGCGTTTCCCCTTTCTTCAATTGAAAAGAAATGCCCTTCACAGCTTCAAACAAACCATCGCGGGTTTTAAAAGAGACCTTCAAATTCTCGGTTTTCAGCATGGGGTTAAACTATGGTAATATTGTCATCTGCTATCAGGTCCTGCCCGCGGAAACGCCTTAATAGTTGCGCGGTGGCTATCACGTCTTTCTGGCAATAAGTACAGATACGTTCCAACTGGTTATCATTCCAGTAAACATTGCCTACCTGGCTGCCATCAATATCATCTTTTGGTGTGGGGATATCAAAAATAGCAGTTAATAAACTCAGCGAGGTATAGCTTTTATAGTCGCCAAACTTCCAAAGCTCCATGGTATCTATATGGTTTACTTCCCAGGGCTTTTTTCCGGCTATCTGCAATTGCGCGGGCAGTTTAATACCATGTATCAGCATGCGGCGGCAGATGTATGGAAAATCAAACTCTTTACCGTTGTGTGCGCAAAGCACCAGGTTAGCCGGGCGGTCTTTCAGCATTAATGCAAATTTCACCAGCAACTCGCGCTCATCGTGCCCAGCAAACGATTTTACCCGGAAGCCTGTGGGTGTCTCTTTAGTAAAAAAACCTACTGAAATACAAACAATTTTACCAAACTCGGCCCAAATGCCGGCCTTTTCATAAAAGCTTTGTGCGGTATCTTCATCCCGGCGCTGATATTTGGTTTTTGCATCCCAAAGTTTCTGCATATGCTCGGGCAACTCATCGTGCGTGGGGTATTGCGGCACGGTTTCAATGTCCAGCACCATCATGTTCAGCAAGTCCAGTTGTTCAAGCATTGTCGGCGTTTAATTTTTGGCAAAATAGCAAAAGTTAAATATAGTCCATAGCCCATGGTACATAGACTATGGAAGAATGACATAACAATGGAGTATTAAACTATCTCTATTAACTTCTTCCGTATTCGAATCATTCATGTCAATCTGTTATCTGCACATCCACACATCCTGCCAAAAACCGTATCTTCGTATAATTACAAATAATACCTATGTCCAAAAAGAAACATAATTCTTCCATAAAACAGGTACTTACCAAAATGGTAATGGACGTTTTTGAGAAGAATGGAAATAAACCACTGAACTATAAACAAATAGCCGGCGCCTTAAACGTGCATGATGATGACGCCCGCCGGGTAATACTTGATATACTGAAAGACGAAGCCTTTGCGGGTAACCTGAAAGAAGTATCGCCGGGTAAATTCCAGCTACTGGAACTAAAAACCTTTATTGAGGGTAAAGTTGACCTGACTAACGATGGATCGGCCTTTATTGTTACCGATGACCCCGATGAGAACGATATTTTTGTTGCCCCGCGCAAACTAAGGAATGCATTAAACGGTGACTGGGTAAAAGTTTACGTTTATGCCAAAAGCAAGGGCAAACGTAAAGAAGGCGAGGTTATAGAAATTATTAAGCGCTTTAAAACTGAGTTTACCGGCATTGTTAAACTATCTGAAAGGTTTGCATTTTTTGTACCCGACGATAGAAAAATGATGCACGATATTTTTATCCCGCTTAGCGATTTGAACGGGGCAAAAAACGGCATCAAGGCAGTTGCTGAAATTACCGAATGGCCAACCGAAGCTAAAAACCCCATCGGTCGTATTAAGCAAGTGCTGGGCGCGCAGGGCGAAAATGATACGGAGATGAACGCCATCCTTGCCGAGTATGGCTTCCCTACACAATTCCCAAAAGAAGTGGAAGAGGAATCCGAGGCTATACCGGATATCATCAGTGAAGCGGAAATTGCTAAACGCCGTGATTTTCGTAAAACTTTAACCATTACTATTGACCCATTTGATGCCAAGGACTTCGACGATGCGATATCCTTTAAAAAGCTGGATAACGGCAATTATGAAGTTGGTGTACACATTGCCGATGTAGCGCATTACATTGTCCCTGATTCCGCTTTGGATAAAGAAGCGTTTGACAGGGCCACCTCGGTTTACCTGGTTGACCGGGTAATACCAATGCTGCCCGAAAGATTATCCAACGGCTTATGCTCGTTACGACCCAAAGAAGATAAGCTTTGTTTTGCCGCTGTATTTGAATTGGACGAACAAGCACATGTGCTAAAAGAATGGTACGGTAAAACAGTCATCCACTCCGACCGCCGCTTTACCTATGAGGAAGTACAGGAAATAATTGAGGCACAGGAAGGTGAGTACAGCGAGGAAATTTTAACGCTAAACGCTTTAGCCTATAAACTACGCGATGCTAAATTTAAAAACGGGGCCATCAGCTTTGAAACTACCGAGGTTAAATTTAAGTTGGACGAAAAGGGCAAACCTATTGGCGTATATGTAAAAGAGCGTAAAGACGCCCATAAACTAATTGAGGATTTTATGTTGCTGGCTAACCGTAAAGTAGCCGAATATGTGAGCAAGCTGGGCAAAGGCAAACACAAGTATACCTTTGTGTACCGCGCGCACGATTCGCCAAACCCTGAAACACTGGGCAACTTTGCACAGTTCGCGGCCAGGTTTGGGTACAGGATAAATACGAAATCGGACAGGGAAATTGCCCGTTCGCTCAATTTTTTAATGAGCGATGTGGAAGGCAAAAAAGAACAAAATGTATTAACCCACTTGGCTATCCGTAGTATGGCCAAGGCTATTTATACCACTAAAAGCAGTAGTCACTACGGGTTGGCGTTCGATCATTATACGCACTTCACCTCGCCTATCCGCCGTTATCCGGATGTAATGGTGCACCGGTTGCTATTCCATTATTTAAACGGCGGCCAAAGCGCTAATGCCGAGCATTATGAAAAACTATGTGTACACAGTTCGGCCATGGAGAAAAAGGCCGCTGACGCAGAGCGTGCATCTATTAAATATAAACAGGCCGAATACCTGAAAGATAATGTGGGCAGCGTTTATGCAGGCATTATTTCGGGTGTTACCGAATGGGGTATGTATGTAGAGATCATAGAAAATAAATGCGAGGGCATGATACGCTTGCGCGATATTAGCGACGATTTTTATACCTTAGACGAGAAAAACTACGCCATTATTGGTCAGCGTAAAAAGAAGGTTTACCAGTTGGGCGACGAAGTACGCATCAGGGTTAAAAATGTAGACCTGACCAAAAAACAGATAGATTTTTCTTTAGTGCAGGATTAAAAAAATGAAGATGTGATTGCGAGCCATAGCGTGTCAATCTCGTAGCATGCAAATCAAACTACGAGATTGACACGTCGCCTATCCGCTCAACCCTGGCCGCTTCTCGCAATGACAAACTTTTGCTATACTTAATGAAGGACTTACAAGAACTACAAAACATCATACTACAGGCGGTTAAGGATTTGAAATACCCAAGTCAACCGCCCGATCTTTACGAACCTATTAGCTACATATTATCCTTAGGCGGCAAGCGCTTGCGCCCTGCCCTGGTATTAATGGCTTGCGATGCCTTTGGTGGTGATGTGAAAAAAGCTGTTAAGGCTGCATTGGCTATAGAAGTGTTTCACAATTTCACCTTAATGCATGATGACATTATGGACAAGGCGCCCCTGCGCCGGGGCCAGGTTACCGTGCACGAACGCTGGAATCAAAATGTAGCTATACTTGCCGGCGATGCCATGATGGTAGAAGCCAACAAACTGATGCTGCAAGTGCCCGATGCTATTTTGCGCCAGGTAATGGATATTTTTAATGATACCGCTGCCGGTGTTTGCGAAGGCCAGCAATTTGACATGAGCTTTGAAAGCCGCGACCGGGTATCAGCTGATGAGTATATTAATATGATACGCCTTAAAACCGCCATACTATTAGGAGGAGCCTTAAAAATAGGCGCGCTGATTGGTGGCGCCAGCACTAAGGATGCCGATTTGATCTACACCTTTGGCGAGCAATTGGGTATTGCCTTCCAGCTACAAGATGATATTTTAGATGTATATGGCGACCCTGATAAATTTGGTAAGCAGGTAGGCGGTGATATTCTGTCAAACAAAAAAACTTACTTACTGATAAAGGCACTCGAATCAGCCAGGGAGGGCGATGCTGCGGGGTTACAGCAATGGCTGGATAACATCTCTGCTGATCCGCAACAAAAAGTGGCCGCGGTAACGGCTATCTACAACAACCTGCAAATAAGGGAACAGGCCGAACAAGCTATGCAAGCCTATGCCACAAAAGCTTTCGCCGCGTTTGATAGTATCGATTTGCCCAATGCCAACAAACAATACTTGCGCGGCTTTGCGGATAGTTTGCTGGTGAGGGAGTATTAATTGCTTGAATTACCGATAAAAAACTATGTCATTGCGAGCGATAGCGCGGCAATCTCGTAGGTCGATTGTCCAACTACGAGATTGCCACGTTGCTATGCTTCTCGCAATGGCATTAATTTTATAACGATGTTCTCACTTCTTATATTTCCAATTCCTCGTTTTACCTTCGGCTACCCATTCTATCATGGTTTCCAGTCGTTTGGCGCGGGTATCGGCACTTTTTGCTTCGGCCAGCCATTGCAGATATTCCTTTTTTGCTGATGGGCTAAATTTTTCAAATTGCTGCATGGCATTTGTGTTGGCCTTAAAAGCTTCAATTAGATCGGCAGGGACTTCCAGTTCGGCTTTCTCAATTGGTTTCTTTTTTGGTGGGGCCAACTTTATACCTTTTTCGTTCAGTTCTACGGCATTGTGGATATAACTTAACAAAACATCGTCAGCCGGTAAATCAGCTATCGATCTAATTTTACCGATACTTCCGGCTGCACCTTTTTCGGCAGTAGCAAACAAACCTGCCGGGTCGTCCATAAGGGTACTTTTCCAAAAGTTTAGCCCCATATGTTCTTTAAAGGCACCTATTCCCATAAACGGCCCTTTGTAATCAAAATGCGGGTGCCCCCATTTCATTACTTCGGTAACTTGCGGCGCCGCTCGGTGTATCAACTGGCGCAGGTGCCTGATAACAGGTTGCGCGTAGGTTGGTGCCTTTTCAATATATGCATCAATTTTAGGGTCCAGATTTTCCATAGCTATTAATCAATAAAGTTCTTTTTCGCGAGTTTCTTATGAATTTTAGTCACTTCCATTAAAGCTGCCGAACAATAGAATGGGCGCAATTCCATAACCAGCACGCCCGCCCTTATAGCCGGATCGGTTTCTGTCAATGCTTTTGCTTCTTCAATTGTATTCACATCAAAAATGAATATCCCCTCTACATCCCCTCTATCCATAAACGGGCCGGCTACTACCAGTTTACCATCGTCGGCCAGTTTGCTGATGTTTTTAAGATGTGCCATTTGCACCTCGGCCATTTTAGCTTTATCGGCAATTTTTGTGGGGCCGGTTTTCAGGAAAGCCATAATGTATTTATGCATGCCGTAATCATCGGCACCCAGCTTTTTGGCCAGGGCTTCATCATACAAGGCATTAGTTTTGGCTGCCGGTGTTTGGGCTTTTGCACTAACGGTAATAAGCAGCAGGATAAGCCATAATATTTTTTTCATGATCAAGTATTTGGGTTTATTCAAATATAAAAAAATCCTGTATGGTCATTATAACTATCAGTACTATTAGTCCTCCTCAGAATAGCCTACTGATTGAATGTGCCCAACTAACCAGTGTTTCAATAAATGATTTATCGTCAACCCAATCCGGGGGCAACATGTTCCAGAATAGCCGACAATACATGGATATTGTAATCGACGCCCAGCGTGTTGCTGATCAATAAAGAAAAATTGACCGCATTCCTTTCCTGGATGGAAGAGCGATAGCAAGTATACAACCCTGTTTGCCCGACGCAAACATTGGGCGATTATCGGCTTGGTGCACGATGAGCGAAGTGGTGCCATCCACGGCGTGCACGTGCAAAACTATAATCAATTCAAATTATTGCTTTATATTTGCCCCTCCAAACACCATTTAAATGCGTATGTGATATTTAATCTCCTTCAGACATAAGAACAGCGATAGCCTAAAGGGCTGCTGTATTTATTCATCTTAAAGAGATATATATCATGCTTACGTTACAAAATATTTCATATATACATCCTGACAAAGAGCTGTTGTTTAGTGGCATTTATTTGTCGTTAAACAACAAAGAAAAAATTGCGCTCATCGGCAATAATGGTTCTGGCAAATCTACGCTGCTTAAAATAATTGCCGGAGAGCTACAGCCTTCTGCCGGACAGGTAAAAGCAGACACAATGCCCTATTATGTACCGCAGATATTTGGTCAGTTCGATCAATTAACCATCGCCGAAGCGTTAAAGATACACGACAAGCTTTCAGCGTTAAAAGCGATCCTTACCGGAAACGGAACAGAAAAGCATTTTAACGATCTTAATGACGATTGGACGATCGAAGAACGTTGCCGCGACGCTTTAAACCATTGGCAACTGAAAGAACTTGATCCTGACCAAAAACTTGCGACATTAAGCGGCGGCCAGAAAACCAAAGTCTTTCTGGCAGGAATTGATATTCATCAGCCCGAACTTATTTTACTGGATGAGCCTGGCAATCATTTAGATATCAAAGCAAGGGAGCTGCTATTTGATTTTATCCGTTCCACATCGCGAACACTATTGGTCATTAGTCATGACCGGAAACTGTTAAATCTTTTTGACAAAGTTTGCCTGCTTGATAAAAACGGCATTACTACCTATGGCGGCAACTATGACTTTTATGCAACACAAAAGGAGATTGAGATGCAAGCCTTAGACCACGACCTGAGAAGTAAAGAGAAAGCTTTACGTCAGGCTAAGGACAAGGAACGGGAAGCTATAGAACGACAAAATAAACTGGATTCGAGGGGCAAGAATAAACAGGAAAAGGCCGGTGTTGCCCGCATCATGATGAATACGCTGCGAAATAATGCCGAAAACAGCACCGCCAAATTGAAGGGCGTACATACGGAGAAGATCAGCGGATTAAAGCAGGAGTACCATGAATTGCGTTCGTCTTTGCCAGACATAAACAAGATAAAACTTGACCTGAACAATTCTGATCTTCAGGCGGGGAAGCTGTTAAGCGGCGCCAGCGAAATTAACTTTTCTTATGGATCGGTAAATGTTTGGCAGAAGAATCTGAGTTTCGAGTTGAGAAGTGCTGAGCGGGTATTGTTAAAAGGGGCAAATGGATCGGGTAAAAGCACGCTTATTAAAATTATCCTTGGACTGCTTGAGCCGCAAAAAGGGGCGTTGAAAAAACAGCAAATCAAAGCGGTATATATCGATCAGGACTATTCGCCGGTTGATGGCCGGTTAAACGTGTATGAACTGGCGCAATCATTTAATGACGCTGCTTTGCAGGAACATGAAATAAAAATAAGACTGAATAGGTTTTTGTTCGGCAAGGAAAACTGGGATAAGCCTTGCAGCGCTTTAAGCGGTGGTGAAAAGATGCGGCTAATGCTTTGCTGCTTAACCATTAGTAACCAATCACCCGATCTGATCGTTTTGGATGAGCCCACTAATAATCTGGACATTCGGAATATTGATATTTTAACAAGAGCCATTAATGACTATAAAGGAACTTTAATCGTTGTATCTCATGACGAATATTTTGTGGAACAAATTGGATTACACAGAACAATAGAATTGAAATAAATGTATGCAACTTCACAGATCGATAGCTACTAACGGACTACCGGCTAACGCACGATAAGCAGCCACGCCCTGCCCGGGGTGGTTTGTGAGATTAAAAAGTCCCAACATTCAGACATGATTGACTTAAATACTTTTTTTATCTTAAACCCATGAAACTTTTGCTCACCTCCAGCGGTATATCCAATCCAAGTATTCAAAACGCGCTTATAAGCCTTTTAGATAAACCCATCGAAGAAAGCAACGCTCTTTTCGTTCCTACTGGGATGTACCCGTTTCCCGGTGGCCCGCAATATGTATGGAAAGCCATGAATGGTGAATTGGGCTCGGGTATGTGCCAATTGGGCTGGAAATCATTAGGCTTGCTGGAGTTGACGACATTACCCGCTATACAAAAAGAGGTTTGGGTAAAAGCACTAAAGGAGACAGATGCGCTTTTAGTTTGGGGCGGTGACCCGCTATTCCTGAGCTACTGGCTAAAGGAATCTGGCTTGGCCGAAGTTATTAGTTCGCTGGATCATTTGGTTTATGTTGGGGTTAGTGCCGGTAGTATAGCGACCAGCAAACTGTTTGGCGAATCTTATAGCAACATGCCAAACACCATCGCACAGCCGCAGACCTTACAAACCTTGCAATTCGACACCTTTGAAAGCGCCTTTGTTACCGCCGAAGGTGCGGGTTTTGTAGACTTCGCGATCATTCCGCATTACAACAATGAAAAGCATCGCGACGCCTGCGGTGTTAACGCAGCCACTTGGGCAGCTATGCTGCCAGTACCGGTTTACGCCATTGGCGAGCAGACTGCCATTAAGGTAGCAGGCCGCACCATCGAAATTGTCTCTGAAGGGGAGTGGAAAGCATTTAATCAAGCTACATAGCTACCTGGCTATTAGTTATTGTGCTACTGCATAAGCTTTTATACCATCCAGATTAATGCAAATAGTTGAATGCCCATTTTTAGTATTAAGGACGCTTACCATCCTTTGCTGCCCGCCAAGTTCAGGACTTGCTACTGACAATGCAGATAATGGTACTTTATAGGTATCAACCTCGTATTTAAGATCGTTATCTGTAATAGCAGATGTGATATCTTTTAACAAAGGGGTACCGGTATTTATTTTTGCAGTTGGGTGGGGCACCGCTACCAGCGCCCTGTTCATAAAATGGATGACGGGTTTGTTATTATGTAACCTTATTCGGACAGCCCACCTGGTATCGCCTGATAGCTGCCTTAAAACAGGGTTAAATTTCCCTTCTGATATTAATTTTTTCAATGGGTCCTGTTTGCTGTTGGCATCTATTATCAATAGGTTTTTATACTGGCCGTGTATTAGTTCATCACTTAAAGGGGCTATACGTTTAAAGCCTTTTTCGTCATGGGTGCCAAAAGGTAATGTAAGCCAGGCCGTACCGCTTTTGGAAAGGTAACTTTTGATAGCTTTTAACTGCCTATCTGAAACGCATCCTATACTATCTAATATCAGAGGGGTATTTTCTTTACTTAAGGCAGCCGCGTCCGAAAGTTCTTCGGCGCGTACAAAACGATAACCTACATTATTTTCAACCAATCGGGCAGACCATGCCCGGGCTTTATCCCAATGTTCCAGCTTATCTTTACCTCTCCATCCGTTATCCCTACAAAAGCTATTATTTACCAGCCTAACTTCAACCAAATCTTTGCCGTCCCTATAGTTCAGGTTACTGTACCGGAGTTCCCAATTATTGTAAGGGCTTACAATATCTTCTATCTCCATAGCGTCTGCAGGGTCTTCTTCCAAATTTTGGGTAACCGTGCTATTCCAGCTGCCAACGCCCCAAAACCGGCTTAAGCCCCAACCAAGATACCCGCCGGCAGTATAGGTTGAATAACATAAAGCCAGTGGCACGGCGTTACCCCTTTTGTCTGCAATATCCTTTTGCTGCATAGCTTCTGCATCTCTGTGTACCCAGTTTACAGTATTTATATTTATACCTCCGTTTTCCAGCATAAAAAAATCAAGGTATGGCGCCATCTTTTCGAGATTAAGTGCCAGTACATTTAAAATTACCGGCCCAGTGCCCGAACAGCAGGTCATTAGCGGTTTAGGGCCAATTATGCTTTTGATCATTTTGACATGATCGGCTACAACATCCGATTTCATCCGCATCCAATCCCGGAAAACCGGATTTTCATAGTTCCCCCAAAAAAGCATTGATTTTGAAGTATCCCCAAAAAAAGTTTTATCGCTAAAAGGAGGCAGTTCATGGCCGTAATCTTTTTTAAACCTTTCCTGGCAGTATTTGCACCGGCAGGTAGTAGGGCCGCCGTAATCACACATGTCATCCACCTCAATACCATCAAAGGGCACTTCTCTCATCAGTCTTTGCAGGTATTTGGTATGCATATCCAAAAAGCTGGGGTTATTATGGCAAAAAATCTCAAATTGGTATGTTGGAGAATATCCACGGCTTCCGTCACGTACATCAACTTCACAGATATCCTTAAAAAAATGCCCCTCATATTGAGCATACGCTGCGGCTATCGGGTCATCGAATAATAGCACACCATGCCGGTTGTTTTTGTGTAGCGCCCTGAACTCGGCATTGCCGCGCGGCCTTTCTACATGGTTACAGGAATAGTGATCCATAAACTTAATACCGTATCTATGCAACTCATTACAGACATTGGCATAATAACCGTGTAATTGCCCGAAATAATTTGAAAAATCAAACCTGACATGAAAGCCAAAATTAATGGCTGTATCAATTTTAGCTTCAGCAAAGGCTGCTGCCCTGCGCTTTATTTTATCTATAATTGCCTTTTGCGACCACTGCAGGTCTTCAATAGTACACCACCAACTGGCCGCACGGTTGGGTATAAAAGGCAGGTCGGGTGTTTTGCTTAAGTTTGGATGACTTAATTTATCCACTGGCTGAAAGGTACCGGCACCAGTTTCTTCCAAAAAATCCATATCGTATTTGTTTAATATTGTAGTACAAATAGTAAAGAAATGCCGGGCGGATTGATGGCTTATAATTGTTGTTAGCAATAATAGGAAAACAACTGCAAAAAATTGCATCTGACTAAATGTAAATTAGTAGAAACTTATGATCTGCAAAAAATTGTGAGGTAATTTATATCTTACCGATTCAAATGGCAATATGTTTAAATTTTTGTAAGGGGATCTAAATTAATGTTAATTTTTATATCTTCGGGTACGTAAACGCATGTATGAGAACTATACTTATGATACATTGTAAAAACTACCTTGCTGTTGAATATAACAGTAAGTTCTATTTAGCTGTAATAATTGCCTTTACTATGGTAATGAATTGCACCAATGCTATTGCCGGTATCATAAAAACTAATGCAAAAGGTACCATAGAAGTAGGCGTAGCCCGCATAGATATTACCCCCGAAACACCTATACGTTTGGCAGGATTTGGTGTGCGAAGCAAATTGGAAACTGAAGAGGTGCTGATGCGGCTGAATGCCAAGGCACTTGCGTTTGGCTCTGATGCGCAAGGGCCATCAATATTAATAACGGTCGATTTGGTTGGCATTTCCTCGCATATTACTAACCAGGTAACTGAATGGCTTGCCAAAAACGCAGGTATCGAACGGTCGCGCGTGGTAATCTGTGCCTCGCATACGCATTCGGGGCCTGAAATTGGTACTCTATTAAATATACTTCAATACAGAAGCCCTATCGCCTTTAGCGATTCGTTACTTCCAGTGTCCCATATGAACCACATTGCCCATTATGTGGATCAGTTGCCTGGTAAGTTAGAACAGGTTGCCATAGCGGCTTTGCAAAACCGTAAACCAGCATTGGTATCATGGGGAATAGGAGAAGCAGGCTTTGCTAAGAATAGGCGCATGGCCAACGGGCCTGTTGACCATGCCATGCCGTTGTTGCGTGTCACCGATATAGAGGGAAATATCAGGGCTATTTTGGTGAATTATGCCTGCCATGCGGTAGTGCTTGACTATAACAGCAATAAAATTCATGGCGATTGGGTAGGCGAAGCGCAGCAGCTTATTGAGCAAAAACATCCCGGTGCTATTGCCCTGGTAGCCATTGGCTGTGGCGCCGATGCCAACCCATCACTGGAAGGTATAGAAAAAATGGCCCCTTTAGAGCAGGTTAACGCTATTGGTAGTATAATTGCCACAGAAGCAGAACGGTTACTTTCCACCCCGTTACAGCCGGTTACAGCATATCCCGTAGGGCGTTTTA
Organism: Mucilaginibacter boryungensis; assembly: GCF_015221995.1. Classification (NCBI taxonomy): domain Bacteria; kingdom Pseudomonadati; phylum Bacteroidota; class Sphingobacteriia; order Sphingobacteriales; family Sphingobacteriaceae; genus Mucilaginibacter; species Mucilaginibacter boryungensis. Next base: position 867,761 of record NZ_JADFFM010000001.1, read on the forward strand.
AGCAAATTGACCTGCCGTTTGCCCATATCCCTACCGTAGATGAATTAATAGAACAAACTAATAACAAAACTGTAAAAGGATATTACGCCCGCCTTGCGCTAAATACAATTGCCCGCGGCGGGGCATTACCTTTAAGCGTAGCTGCATACCCTGTCCAAACTTGGACATTTGGTAAACAACTGGTAATGATATTTCTTGGCGGCGAGGCTATTTCGGATTATTCCATCAGGCTTAAGAACGAGCTTGGAGAAAAGATATGGATAAACGCCTATTCAAATGATGTGCCTTGCTATGTTCCTTCGCGTAGGGCGCTGCACGAACCCAGATATGGCTACGAAGATGAAAGCTCAATGTACTACTATAATAAACCCTCGCGGTTTGCTGATGATGTTGAAGATAGGATCATTACAGCCGTACACGAGTTATTGCCGCATTACAAGCCGGTAAAAAGGAGTTATAAATAATTTTAATTGTCACTATCTATATGTCTAATAAAGCAGAAGTAATACGTGTGTTGGTGGTTGGGTGCGGAAACATGGGCGCCAGTCATGCACAGGCTTATCATATACTGGATGGGTTTGAAATATGCGGACTGGTTTCTCCGGGAAAAAGCAAGGAGGCGCTGAACACCCAATTAGGAGGCAACTATCAACTATTTGATGATTATGAAAAAGCTTTAGCGGCTACTATGCCTGATGCTGTCTGCATATCCACTTATCCGGATACTCACGAAAGCTACGCAATAATGGCGCTGGAAAGAGGCTGCCATGTATTTATTGAAAAACCGGTTGCCGATTCGATTGCCGGTGCCGAACATGTGGCCGCGGCAGCGCATAAGGCCGGAAAAAAGTTAGTAGTGGGTTATATTTTGCGTCATCATCCCTCGTGGGAGCGTTTTGTGCAGCTGAGCCAACAATTAGGTAAACCGCTGGTAATGCGCATGAACCTTAACCAGCAAAGCCACGGCTATATGTGGCAGGTACACCAAAACCTAATGAAAAGCCTTAGCCCGATAGTGGACTGCGGCGTGCATTATATTGATGTAATGTGTCAAATGGCGCGCTCAAAGCCGGTGCAGGTAAGTGCTATAGGGGCAAGGCTTACTAATGAGATACCCGAGGACAATTATAATTACGGACAATTACAGATACGTTTTGAGGACGGGTCGGTTGGCTGGTATGAAGCGGGGTGGGGGCCAATGATCAGTGAAACGGCTTTTTTTGTAAAGGATGTAATAGGGCCTAAAGGTTCCGTTTCCATTGTGGCTAAAGAAGCTGCCGGAACAGGTAAATCAGATACGGTGGCTTCACATACTAAAACGGAATCGCTTCGGTTTCATCATGCTGATATTGATGTAAATAATGAGTTTATTAAGCAGGATACCTGGATAAACCTGGAAGACGAACCTGACCATCAGGAACTGTGTAACCGGGAACAGCGTTACTTTTTAAAAGCAATTCAGGATAATTTAGATTTAACCGACCATATAGCCGATGCAATAAACAGTTTGCGCATTGCCTTTGCCTGCGATGAATCTGTAAAAACCGGTAAAATAGTAACTTTACCCTAATATGGATTAGATAAGGGAATCGCGGTTACAATTCCCTTATTCTGATATCTTTAAAGTAAGTTTTGCTTTTATGATCCTGCAAACCTATTAAGCCTGTTTTTGCCATGCCGTAATCAGGAAAATCTTTCCATTTTTCAGCAGCTTTTTTCTCTTGCCATTCTTTATCCCAGGCCTTGAATTTCACAGTTAATTTTCCGTTCAGCCAGTATTCAACTTTACCTTTGTTAAATATAATGCGACTGGTGTTCCAGGTACCCGCAGGGTTCAGGATTTTGTTTTCGGCAGGGTTATACATGGCATAATCAGCACCGGTTTTTTGCCATTCTTCTAATTTACCGGGGTAACCTATGTCATCAATCAATTGGTATTCGGGCGCCGTTTCCGATGGGCGTTTATATTTTGGACCTTCCACTACATGATAAAAAACACCGCTGTTACTACCCTTGTCTACTTTCCATTGCCAAACAAGCTCAAAGTTTTCAAATGAACGATCGGTAACAAGGTCGCCGGCGCCACTGGGGCCATTATATCCCAGGCAAACCATCGCGCGATCTTCTACTGTCCAGTTATTGGGTGGCCCTATATGATTAAATAAATGCCAGCCGTTTAGGGTCTTTCCGTCAAATAAAGTGATCCAGCCGCCTTTACTGTTATTTTCCCATACAGGGGCAGGAAGTTTATGACGCGCCTGTGTATAACTACCCATCAATAAAAAAAGAATGGCCAGTAAATTAATGTTTCTTATTTTTCTGTTCGGTAACATAATTTTTGTTTTAGCAGGTGAAAAAGGATCAATATTTAGTATAGGCATCAGCGTAGGCCCGTACTAAATTAATATAAAAAATGTAAATAAAAGAATTAATTATATATTCGTGTACGTAAACAAACTATTGTGAAGCCATTTTTTGTATTGACCTTAGCATGTGTAAGCAGTACATGAATAAATCAAGTAACCAAATAAATCATAACCGAATGTTTAAAGCATACCTATCTTTTATTACAATGGCAATAATGATATTTTCATTACAAGGATCGGCGCAAGCACAAAAAAAATACAAACTTTTAACCCTTGACCCCGGCCACTTCCACGCCGCACTGGTGCAAAAAACAATGTACCCGCAGGTAGATAAAGATGTGCACGTATATGCACCTGACGGGCCTGAATTAAAAGCACATTTGGCCCTTGTAGAAAGCTATAACCGGCGTAACACGGATCCGACACACTGGAACGAAATAGTATATACCAGGAATGATTACTTTAACAAGATGCTTAGCGACAAAGCAGGCAACCTGCTGGTGTTAGCGGGTAACAATAAAAACAAGACCAATTACATATTGCAATCTGTTGCTGCGGGTATTAACGTATTGGCTGATAAACCCATGGCTATTGATAAAACCGGGTTTGATAAACTGCAGCAAGCTTTTGCCCTGGCTGCTAAGAATAAAGTATTGATATATGATATTATGACTGAACGCTATGATATTACTAATATCATTCAGCGGGAATTGATGGGGATGTCTGGCGTGTTTGGGCACCTTGAGAAGGGTACGCCATTAAAACCGGCGGTTGTGAAAGAAAGCGTGCACCACTTTTTTAAAACGGTATCGGGGAAGCCGCTTACACGCCCTGCGTGGTATTTTGATACTGAGCAGGAAGGAAGCGGCATAGTTGATGTAACCACCCATTTGGTCGACCTGGTGAAATGGACCTGCTTTCCTGAACAAGTTATTGATTATAAAAAAGATATCCGTATCAGTTCGGCGAAACAATGGGTTACCGAAATAAATAGGGCCCAGTTTGAAAAAAGTACACAATTAACGGAGTTTCCTGATTTCTTAAAAAAAGACGTAAAAAATGGAGTATTATATGTTTATTCGAATGGCGAAATGAATTACACCCTAAAAGGGGTTGCTGTTAAAATTACCGCTATCTGGAATTTTGAAGCCCCTGCAGGCGGCGGTGATACCTATTATTCTTTAATTAAAGGCACTAAGGCTAACCTGATTATACGCCAGGGTGCTGCTGAAAATTATAACACCGTGTTATATGTTGAACCATTAAAAAAGACTGCCGGGTTTGCTAAATCGCTTGTAAAAGCTATTGGTGATATCGATAAAAAATTTCCGGGAGTAGCATTGGTACCAACCGAAAAAGGCTGGAAGGTGAATATACCTGCGCAGTATAATATTGGTCACGAGGCCCAGTTTGCCGAAGTAACCAAACAGTATCTCAATTATTTGCAAGAGAGAAAAATGCCGCAATGGGAAATTACAGATATGATAAGCAAATACTATACTACAATAAGTGCGCTTGAAAAATCTGAGAAGAAAAATTAAGATAACGTTTATTAGTACGTCGCAGTATTAATCTTAATTGAATTTTTGTATTGATTAATTATTTAACATATTTTCGTGTACGTACACGAAAATATGTTAAATTTGATTGTATAGCACAAAAATTAATTTAATAGTCAATTACTTAAGTAAATACAATGAAAAAAATTGCCCTTGCCTTTATTATTATAGCTTCGTTTGGAAGATGTTCAGCACCCGGCGGCAATAAAACAGCAAAAGAAACTACAGCTGTAAATAATGAAGAGGGAAAGCTGGACAATTGGGATAGCATCCGTAAGGCAGATAGCATGAAAAGGTTAGGTTTTAAAATTGAACCCCAAACCGATTCGGTGAAGAATATAACTGTTGTTCCGGATGAAAAGAAAATTACTGCAACAGCCGACCCTGTTGTTAAGGGACAGGCATTAATTGCTGCATCGGATTGTTTAACATGTCATAAACTCGATAAGAAACTGATAGGTCCTGCCTATAAAGATGTGGCCAAAAAATATACGGATGCCGATGTGGCAAAACTGGCTGAAAAGGTAATTAGTGGTGGTGCAGGGAACTGGGGGGCAACGCCTATGATCCCACACACTGACCTTTCAAAAAATGATGCTACCGCGATGGTAAAATATATACTGAGCCTTAAGTAGAAACAACGAAAAAATTAATATAATGGAAAGAAGGGAATTCCTGGTTGGTACCTCCGCTTTTTTGGCGGCCATGGCACTTAAAAATAAAGCGTTTGCCGTTGATGAAAGCTACCCGATCATCGACATTCACCAGCATACAGATTATATGGGCCGCACTAACGATCAATTGGTTAATCATCAGTTGAAGATGGGGGTAAGCAAAACCATTCTGCTACCATCAGGAAGCCCGGTAAACTATGGTTCAACACATTATGGCTATTCAAATGGCTTGCAGGCTAAAGCAACTGGTAACGAAGTTTGTTATGCATTGGCCCAAAAATACCCCGACCGTTTCTTATTTGGCGCTAACGAAGTGCCTGATGTTCCAAATGCGGCAAATGAAATAGAGAAATACTTAAAACTGGGGGCTTGTGTTATTGGCGAATCAAAATTTAACCTAGAATGCGACTCGCCTGAAATGCAACGCACTTATCAGATAGCGCAGGAATACAACGTGCCGATATTAATGCACTGGCAGTATAATATGTATAACCGTGGTTTCGAGCGTTTTCATAAAATGCTGAGCAAATATCATAAAGTTACCTTTATAGGGCATTCGCAAACCTGGTGGGGCAATGTGGATAAGAACCTTACCAACCAAAATATACTATACCCCCAAGGCAAAGTAACCGATGGTGGCCTGACCACTAAATACTTAAATGATTATCACAACATATTTGCTGATATATCAGCCGGTTCAGGTTTGAAGTTTTTACTACGCGATGAGGATTATGCCAAGGGATTTTTGAACAGGTTCCAGGATAAAATACTTTTTGGCAGTGATTGCTATGACCCCGATGCTACGGGCCCAACCTGCCATGGTTCAAATTTAATTGCTGCTATCCGCAGACTTGCGCCAAGTGTTGATATCAGCCGTAAAATATTATATGGCAATGCCAGCAAGCTGTTCAAAATAACAGTATAGTGTACTGAACAGGTAATTGATGGTAACTTGTTTAGATATCTTACATGCCGTCAGTCAAATGTTGCCATATTACCTCATAAACATCAACAGGGGTTACTTTGCCTTGTAGTTTATTTTCTGTAATGAGTACAGGTTTATACTGATCATCAATATTAGTCCTTCCGTGCGATCCTTTGATCAGGGTAGCATCCAGCGGGATCACATCCATCACATATCTAAGGCCCGCCTTTTTGCGTAATAATTTATAGCCAGCCCTTACTTTTGATGTCATAAACATTTCTACAGGATCGTATCCCGGCTTTTTATGGATATCAACTACCCGTGCATAATCTGGCGCTTTGGCATCATCCAGCCAAAAATAGTAAGTGAACCAGCTCCCTTCAGCGGCTACTACTACAAGATCGCCCGCACGCTCGTGGTTAATATGATGTATAGCCTGTTCTTCACGGTCAAGCACCAATTCTACGCCCGGCACAGCTTTTAGCAGAGCTTTCACCTGTTCAGTAACAGATGGATCGTTAATATAGATATGGGCAATTTGATGATCGGCTACGGCGAATGCTTTAGAAGCACCTGGATCAAGCAGTTCCAGGCCTCGTTCAATACGTATAGCCAATAACCCGTTTTCGCGCAATACACGGTTTAAATGTACAGGGTTATTTACCGGGCTGATGCCATATTCAGACAACAAGATAACCCCCGCACCTTTCTTTTCATAAAAAGTAACCACTTCCTGGGCAAGTGAATCAATCTCTTTAAGTTCGGTAGCTATTTTACTTTCATCGGGCCCAAACTTTTGCAGGCAATAATCTAAATGCGGCAGATATATTAAAGTTAAAGTAGGGTCGTAAAGATCGTCGGTATACATAGCAGCGTCGGCTATCCACCTGCTGGATTTGATGTTTGCGCCAGGCCCCCAAAATTGAAACAGGGGAAACTGCCCGAACTTTTCCTGCAACACATCGCGCAATTCCGCCGGATGTGAATAGCAGTCTGGCATTTTACGGCCGTCAGCTAGATAGTTCGGCCTTGGTGTAACCGAATAATCGGCATTTGAATACATATTATACCACCAAAACATCATAGATGAGGTAAAGGAAGAGTCCTCTTTTTTAGCCCTGTCCCATATCTTATCGCCAATTACCAGTTTGTTAGATTGCTTCCAGAACTTCACCTCGCTATCTATACGGTCATACCAGCCGTTACCAACTATACCATTATCAGCAGGATATTTCCCCGTAAGGTAAGCTGACTGCATCGATGTAGTTACAACTGGTAAAAGCGGTTCAATAACCGACATGTTGTTTTTTGCTATGTAATTTTTCAGGAAAGGGGTATGCTGGCCAATTACCGATGACGATAAACCTACAATATCAATAACAACTGTTTTATTCATAACCATAAATTAGTTTGTCAGCGTTTGTTTAACCCATTCCATTTCCCTGATGATTGATTGGGTGAGTGGGATTTTTAACGCATCGGGTAATACACCCCAGGTATAAGTTTCTACCTCCATATGTGTGGTAAAAGGTTGCTGTATTTGTAACCCCAGCACCTCCACAATATCAGTCTGGGTTGATTGCAGTAAGCCAAAACTTTCTAAAAAAACCGGTACATGGAAATGCGCACGCCATTCTGCCGCATCGTTGGTGGCTGCGAGGGCTTCAGGCAAATCGGGATAGCGTATTAGTGTATTATTCCCCATCCGGGCTATTACCTGGTGCAGGTAAGTAGGTTCGTTAAACTTTTTAAACTCAGATAGTATTGCCTGTTTGTTTATAACATCCGCAAAAGTTGCTTTTAACGCCGCGCTGATCTGTATCTTTCCCACCTTAATGTTCTTCTCTGCCAGCTCCTTTAATACCGCTGCATGTGGTTCGTAGCCTATGGCAAAGTGGCAAACATCGTAGCACAGGTTCACATGTTCTTTTATTATTTGCAGAGCTGTTTCTGCGGGTATCTGTAATTCCTTTTCAAATAACGCTGTCCCCTGCAATAGCAGTTCTTGTTCAAACCAATCAATAAACTCCCTGCCGGTTTCCAATATGCCATCGGGTTCGGGTTCAATATCCAAATGCAGCGTAACGCCGGTTTTCTGCTTAATGGCATATAGTTCGCGGACTACACGCAATATATTGCTGGTTGCTGTATGCGTAGCTTCTTGCAAAGCCGCCTTGCTATGGAACCAATGTTTATAGCTTAGCGGGGAAGTAGAAATTCCTCCTTCCATACCTTCCGGTAGTAACTCAGCCAAAATAGTAAAAAGCCTGATGGTATAATCAACGCGCTCGGCGGTTGTCCAGTCGGGGGCATGTACCTGATCTTTAACTATCACATCATGGAAGCCTCCATAGGGAAACCCGTTCATAGTAAATACGTAACCGCCGGTATCCTGTAACCATTTCTTAAAAAGTGGCAGGGTATCCCCTTCTAAAATTTCTATACTTGCAACATTTGATAAGCGCAGTCCAACACCCATATGCTCCTGTGGCGATAACTGCTGCTTTATCGCGGGAAAACTATCTTTCAATAACGAAAAATGATTGGTCCAACTTTCGCCGGGATATATATTGGTACAATAGGTTAAATGGCCAGTGGCAAGTTTCATACGGTATGTTTTACAGAATGTATACCTTGTAGTTCTGCCAGTTGCCTGCCAGCACGCTGTAATAAATTTATGTCAATTTCGTGTACCTCTTCACCCCGGCCAATGGCATTTAACAGCATAATGGTCAGCTGCCCGCCCAGGTGTTCACGAAATTCTTCCAGCCCTGCTATAATCGGGCTGTTAGCCTCGTCAACCTGTAATAAAGGGTGAGCTATTTCGAAACCGATATTTTGGAGGGTTTGTATCACCCGGTCACTTTCGATAGTTGAGATGCGGCCGGATAGATTGGAGTAAACCGTGTCCAGTGCAATACCCATGGCAACCGCTTCCCCGTGGCGTATCTCAAAATTGCTTAGATATTCCAGTTTATGCGCGCTCCAATGGCCAAAATCAAGTGGGCGTGATGACCCGTTTTCAAATGGATCGGCCCCCGCGATATGTTCCATATGCAACTGCGCGCACCGCCATATCAAATGGTTCATGGCAGCCATATCCCGCTTTACCAGCGCAGTTGTATTTTCTTCAATCCATTCAAAAAAAGCCGCGTCCTTTAATAAGGCAACTTTTATGGCTTCTGAAATACCCGAACGCCAGTCACGGTCGGAGAGGGTTGTTAAAAACTGTTCATCGTTAAAAACTACAGATGGCGGAGCAAACGTGCCCAAAAAGTTTTTTTTATTGAAGAAATTGATCCCGTTCTTTACGCCGATGCCCGAATCATTTTGCGAAAGCACGGTAGTAGGGATGCGGATATGCTTTATACCACGGTGCGCTATTGTGGCTGCATAGCCAACCATATCCAGCACTGACCCACCGCCAATAGCTGCGATGTATGAGTGCCTGTCGATACCGTAAGTATTAACAGCTTCTATTACACTATTTAAATGATCAATATCGTTTTTAACATCTTCGCCGCCCGGCACAATTAAAATATCGGGAATGAGTTTAACAGCGCTATGATATGAGAAATAATGCTTTATATCTGCAATTAAATGAGGGTGTGTATCACTAACGCCTTTATCAACAACAAAAAATATTTTGCGTAATGATGCGGCTTTACCAAATCCTGACAGGAAATCATTTAACAGGGGATTGGTTGTGTTAAAGATGCCCGCGGTAAAGTAAACCTGGTATTCAAATTTTATAGTGAACGATTGGGATAATTGCTTCATGTATAATATAAAGAACCGTATAATTTATTAAGTAACAGCGAAAATTTTTGCCAGCCAAAGCGATATGGGTAACAAGCAAACAATTAATAATGCCGAATAAATTGTGCCGAAAGTGGCCGACCAGGCTGCATCCATAAGTATCAATGAAATAACCCCGGCTTTAACAGCACTGCCAATGTTTTTCCCCACAGGGTTTTGAATGGCTTTAAATAAAGGCTTGAATATCATCCACAAAAACGGGATAAGAATAATGGCAGATAATAAAAGTTTATTATTGAGGTATGAAAACCAGAGAATAAAGCCAGTTACTATGCTGTATAATATGGCTGCTATATATAAATTTCTTTTACTGCCCCCGTGTACCTCGCCACGACTTATCATGGTAATAGAAAAAATGTAGACAACAGGTACAACGGCTAAAAAGTACCATGCGGGTAATTTATCGGTTAACACACTTATACCTAATAGCAGGTTTAAACCCCTGCAAAAGCCCATATTTAACGGGCCAAAAAAGAAATGGTGCTTGCTTATTTTGTTATACAGCAGCGCTAAGAAACTTATAGCCGCGGCTAACGATCCAGATACAGGGCTAACCACGCCGGCTAAAATAATACCGGCTACTAAAAATATACTTCCAAATAGAATGGCATTTTGCAGGCTAATCTTACCGCTTGGAATAGCGCGCTCGGGGCGTTCCACCTTATCAAGGTCGGCATCAAAAACATCGTTAAATATAATGCCCCCACTATAAAGACATGCGGTTGAAAGGCATAATAGTATTACAGCGTGTAAGTGGGGGACCAAACTTCCGTGTAAAAAAATACCGGCAATAGCAGTACCCGCCAAAACATCGGCAACCGAGGTGATCACGTTAGCGGGCCTCATCATTTGCAGATAAACCATTGCCTTTTTCAACCTGTCAGCTTATTATAATGGACGATTTATCAATACGGGGCTGCTGGCCACCACGCAGGATGCTGTTCCCTTCAAATCGCGCGCTTTGGTCAATAGCAGCAACAAAATCGGCTTCGTCTATTTGTCCACTTTGACCAAAAGCGGTAATGGCATTACGATAGGTTACCAACTCAATATCGGCAAGGCTTATGCCGTTTAGCTTCATTAAAGCTGCCGTTTTCGGCACGGCCATAGGGTCGCTAATACCCCAGTCGGCAGCCGAGTTGACCATAATGTTTTTAGGGTCGTATTGTTTTACAATTTCCACCATACGCTGATTACCCATTTTGGTAAATGGATATATGGTGAATGCCGCCCAAAAACCCCTGTCCAGCACCTCTTTCACTGTTTCCTCATTATTATGGTCGACAATTACCATCTGCGGGTCAAGTCCGTGCTCAAGGGCGATATCCATACTGCGCTGTGTACCGCGTTTTTTATCACGATGGGGTGTATGTATCTGTACAGGTAAACTGGCTTCTTTAGCCAGCTCTAATTGTAAACGGTAATATTTTTCTTCGGCTGCGGTTTGGTCGTCAAAACCAATTTCGCCAATGCCCACCACGCCTTCTTTGTAAATGAATAGCGGCAGCATCTCCATTACTTGTTCGGCCAGCGCTTCGTTATTGGCTTCTCTTGAATTTAACCCGATAGTACAATAATGTTTTATGCCAAATTGCGATGAACGAAACCTTTCCCAACCTACCAAACTGCTGTAGTAATCTTTAAAAGTATCAATACCCGTGCGTGGCTGGCCCAGCCAAAACGAAGGCTCTATCAGCGCCACTATGCCCGCATCGGCCATTGCCTGGTAATCATCAGTAGTGCGCGATGTCATATGCACATGAGGGTCAAAAAACTTCATCCCTTTTATTATGTCTATATCAAACTTTTCTACAGATCTTTCTAATGGTACATCTTTTTCCTCTGTATGGCTGCAACACATGTTATTTTAATTTTATTTTGAAAATTCAATCCTGTGAAATTTGCCCTGCTTCATGCTACTTAATTCTTCAGGGTTTACAAATTTTTCAACCAGGTACCAAAGCATGGCATTAACTTCGCGACCGGCAGCATGGCGTTCGCTGGCATAATCAATTAATATTCGCGCAAGCTCTTTATTAGCGCGGTCATCTAAACCGTATAGTTTATCAACCTGCTTTTCGGTAAAAAAGGCTTTTAAAACCATTTGGTTCCAGGCTGCTTCAGCCAGGTTTTCAACGGGGTAGGGGTTGCCATACATAATGGCTTCCAGTACCACACCTATATTGCTCCGTATGCCTTGGGCGCAGCGGTTAACCCACATTTCAGGATGGTTTAATAATGGCAACGCTGAATACAACGCAACTTCTTCATTCATTTCGGCAACCGAAAATAAATTCTCAATTGTATGGAAATATTTATCCTTATCAGGTTCGTTAAATTGGGATAACACCCAAACCCGGCAAAGGCGGTCTGCAGTCCAATTATCAACTAACAAGCCTGGCCTAATGATTTGAAGCAATGCTTGTTGACCAGTACTTATACGAATAATAGCTTTACCTGTTTTGCGCGGCATTATGCCAAAAGCTATGTTGAGTGTCGAAACACTATTGGTTGAAGCATATGTATTTAACCAATTCCAAGCTTCTGCGGAAATGTTAGCTGCTATTATTTCAGCGATCAGCGCCTTCAACTCCTCTGGCCTTTCCACGTTTATCATTAGATTATCTGCTGGCGAAATAATTAATTAGTAAGGCCCCTGCAATAATAAGCAGTCCAAAAAATTCCCTGGTTTGTTCAATATAGGGTTTTGTTGCCTGCATGGTTTCAACCAGGCTGGGTTTTTTGTATTTAATTATCCAATCGCGCACACCATCCTTTTGAAAAAAAAGTATAATGGCATAGATCAAATAAAACGTGATGAGGCACAGGTAAACGGTAGGATAAACCTTACCCCAGGCAGCCAGGCCGCAGCAAATGGCAGCACTTAAATATATGGGCACCCATAAGTACCAATCAATATCGTTTAAGTTCAGGTAAGCGAAAACCAGGAATGCGAGTAAAAAAATTATGTTTAAAATGATAAGCATATCAAATATTTATGTTTGATAAATACTATTAATTAAGGCTGTTTAAATACACAAGCAATTTAAAAATAAAAGCTTTTTATAAAAGCTAATAATCCATAAAAAATTGCTTTGTTTATGTAAAAAAAGCAGTTATATAACCTCTTTTATAGTATCGCCGGTTAAATGACCGATTTATATCGTACTATAATTTGTAACTGCATAAATGCGACCCGCTTACAAAATAGATTTTTCCATCTAAGTAATCCCCACCGGTATTAATGATCACAGGCGAGTTGGCAACCAAATTCAATTTAAACGTAACAGGATCAACCTTAACAATGGCTTTTTCAAACAGGATATAAATTTCTTTACCCGGACCGGTTACAAATATTCGTGGAGATTGCTCGCCGGCAGTCCTGTTACCGTAAATACCTTTGGGGTCAAACTCATAAACAACCGCTTTTTTGGCCGGGTCAAAAACAAAAAACCTTTGCTTGTCAGTAATACCATAGATAAGATTATCAGGCCCTTTGCATAAATCACTGTATTCCTGAACACCTGGTATAGGTGCAATGTGCCAATCTATATGCTTAGATGTAATATCCATGCAGTAAAGTTCGGCCAGGTTAGCTTTCTTTTCACCGCCGGTACCAGGAGCAGTAGTTGTACCGCCCAAAAATTTATTGCCGGGTAATGTCACCATGCTTATGGTCGACTGATCGGGAATAACTGCGCTATCTTTTAGTACTGTTTGTTGCTTTTTTTCTATATCCCAAAACAGTAACCCACCACCTGTATAACCATATTCCGGCGATCCGCTCATAATTATGGTTTTGTTATTGAGGACAGGCAATAACCTGAAAGGACGGTGAATTATGGGCGTTAATTTTGCTAAAAAGAACGGGTTGGTTTTTTCGCCAGGTTTTGTATCTACCCATGGCTTTGCTGGGTCCCACTCCAATAATTCACCAGAAGGGTATACCCCAAAATAAAACTTATTGCCTGCACGGGATAAGGCATTAAACTGTCCAAACGCACGTAGGTTTACCCATGTATCTTTCTTAGGGTCGTAGCTAAAAAAACGCATGGGGAAAGAAGTACCTCCTGCTAATTTACCATATTGTGTGGCGGCTACTCCCATAGTCCAGGCGCCGTCGCTGGTGTATTCAATTTGTACGGTTTTATCTGTTTTACTGGCCGCATCATAATATGTTATGGTTTTTTCCAGCAAATTAGCCGATTTTAGCAAGCTACCATCAGGGAATTTGTTGTAAAACAATCCCTGGTTCCCGGTAATAATTGGCTTTGCATTAACCGTATGGTGCTTGCCTATGTTTTGGCGCTCGCCATTACTAAATTCATACCAGTCGGCATCTTTTTTTTCTAACGCCTGGCCGTATACTTTCCCATCTAAATTAAGATATAGATAAGCTATCCCTCTTTTACGTTCGGCTTCTTTTAACATTTCCTTCACCTTGCCTGTTGCCGGATCAAAAGCAATGATCTGACTGGCGGCATTGCCTATAGCATAGTATATCCAGCCGCTTTTGTCGCGGGCAATAAACCTGGGGTACTGGTTCCAGTTTTGTTTATACAGATAACCGTAATCTTTAAACTCTTTAGTTTGCGGGTTAAATGAGATTAAACCGCTTTTCGGGTAGGTCGCCGCCCATATCACACCCTGCTCATCTTCAGTCATGGCCATGGTATTGGAAGGTAATGCTGTATGCTCAAATGTAAAGGCATCCTTCATAGGGTCAAACTCGGCAAAGTGATTGTTAAATAAAGTGTAAAATCTATTTTTACTGGAGAGCAGGGAGGCGTACGGCGCATCGCCTGGTGGAAACGGTACCGGGAATTGCTGGGATTTGCCAGTTTCCACATTAACTTCCAGCAAACAGTAGCCGCCGCGATGATCCATTAACAACATTAAAACTACTTTTTCACCATTACGGCCCGTTGTGGCGACGGTACCCCGGTGATTGCTTATAGGCGATGTTACGCCATGATCGTAAAACCCATTCCCCAGATTTTGCGCATTGGTATGCAAAATTGCGGTGAAAAAGCACAGCATCAATAAATAATATTTTTTGAGGCTTTCAGCATGCAGGGGCCATAAGCCCGGACGTTGTAGATGATCCATTGGTTTGATTAGTAATAGTTTAATGTAATTATATGCCAAGCATTTTTTTAGCGTTGCCTGATCTTAAGCGCTCCTTTAAAGTTTCGTCGGCCTCATTTGGTCTCAGCGATTCAATTCGTAACATACCGGTTAAATAATCCAATATGGGTGCATGTGTGCCGAATGCAAACTTATCTGCGCCATACAGGGTAATAAAATCGCTCATATTTGTAATATTTCTCCCGGATGTGTCAATTAGCAGATTGGTTTTTTTGATCAGGTTCACTTCTGCGGCCGATAGGGCCACATTGTTTGCCATATTCAATATCATATATTTAGCATCGGGCACTTCGGCTACAATAGGAAGAATGTTTTTCATGTTCCATTCGGGTTTGGGTGTACCTACAACATAATCAATATCCATCCACGACCGCTGACGGCTATCTACCATCCGGTAATCGAAACCTACCGGGACACCCAGATCCCTGGCCATTTTTACCGCTTCAATACAAGCCTTATCTGTAATACTGTAATCGTGATATTTAGGATGAAGCCTTACACCTTTCATACCCAGGGTTTTAATGCTGGTTTCCATATCTTTTTTCCAACCCGCGTATATGGGGTTAATTACAGCGAATGGGATGAAGCGTTTGGCGAAACGGCCATCAGACCTGATCTCATTTATCAACTCTTCATTTGCCGATTGTGTGTTTTTATAAAATATGCCGTTCAGGTTACTGACCACGGCCATATCTACCCCAAAAGTATCCATGCGGTTAAGCATGGTTTTGCAGGTATTGTATTGCAATTGTTGAAAAGGCCAATGGCCTACGTAAGCATTAATATCAATGAACATTGTTGCCCGCCTTTCTTAATATGTTATTAAAGTTTTCAAAAAATAGTTTCTTTTTCTGTGCCTCGGTAAGATTTGAAGCCAGCACTTTACCTACCGATTGGTAGTAGCAATTGTCCGACCCGAATACTACGCGGTCTTCGCCAAGTGTTTTAATGGCAAAGTCTATCATGTGTTCTTCATTATTACTGCCCGATGTATCTACATACACATTGGGGCTATTTGCCAGCGTTTTGCACATATATTCCCAATCGCCGCCACCGCCAATATGGGCAAATTGAAACATTGCTTCAGGATAACGTTTGGCGATATCAACAAAATCTTCGGGTATGGATACATTTGAAGGCTTGTTCCCATTGTACTTCATCCGATACCCGCCAACGCCTATCTGCGCCTCGGCGTGCATTAACATGATCATTTTTAAATCGATCATTTTTTCGATCAGTGGGTAAAAAAGCGGATCGTTGATCTTAACCTGATAATATACTTTAGCGCTTACCATACCTTCGCCTACGCATCGCTTTATTTCTTCAAGAGATTCTTTTGGGTGCATTGGGTTAAAGGTGAAACTACCCGAAAACTTGTCAGGGTGCATTTTCATGATATTTAAAACAAGGTTATTATTGTTGATGAACGATTCTACACGGCCATCAGGTACACCATTAATAATGCGTGTTACCGGGTTGGACAGGTATAGCTTATCAACACCCAGCCGGTCACAATAATCAAGCAGCACCAGGGCATGTTTTTTTTGCACATTTATATCGTCGCTTCCCAGACTTAAATGCACATGGGCATCCAGCTTTCGATATTTTTTCACATCACGCATAATGTTGTAACCACCTTTAGCGGTTTCTGCCAAAGGGGGCATAGAAATATCTTTTTGCTGTGAAGATGACCCTAATACCGTACTGGAGATGTAAGTCCCGGCAGCTGTCAAGGCGGTATTAAAAAGAAACTTTCTACGGTTAATTGGTCCGGACATTTTAATGTTTTGTAATGGTTTTTAATATGATAGGAAAAATCTGTAAAAGATTACCTTGGTTTAAATATACGGTTACGTACCCATAACACCAAATAAACACTTTTTTTATTAAATTTTTTTATTGTAACAATAAAAAAACATATATTCGGGTACGTAAACGATATTTCTATAAACTTCATCAAATCTTATTCCTATTATGAGCGATTATACAAGGAGGTCATTTGTTCAAACAGTAGCAAAAACTTCATTAGCAGCCGCGGTTGCCAGCGCGCTTCCATCTTTATCATTTGCAAGCTTTGCAGAGCCGGGAAAACTGGCCATACTTGGTGGCACAGCGGTGCGTACAAAGCCATGGTTATCATGGCCGGCTGCTATTGTTGATGAAAAAATGCTGTCCATACTTAGCGAAACTGCCAAAAGTGGTAAATGGAGCAGGATACAGGATGCTAAAGGGCGGGTTGCTACTTTCGAAAAGGAATATGCAGCTTTAACTGAAGCTAAATTTTGTGTGGGCACCGGTTCCGGAACGCAGGCATTAAGCACTTGTGTTGAAGCGCTTGGTATTGGTCCTGGGGATGAAGTAATTACATCACCATATACCGATTTCGGTACTATATCTGCAATTATTGGCAGCCGTGCGCTTGCGGTTATGGCCGATCTTGATCCTGCATCGTACCAGCTTGATCCTGCCGATGTTGAAAGAAAGATAAATAAAAATACCAAAGCAATTATGCCTGTACATATGATGGGCATGCCGTGCGATATGGAAAAAATAATGGCTATTGCCCGTAAACATAATTTATATGTAATAGAAGATGCCTGCCAGGCAAATTTTGGGCGCTACCAGGGTAAACAGCTGGGCACAATCGGCAATCTGGGTTGTTTCAGCTTTCAGGCCAGTAAGCAGATTGCCTGCGGTGAAGGTGGTGCTGTAATTGGTAATGATGAAGTATTAATGGATAAGGTTTACACAGTGCAAAATCATGGTACTACCCGGAAAGGAAGCAATGCTACCATTGGCCCTAAATACCGGATGAATGAATTTGAAGGCGCTATTTTATTAGGTCAGTTGCCGGGCGCTAAAGAACGGTACAAATTGCGGAACGAAAATGCTAAATATCTTACTGAAAAGCTAAAAGGAATACCAGGCCTTGTTCCTCAAAAACAATATCCGGGCACAGAAAGCAGTGGTTATTACTTATATGCCATGAGCTATAAGAAAGAACATTTTAATAATGCCGACCGTGCAAAGTTTATAAAAGCGGTTAACGCAGAGGGCGTACCTGTGAGTCCGTATATTAAAGGTTTACACACCGAACCATGGGTTGAACATATATTGGGGTTAAAGGAATATAAAAGCATGTATACATCTGCCCGTATTAAACAATACCGCGAATCGCTTGTACTACCAAACTGTGATTTAGTAGGGCAGCAGGAGATGCTGACAATAGGAGGTTCTAACCTGCTGCTGGGTAGTAAAGCGGATATAGATGATATTGCAAATGCATTTATAAAAGCTTACGAAAACCGCGATAAATTAAACAGTATACCAGAACATTAAATCCAGGCAGCAGTAATGTAAATGCTGCATTTATCACACGAGAAAACCCTGCTGATGATTCAGCAGGGTTTTCTTTTTCTAATAACTATACTATCTTTTATTTTGCTGCCCCTATCATATCCATGCCAACCATTTTCCCATCGGGCAAAGCTTTAAACATCGCTTTACTGGCCGCAGGGGCTTGTTTAGGATAATAATATTGCGGCCTTATAGTATTTAATGCTAAGCTACCTGCATCAGTAGTATGAAAATAGGTTGCTTTTGCTAAATGGGTGAAATCACACCCTGCTGCATGCATCAGGTTTTTTAATACTAAAAATATTTCTTCGGTTTGGGCGTTGGCATCGTTAAGTGTAGTACCGTATAGGGCCGAGAAATATACCCTCTTTCCAAAATTAAGCTGAGTGGCTTTGCTATATACCGGCGAGTGTGCCATTCCTGGAAGATCAAGAAAAGTTACAATGGTGTCTCTTTGGGTGGTAGCTTTGGGCGAGGCTGCAATTAATTCTATTTCAATTTCATATTCTTTACTGAGCCATTCTACATAAACAACTGGTGGTATTGGCGCTTCACCAAAGTATGCCGCTAATTCTTTTTCAACAACATTTATATCGGCAGTAGTATTCATAAAAGCACGTATCTGAACCACATCACGTTTATCTATTCCTAAGTATTTTAATGAAGCATCCAACTGCTGCAGGGTACCGTGTGTGCCTGGCTGTAGGGGGCCTTTTATGGCCTGCCCCGAAATATAAGTAACGCCACCCGCGGGCAAAACAGCCGCTTTTGTAGTAAACGAACGATAAGCAGTATTTTTACTAAAGTACCTAACATTTTTTTTAGTCGTTTTTGATACAGCAACTATATCCATGGCTATATCGGCCCCGTTCCATAGTTTGTAAATAAGGTATGTTACTGCCGGCTTTGTTTTGCCTGGAAATTTTAGTGCAAGCTGCCTTTTAATTTGGGGGATATATTTTTCGGAACTTACATGAATGTTTAGTTTAACTATATGATCAAAGTCTGAATTACTATCTTCTAATATTACCTCTGCATTCTTAAATACCTGTCTTATTTGAGCGTGAATGTCATTCTTCCCTATAATATCACCGGCTTTATTAAAAGGGAATACCTGAGATGTATGGGTTAAGGGCACATTATCAACAACCACCGCTGCCGAAGTTCCTGTTTGGGCAGATGGTTCAATAGACTTAAGTTGAGCGTAAGCAGGCATTAATGCAATGAATAATAGGGCAAAGGCGAAGATTTTCATAATAGCTATATAAGCAAACTGCCGGAATAATTTATAAAACTATCCCGGCAGCGTGGTATTTGTAAATGTTATTCAACGTTTGCTATGGGCGCCCAATAGGTACAAGCGCCTTCAGCACGAACAGGGCCTTTAAACAAAGTGCATTTACCGCATGTTGCCCCTGGCGGCGGTTTTAAATATAAACCGCAGTTACCGCAATGTTTATCAGGGATAGGTGCTTTGTTAACGTAAGCCAATTTCTTTCTTTTTTCCAGGTCTGCCGGCGATACACCGGTCATATCATCACATGGGCTTGGTGCTTCTTTTGCAGCTGCATCAGCTTTTTTAGGTGCGCCTGCTTTTTGGTGAACAGCCTTCTTTTTAGATTTTAAGCCTGTTTGGTGGGGTTGCTGGTCACCTTCAAGCTGCGAGCGGTCTTTAGCTAAAGCTTTCACCGCATTTAATCCAAAGGCTAAGGTCCCGCCTAATAACAGCGAGCCTGTAAATAGCTTTTTGCTGATGAATTCTCTTCTTGAATATTTATTTTCTTCCATAATGGTGTTTCAATTTAGTTAATATACCTTTTTTAAGGATGCTATAAGTTGTTTGCATGAAGCATCAGTATCAATTTTAGCACTGCTTAAAGTTGCTTTCAGTTCATCTGACGATGTTGTTGATCGTTGTAAACCCTTTGCCAAGCCTTTGGTTGATGATAATAACCAAGCCCCTTTTTGGTTATCCAACACCGATAAATACGCTGCTACCTGCGCTTTATTGTTACGTGCACCAATAACATTAGACAGGTCTCCAACAAAAGCTAATTTCCAGGGCTCTTCATTTTGGAAAAAGTTATTATCACTGGCTAAAGCGTTGTTAAGTTCAACAGATGATCCAATATTTGAACTTAGCACCGCTGTTCGGAACCATGTATCCTCGCCGTATTTTTTTAATACTTTTATAAGGGTTGGGGTTACTTGCGGTCCCGAGAAATTACCAAGACTTAATACAGCCTGGAAAGCTACACGATATGCCGGGTCATCGGTTTTCTGTATTACCTGTGGTAACAATTCGGGATAACGTTCAGCTAATATTAACGCGTTTTCACGAACACCCGCTTCCTGGTCATCCAGCGCTTTTTTAACTATTTGGGCATTTAAGGCGTGTAATCCTTCAAGTACATAAATAGCATGCAGGCGTGCACGTGGGTCCTGAGTTTTGGCCAGGAAAGCCTTTACTACTGGTATAACAGTTTTATCCTGGCGCTCTATCAATAATCTGTGTGCAGTTGTAATATACCAGCCATTTGGATTAGCCAGATATGGTACTAATTGCGCACTGCTCATTTTTCTAAAATTAATAGTTGCAGCCTTGTAATTGGCATCTTCAGGCAAAATGCGATAGATACGGCCCTTATCGCTGCCTGCCATAAAATCCATATCTGCTTTCAGGTCATCTTCAATTGATACAGGGGTTTCAATATGCTGCCTGTAATAATCAACAAGATACATATAACCATCAGGGCCTGAAGATATGGTGATTGGCCTGAACCATGTATCGGTTGATGACAAAAATTCGCTGTCCTGCTCGCTTGCGGGCCTGCTGGCTACCAAAGCGGGTATTTTAGTACTTGGTGTAAGGATGTCCCTGTGCAGCAAGCTACCTGCTACGTCGGTTACAAAGTAATTGCCATAAAATTCTTTTGGTAAGCCAGTGCCGTTATAAATAACACCACCTGCCGCGCCGGTAAAATGATCACGCTCGTACTCTACCCGGTTCAAGCCATTTTCCTTAAAAGCTGCATTACGCCTTCTCGATCTTTCCGCGCGCCAGTATGGAGTTACCGTTTTCTGGAACATCAGTTCCTTATGGTCGGTAATACTTACGTTAAACGCGCTTGTTGGCAAAAAGCCGTGGCGATGCGTATATCTCCAGGGGATAATTGATTGTTGGGCATGGATAGAGTTTTCGGTGAAAAAGCGGTGTCCCCAGTCGTCGATAGTTTGGCCAAACTGGCCTGGACCTGTTTCCAGTTCAAACTGGTTACGGTCTAAGCGGAACCTGAAATCGGCACCCTGAACCTGGATTGGTTTGCTTCCTGGTTTTTTAACAAAGGTAATCATACCGCTGCTGCCACGATTGTTGGCATATATCCAGTTATCTACACCAAAACGCAAGCCTGTAACCTGCGCTTCCGAATTACTTGAAAAGAAACCCGAGAAAAGTACCTGCCTAACATCTGCTTTGCCATCGCCGTTGGTATCTTTTAAATAAAGGATATAAGGGGCAGCTGTAATAATTAGTCCACCTTTCCAGGGCAAAATGCTAGTGCCCTCGGTAATATGGTCGGCAAATACTACGGCTTTGTCCACGCGGCCATCACCATCAGTATCAATTAGTTTACGTATCTGGCCTTTGCCTTTACCGGGTTCAACCTCGAATGGGTAATCGGGCATTTCAACTACGTAGGCATTTCCCTGATCATCAAATTGCAGGTCGACGGGATCTAACACATATGGTTCGGCAGCATAAAGCTGAACTTTAAGGCCTTTTGCAATATTTATTTTTTTTAGTGATTCTTCGGGCGTTTGCGGGCCCGCGTAACGTTGTGCAAAACATGAAAAACCAATACCTAATGATAATGATAATACGCGTGCAACTTTTGATATGCTTAGATTATCCATACTGTTATTTAACTTTGTTTTAGAGGTAATTGAATAGGGCCGTTATAGCATGATATCCAAATATAATATCTTTCGTGTACGTACACAAATTATTATTTAAATTTTTTTAAAGCCAATATAACTATTACAATTACCGCCTAAAAATATCATATTTTATCAGTGCGCTCCACTGATAAAAACAAGCTGCTAATGTATAAGAGCAGATATTTTTGTAATCGTTTAACAAGCCGGTAAGTTTATTTATAACCTAATTATCATTGTTTAATGATGTAAGCATTTCTTCAACTTCGGGGTTGGCTTTTTTGCCAAATGATAAACCTACAACTACATACAGTATTAACGATGTAAATATTGGCGTGGCTACTTCCATCCCCAGCGTGGCATGCATAAACAGTTTCAAATAAACAAATGCAAGCAGCCCCCCGAAAATAGATGCTAATGCAGCCACGCTGCCGCAACGCTTAAAGGCCGGTAGTAAACCCAGTATCATTGGGATGGAAATAGGGCCTATTAATGCTGAAAACCAGGCAATAATTAATCCTAATACACCACCAAAAGATTGCGAACGGATGGCTACTACGATAGTGATCAGGATAAATATTAATGTAGTGATGCGTGCCACCATTAACATTTTTTTAGCATTAAACTGTGTGAGCCTTTTAAAGAGGAAGGGTAAAATATCCCTGGTTATTACGGCTGAAATGGTGTTGGCATCAGCCGATGTCATTGACAAGGTGTTGGCAAACATAGATGCTAAAAGCAAACCAACTAAACCCGGTGGCAGAAATTTCATTGCCATTAACGAGTATGATTGAGTAGGCTCGGCCAGGTTTTTTATAAAAATAGGCGCCGCAAACATCGGGAAGAATAGAATGAGTGGCCATATCAGATATAAAAGTGTTGACAGAACGGCTGCTTTACGCGCTTCTGTCCCTGACGATGCTGACATAAAACGTGTAGCCAAATGCCACGTGCCGCCGCCATAACTGAAAAAATAGATGACCATAATAGCGCAAACAAAAAGCGGGGTATATGGATCGTTAAAAATATGCGAATGTTCAGGCGGAAGCCGGTCCCACATAGAGAATATGCCGTGTACACCATCGCCTAATTGGATAAGGATCATTACAAACATAGTACACCCCGCAACCAACTGAATAAAAAACGAAGCAAAATCATTCCAAACATCGGCCCACAGGCCACCCAAGGTTATATAAACCAGCGTAACTGTGCCGGCTATAGCAATACCACCTACAAATGAAATGCCGGTAAAAGCATGCAGTAATACACCTATAGCAGCCCATTTAGCGCCTACATCAAATACTTTTATAACTACGCCAAACCAAGCCATTACCTGTTGGGTGGGTAAATTATAACGGGCTGCCAAATATTCGGTAGGGGATTGTATTGATCTTTTTGACCTAAGCCTGGCCCAGCGGGGGGCAATGTAAAAGGTAGTTAGTATCATGGAAAGTGCTATACCCAAAGCCCACCATATATATAAAGTGAAGCCATGTGTATAGGCCACCCCGGCGTAGGCCACAAACACCGCCCCACTATAACCCGAAACGTGATGCGATACGCCCGACAGCCACCAGGGAAGTTTACCCCCGGCGGTATAGAAATCGGCCGAAGACTTAATCTTCATATAGCCTATAAACCCAATAACTACCAACATAAGGAAATATGCCACTAATACGATATAATCTATCCGTGCCATATGCTAAGCTTTATGGATAAAACGGCCATAACCTCAGTTATAGATAGGGCATGGATTGTGTATTGTGCACAGCGTGGTAGAATTTTTTTCTGCTTCATTTAAGTTTGTTTATGTCGGAATATTTATAGCGTTATTAATTTTCCTGTACGTGCACTTTCATATATGGCCAGTACTATTTTTACCGATTTCCTGGCCTCCTCGCCATCAATTAATGGCTTGCTTCCGGTATTAATAGCATGTATCATATCTTCCATTTGTCGTTGGTGACCCAAGTAACTGATTGAAAGTGGATCGGACGCGCCGCCTTTAGCGCTGCCATTTGTTGAAAACTGTTCTCTTATGTATTTATCCTCATCGGCCTCGCTTTCAAAATGCCACTTTACCACATCATTATCTTCAAGTGTTATCGTGCCCGTTGTGCCCATTATTTCCAGGCGTTTTAATATCCCGGGATAGGCCGCTGTTGTACATTCAATTGTACCCAGCGCCCCACTGGAAAATTTTAGCACAGCAACAGCGGTATCTTCTACTTCAATGTTTTTGTGCCTGGTATTTGCAGTAAATGCCTGTACCGATTCTATAGGTCCCATACACCATTGCAGCATATCTACTGAATGTATGGCTTGGTTCATTAACGCCCCTCCGCCATCCAATTCCCATGTGCCGCGCCATTCGGCTGAAGCGTAATAGGCTTCGGTACGGCTCCATTTAACATAAGCGCTGCCCAATACCATATTACCAAACCTGTTGGCTTCAATGGCCTTTTTTACTGCTTTACTTACATCATAAAAGCGGGTAGGGTATACTACGGCCAGCAAAACGCCCTTGGCTTTTGCTGCATTAATTAGTTTATCAGTTTTTTCTAACGTTACTTCAATTGGTTTTTCAATCAGGCAGTGCTTGCCGGCTTCAATAACTTTAAGCGCTGGCTCTAAATGCGCACCCGATGGTGTGCAAATACACACAATATCTAAATTTTTTACTTGAAGTAATTCATCTAAAGAATGATATGCTGCACAATTATACTGTGCGGCAAATGCCTTTGCTTTGTTTTCCGATCTGTTATATACACCTATTAAATTGGCATGCTCAATTGCTGCAATAGCTGTTGCATGTATCCCGGCTATTGCCCCTGTGCCAACTATCGCGAAATTGAATTGAGATGATATCATATACATTATTTATATAGCAATACTTATTCGCCAAAAACAGTTATTAGGCTAATCGTTTACGTACCCGTAAACTTAACACATATATTGTAAAAACAAAAATATTTTTTTAATCAGTCAAATTATAGCAAAAAAACTGTTTATATAGTAATGCCGCTAAGCATATCAATATTGAATGTAACTGCTAATTTTGATAATAAGGGCAGTTTACTTTTGTAACAATATCTATAGGCATAAAATGTACTTTTTCAACCGGCAATGAAAATGCCAGGTGTTTATAAAGTGACATTACACCACGATAGGCCTGTTCTTTAGGTTTTTGGCAGATCAGAAAATCAATAACACCATTATTTACATATTCAAGGTTCTCCTTAAGGAAGTCGAACCCTATCAATATAACATCCTTTTTAGACTCATCTATATAACGCGCTACCCACGATACCCGGGAATTAGTTACAAATACAACTTTAATATTATCGTTTTCCCTGAAGGTTTCAGAAAGCGTTTCTTCAATTGATTTGTAATCGGTTTGTTTAATATCCAGTTTCAGGATATCATTTGGTTTATGATGGTCTTTAAAATAAGCGCGGGTACCTTCTTCCTTTTTTAACAGGTGGTGACGGTTGTCTATTTCTTTAGAAATATTTACAATTAGCACCTTATCCTTATCACTAATAAGATAACTAATCAATTGGGCGGCTAAATAACCACTTTGATACAAGTTAGGGCCTATATAACTCAGGCTGTCGTTATTCGGAAGATCTGAATTAAATAATACATATGGTATACCCAGCTCCGTGCAGCCATTAGTAAACTTTACAGATTCTTCTACAAAAGAGGGCGCCAACAAAACACCATCCGGGTTGCTTTCTAAAATTATTTTAGTCTGGTCGGTAAAGGAATCGCTGGAATTTTGATCGTAAAAATATTTATCTATAATAATGCCTAACTGATTTATTTCCCCTTCTGCTTGTTCAATTCCGCTTAGCGGGGCCTCCCAATAGCTGGTTTCTTTTGAGCCCATAGGAATTAGGGTAGCTAACCGTATTGTTTTGCGCGATGCAAGGCGTTGGGCAAGTAAATTAGGCTGATAATTAAGTTCGATAATGATCTCGTTGATCTTATCTTTAGTTTGTTTTGAAACCCCTGGCCGGTTATGAAGCACCCTGTCAACAGTAGCAATTGATACATTTGCCCTTCTGGCAATTTCCTTTACGCCTTTAAGTTCAGTAGTGCTCTTTTTCACCTTTAGACTTAGATATGGTTGGTCAAAATCTTAATTGTGCAATTATAATTTATTTTTATTGTTTTTACTAATATAATACCTAAGCCCCAAAGCAATAAATATTTTAACCCCAACTGCTATAATTAATAATTAAGTAATATATATAGAATTCGATTTTCATAGTAATGTATCGCATACCTTACTATCCTTTAAATTATAACCGCTTCAATAATGGATTTGTCGATCGCAATTTAAGCTACGCTGGTTGCTAATGTCAATTTGGCAATAGTTGTTTACGTACACGATTTGGTTTTTTTCTGCATTTTATTTGGAAATAATAAATTAACCTCTTACATTCGGGTACGTTAACGGAAGTATTAAACCAACTATTGTACCGTAAAGGAGAATGTGTTTTTACTAACGACAGGCTTCCTAATGGTACGTGTGGTTTGAAGTTAGTTAAAATTGGTTATGGCATTAATAATAATCGCCGGAATTGAGAACTCCGGCGATATGCCAGTTTAACGGATAGAAGGGGGAAAGGGAGGTTAATATATATTAATATAATTCCAAATCACGGTTACTCTGAAAGGATAAGTTGGTGAAGCGATGTGTTACTTGTATTAAAGCATGATGAGGGGAGATAAGTAAGCAGTTTACTGAACGTACTAAAGTAAATTAAGCATCATAGAGTATAATGGCATTTGGCGTGCAAGCATACTAATGCGGTATATGCCGCAACTATTTATATATAAATAATTGCAACTACAAACTAATTAACGCCCATTTATTAATATGATGAGAAAATTTACAAAACCTAATTCACTTCTTCGCGGGCATTCGCAATCTGTAAAATGGATTGTCGTTTCGGGGCTTGCGTTGTTGCTTGGAAACCACTCCGAAGCACAGCAAAAAAAGCTGCCTGTTAAAGATACGATAACAGCGGCCGGTTTGCTGATGAAGCCCGTGCCGCTATTGTATGGCGCACAGCAAAAAAAGTACATTACCGGTGCCGTTTCGGCTATATCGGGTGCCGATGTAAGTAACACCCCGGGTACCAACCGCTTAAATTCGCTTTCAGGGCGTTTAACTGGCCTTTCAGTAACACAGCTTAGCGGGTTACCCAGCTCGGAAGATAATTTCTACCAGGTAAGGGGTTTCCATTCGTTTGTGGGTAGCGGCAGGCCAATGGTACTTATAAACAACAGGCTTGACGATATTAATGAAATTGAACCGCACGATATTGAAAGCATTACGGTGCTTAAAGATGCTGCCGCAACCGCATTGTATGGGCTTAATGGGGCAAATGGTATTATACTGATTACCACCAAACGCGGGCAAACCGGTAAAATCAAGATCAGCTATAATGCCGAATCTTCTTTTCAGCAGCCAACGCGCTTGCCAAAATTTTTAGATTCCTATAACTACGCGTTGCTTTATAATGAAGCTCAATTAAATGATAACCCTACGGCAACACCTAAATACAATGCGGCCGCGTTGCAGGCTTATCAAAACGGAAGCGATCCGTTCCTTTATCCTAACGTAAACTGGATAGATCAAACATTAAAAAACTCGTCGCTGCAAATAAGGAATAACATTAATATATCAGGCGGGGGCGATCAGGTTAAATATTATTTTTCAGCCAGCTATTTATACGATAATGGCATATTTAAGGTTGATAAAAGCATTAATACCTACAATACCAATTCAAACCTTGGTGTTTTTAATGTTCGTGGCAATGTAGATATCAACGCCTCCAAATACCTGGTGATATCTGCCGATCTGCGTTCTAAGCGTGAAACACGTAACGCACCGGGCCCATTAGCATTTAGTTCGCCTACTTACGATCAAACAATTTTCACCGCTATTTATAGTACACCGGCTAACGCTTACCCGGTTAAAAATGCCGATGGATCTTTAGGCGGTAATGCAACTTATACCAATAACCCTTACGGTAC
Organism: Mucilaginibacter boryungensis; assembly: GCF_015221995.1. Lineage (NCBI taxonomy): Bacteria > Pseudomonadati > Bacteroidota > Sphingobacteriia > Sphingobacteriales > Sphingobacteriaceae > Mucilaginibacter > Mucilaginibacter boryungensis. The sequence goes on from NZ_JADFFM010000001.1 coordinate 895,596, forward strand.
ACTGAATTATGCCGGGTATACTAACTATCTCAGCACATCATTAACCGGCAGCATGGGTTTTGCTTACGACCTTGGCACTTTAACCAAAGGCCTAAAAGTAAAAGTTGACTTTGGCTTTACCAACTACGATGAATTGCAGGTAAGCAGGGGCAAAACATTTGCAGTATATACACCGCTTACTGCCACTACCTACACAAAAATTAATGCTGATGGTATAGTATCGGCTTCAAGTGGTGGCTATACAGCCCGTCAGCGTATTTACGATCACTTTGCTATGTTGAATTATGACAGGGAGTTTGGCGATCATAGCATAAACGCTATGGCAATGTATGAATTGCAACAGTTAGATAACGCGAGCGTAAACACGCTCGCACAGAACTTCCAGGGCCCCAAAGGCCGGTTATCTTATCGTTTTAAAAACAGGTACCTGGTCGATTTCGTAGCGGCATACCAGGGAAGCGAACAGTACCCGCCTAACCACCGTTATGGTTTTTTCCCGGCAGTATCGGCAGGATGGATCATCTCAGATGAACCTTTTCTTAAAGGAAGCGCTATCGATCTGTTTAAGATCAGGGGCTCGTATGGCAAAACAGGTAATCAGGTCAACGGTCTGTATTTTGATTATCTCAGCTCGTACACCCAGGCAGCCAGCTTAGGCGGCTCTTTTGGCACCACGCCAGCCCCAAGTACAGGCGGATATCAAAACCAAATTGCCAACCCGTTGGTAACCTGGGAAAGCGATCTGAAAACGAATATAGGCTTAGATCTTGCTTTTTTACATAACCGGCTTAGCGCATCAGTTGATGTGTTTAAAGAACGCACCACAAATATTATGGTTACCAATTCCATATCAGCCATGTATGGTGCCAGAATTAACACCCCAAGCGGCATTTTTGAAGACCGGGGTTTAGAAGTGCAGGCCGCGTGGACAGACCATGTCGGTAGCCTGGAATACACCATAGGCGGTAACCTGTCTGTAGCAAAAAACAAGATCGTATTCCAAAACGAAGCCGCCAGGAATTATCCGTGGATGTATCAAACCGGAAACCCGTATGGTTCGCGTATGGGCTATGTTTTCGATCGTTATTTTACAGAAGCCGATATAGCATCGGGCAACTATCCTAATCAATCATCATTAGGAACACAAAAAGCCGGCGATTTAAAATATAAAGATTTAAACGGCGACAATGTTATTGATGCTAATGACATTGCTGTTATTGGTGCTGCCAAATATCCCGAAGTGAACTTTGGCGCTAATTTGGGATTGAAATACCACGCATTTGATTTGAATATGTTTTTCCAGGGCACAAGCCATGGCACTACCTACAATTCAGGGCCTACCGTTTACGAGTTTGTTAACAGCGGTAAAGGCAACGTAGTAGAACATCACCTGGATAGGTGGACGCCAGGATCAGGCCAATCGGCCGCATATCCGCGACTAACACTTACCAATACAAACAACTTTGTTACCAGTTCCTTCTGGCTTAAAGATAATTCATTCGTAAGGCTTAAATATGTTGAAGCAGGCTATACACTACCTGTAAACTTGCTTAAGAAAATCGGCGTATCCAGTACACGTGTATTTGTAAATGGATATAATGTGCTGCTTTGGGATAAGGTTAAAGAGAAAGATCCCGAAGCAAACGATAGTGGTTTGACTTACCCGCTTCAGCGCTCTTTCAGTATAGGGCTTAACTTGAAATTTTAATCCTTAATAATAACGGATATGAAAAAACTAATATTTTCAATTGTATTTATAGCCGGGATACTGGTCTTTCAATCATGCTCTAATGATAAGATAAATTCCATACCGGCAGATTTTGCTACGGCAGATCAGGTTGCTATTAACAGTGCAAACGTAAAAGCTTACATCAATAACTTATATACATTTGTTCCAAGGGGGTATAACCGTTTAGATACCGACCCTAATGTTGATGATATTGCAACCGGTGCTGTACCAGGCGCTCCTGGTAAAAATGCATTGACAGCAATGGTTGCTTCTGCAACCGACGAGGCTGTACACGCAACCCGAAATTCAGCAGCTGAAAAATGGGGAACAGGCCAATGGAGCGCTAGTTCGAACAATAACTGGGATACACAGATCAAGATAGATTATACCGGTATCAGGCGTACATTCTCTTATACCGAAGATATAGCGCCCAAATTGCCAATTGGTCCGGGCGCTAATGAAATCTCCACCACATTACGCGATCAATACCTGGGTGAAGCATTGTTTATACGGGCCCTGCTTAATTTCGAATTGCTAAAACGCTATGGCGGTTATCCAATTGTTAAAACCCAGCTTGCTGCCGATGGCAATTTTAATATTCCAAGAAACACCTACGACGAATGTACTAAGTATATTTCTGACCTGTGCGACCAGGCCCAGGCGCTGTTACCGGCAACCTATACAACTGTTGCTACAGACTTTGGCCGTGCTACAAAAGGCGCTTGTATGGCGTTAAAAGCTCGCTTACTACTTTACGCAGCAAGTCCGTTAAACAATGCCAGTAATGATATTACTAAGTGGCAGGCCGCTGCCGCTGCCGCTGCCGCTATCATCAGCACGGGTACTTATAGTTTATACCCTGCCGGTACTGCAGGTGCAGGTTACGAATCGTTTTTCCTGACGATTGCCGGAAATCCTGAGATCATTTTTTCAAGATTGGATCCGGCGAGTTCTGATATAGACCAATTAAACGGTCTGCCCAGCATTAACCTTGGTTATGGCGGTACATGCCCCACATTAGATCTGGTTAATGACTATGAAACCCTGGACGGTAAGCCTTTTGACTGGAATAACCCGGCCATGGCAGCCTCGCCATTTACCAACAGGGACCCGCGTTTTGCTAAAACTATTCTTTATAATGGCGCAGTTTGGACAGGCGGGACAACTGTTGATACTTATGAAGGCGGCAAGGATATTACAGGTAACCCTTACCCTACCCGCACCGGTTTTTATCTGCGGAAATTTATGGGCATTAACGCACGGTGGATAGCCCCGATAAGTAATGTCAACCATAGTTTTCCGCTTTTTAGATATGCCGAGGTATTACTGAACTATGCCGAAGCCATGAATGAAGCTTATGGCCCGGATAATGCCAGCACATTTACTTTAACAGCACGACAGGCTATAGCGCTAATACGCACACGCGCAGGGCTTACAGCTAATCAAAGTGTCCCTTTGGCCACTACACAGGCTTTAATGCGCACCGCTATTCGCCACGAACGCCGTATTGAGTTGGCTTTTGAAGAACATCGCCATATGGACCTAAGACGATGGATGACAGCGGAAACGGTGCTTAGTCAGCCAGTTTCTGGCCTTAAGATAGTTAAAACCGGTACTAACACTTTTACTTATACGCCGCAGGTTGTAGAGCAGAGGGTGTTTACAAACAAAATGTACCGCTATCCATTTCCGCAAGATGAACTTAGCAGAAACCCAGGTTTAGTTCAAAATCCAGGTTGGTAACCTTATTTCAATTTAAAATCATGAAAATATTATATATACTTTTAATTTTTAGCCTGGTAACTACCGGCGCTTTCGCGCAGGCCATACAGGTAAAAGGTACGGTTAGCGATAGTAAGGGGGCAAGTATCCCCGGCGTCAGCATTATGGTTGAAGGCACCAAGATCGGAACCGTATCCAGTGTTAACGGTCAATACGTTATCAATGTACCCAATGGTAATGCAACATTGGTATTTACTTCATTAGGATATGTCACCAATAAAGTACAGGTAAATGGCCGCAGGGACATTAATGTAACTTTAAGCGACGACGAAGCCACTTCATTAACAGAAGTACAAGTTGTAGGCTATGGTACACAAAAGAAGATCAGCGTTACAGCCGCTATTTCAAATATTGAAATGAAGGACCTGCGTAGAGCTGCTCCTTCAAATTTGAGTAATTCACTTGGTGGCCGTGTGCCGGGCTTAATTGCCAGGATGGGCGATGGGGCTGTTGGCGGTATCCAAAACAGGTATCAAAGCGGTACAATAGATGATGCCCAGATATTTATCCGTGGTAAAGGTACCCTGAACAATTCGGCAGCTTTAGTTTTAATTGATGGTGTTGAAGGTTCATTATCGAGGCTAAACCCCGAAGATATCGATCAGATAAGTGTATTGAAAGATGCATCGGCAACAGCTGTTTATGGTGTACGTGGCGCTAATGGAGTTATTATTGTTACCACCAGAAAAGGTGTTGCTGGTAAGCCCAGGGTTAGTGTAACTACTCAGCTTAGAATGATGAAACCGCTGGACTTTCCTAAGTTTGTGGGTTCGTATGACTACGCAACGCTATATGATGAGGCCCAAAAGAATTTGTATTCGGCGCAAATTACCCAGGGTGTAATACCGTCTACTACAGTATTTACACCGCTGTATTCAGCAGCTGATATTGAACATTACCGCATAGGTGACGACCCATATGGCCACCCTGATGTGAATTGGGCCAAAGCAATAAATAAAGATCATTATTTTGAAAAGCAAGGTATTGGAAACATTTCGGGTGGTACCGATAAGGTAACCTATTATCTAAGCGGTGAGTATGATCAGTCTGGTGGGCTTGCTATTGGAAACTCAGCAAATGGTACCGATTATAATGCCAAACGTTATAATTTACGCTCGAACCTTGATTTTAACATAACTAAAACCACCCAACTGGCCGTTAAACTGAATGGCTTGCTGAATGACCTTACTGCACAGTCAACAGGCGAAAGCAGCGGGCAGCGTGTTAATGGAGTTGGTTATTACTATATTGTAGTGCGGGCGCCTAATGAAGGACAACCTTATAATCCAAATGGCAGCTATAATTGGGGTAAAGGCTTAGGCTGGAATGGTGTTGCCGATTTGTTATCTGCCAACGTTTATAAACGTGTCAGCAATAATCTTTCATCAAACTTTGTATTAAACCAGGACCTTAAATTTATCACTCCTGGACTTTCGGCCAAAGTATTATATGGGTTAACTTATGGCGCGGGCTCAACCAAAACGTTGGTGCAAGGCCCAAGCTTTTACAGTTATGATGTAAATACAGGCATATATACCTTACAAAGGCCAACAATTGTACCAAGCTATACAGCAGTTGGCGATGGGTTTCAACCCTTTACGCGTAACCAGGAATTGAACGCATCACTAAATTATGCCAAAACAATTGCTAAAGATCATAATATTACCGCATTAGCTGTTGCCACACAATCTACAAGTGAATCCCAGTTGGTGCTGCCGCGATACTTTCAAGGGGTATCTGGCCGCGTAACTTACGATTATAAACACAAATACCTTGTAGAAGGCAACGTGGGATATAATGGATCAGACGCCTTTAACAAGGATCATCGTTATGCGCTCTTCCCGGCAGCAGGTTTAGGTTGGGTAATTTCCGAAGAAAAATTTGTGAAGGATAATATAAAAGCCCTGGATTTTTTGAAAATACGTGCCGACTATGGCGAGGTAGGTAATGATAAATTAAATAATGGCTTTGCCTATTTTTATCAGTACAATTTTGCGGTACCAGGGGCTGGCGGTACATCAGACGCTTCAAATGGTAACTACAGCCTTGGGCTTAATGGCGTTAACCAGGCCGGCTACAGGGAAGGAACTTTAGGTAACGACCAGGTAACCTGGGAAGTTGCCAGGAAAGCAGACTTAGGTTTGGAAATGAAATTTTTTAACAGCCGTTTAAGTTTTACCGGAGATGTGTTTTATGCCAGGACCAATAATATATTGCAGGTAAGGGCCGATGCGCCAATATATAGCGGGTTATCATCGCGGTTACCGGCTTTAAATATTGGCCAGGTAACTAATAAAGGCTTAGAGCTTACGTTGGGGTATGCAGACAATGCTGGTGATTGGAACTATAGCATAGAAGCTAACTATACTTATGTACATAATAATATTGATTATAGAGGCGAGGCTATAAAAGCTTATCCGTGGCTGTATTCTACCGGTCATCCCATCGGTACAGAAGCGCTGTATACCTGGACAGGCAAATTTTATAGCGCTGAAGATATTGCCAATCCTAAAGTTGCTAAACCTGCCGGCCAAATTATACCAGGCGACCTCATGTTTGCCGACTTAAACGGTGATGGCGTGATCGATCCGAATGACCAGGCTTACCAGGGCTATAACGAAACGCCAGAAATAATGTATGGGTTAAACCTGAATGTAGGCTACAAAGGGTTTTACCTGTCAACAAACTGGTACGGGGCTGCACATGTAGCTTATAGGCCTTCGGGTGCATTATTAAATGAATTTGCATTCCAGGTTCAACCATACCAACGGGATGGCCGCTGGGTATATGATCCTTCCCGTGGTTTAGATACCCGTGCTACAGCTACTTATCCAGCTTTGGTGGTAGGCGGTTCTACAACACAAAAACTTGGCGGTGGTGCATCAACCTTTAATAAGCTGGATGCCAGTTATGTAAGGCTTAGGGCGGCTGAATTTGGGTATGATTTTCCCAAATCGATTGCAAAAAAACTCCGCCTATCCAACTTACGGGTATTTGTAAGCGGTTCAAATCTCCTCACATTTACACCGCTTAAAAAATATCATATCGACCCGGAATATATCGGCGCAAGCAATGCCGATGGTTCTTCCAATGGTGCCAATACAGGTGTGTATTCACCGCAAAACAAATTTTTTGCCGCAGGGCTTAACGTAACTTTTTAGTAATAAGGATTATGAAAAAGATATTTCTAACTATAAGCATGCTGATACTTTTAAGCACGGCATGTACTAAAGATGGATCAAAATTAATTGACCCTACAACAGTTATAGGCATAAATGCTGCATTTGGTAATGCTAATAATGCCAATCAATTTCTGTTGGATATTTATCGCGCTATACTGCCTGTATTGCCAAGAACAGACTTTGCAGGTTCTCGTTGGCGAAATAATTACCTGTTGGATGTAGCAGATGAAAATGGGTCGACCAATGCACAGGGCAATCAAATAGTCCGCGATTGGAATGCAGGTGCTGTAACCGCGGGTAGTACTGGTGTCTTCTCTTATAAGGATTGGACTGATAGCTATGCATCCATCCGTGCCTGTAATCTTTTTCTGGCGCATATTAACGATGTACCGTATGATGCACAATTTCAATACGATGCAGCTGCCAAAAAAATACGTATTGCCGAGGCTAAATGGTTATTAGCATTTAATTATGCTGAATTGGCTAAGGAATTTGGCGGTCTGCCCATAATTAAAGGGGTGCTGGATCCTTCGTCAGATTTTAATATTCCACGAAGCACCTATGATGAAACCATTGCCTATATTACCGGTTTATGCGACGAAGCAGCGGCAGACCTACCATTAGTTTATAGTGATGCTGATTTGGGCAGGGCTACCAAAGGTGCCGCGCTGGCGCTTAAGGCACGTATGCTATTATATGCCGCCAGTCCGCTGTGGAATGATAGTAGTGCCCCGAACGACACTTACTTAAGTGGTAAATATGATGCCACAAAATGGCAAAAAGCAGCCCAGGCCGCAAAAGATGTAATGGACCTGAACCAGTATCAGCTTTATCCTGATCTTTCTACTTTGTTTACCAGCCGTACTAATTCCGAGATAATTTATGCACGCATGCAGGAACCAATGGCGTATTTTACAGCTACAAATGTTCCATATAAGTTATATCCCTCAGGTGCTTATCCTGTAGGCGGCAACAATCAGGTAACCTACAATATGGTTAAACAATATGAGGTGCTTAAAGGTGGCGTGGCCTATTCCATAGATGATGCATCATCTGGCTACAACCCGCAGGACCCGTATAAAAACCGCGATCCACGTTTTTACCGTGATTGTATTTATAATGGGGCTAAAGTATTGAATAAAACAGCCGAGTTTGGAACTGTTGCTGCAGGGGTAACTAAGGTTGTAGCGCATAATAATGTGATCGTTAGCCCTTACGATACTTATGTGTTCAGCACCAAATTCTGCGACCTTACTTTAAATATTACTGCTGATGCCCGTACCCCATCAGCCAATGGCAGAACCGGCCAGAATTATCCTTATTTAAGATATGCTGAAATATTAATGAACTATGCTGAAGCGATGAACGAGGCCTATGGCCCCGAAGCTTTAGGCCCAGGATTTACAATGACAGCTTTACAAGCTGTTAATCAGGTGCGTACCAGGGCAAAATATGTTGCAGGTAAACAAGAGTATTTAGGCCAAACCGGTGGCATGCCGCCAATTCCATCAGGCTTAAGCCAAAGTGCATTCCGTACAATATTACAACACGAGCGCAGGGTTGAGTTTAGTTTTGAAGAACACTATTTCTGGGATATCCGCCGTTGGAAACAAACACCCAATAATACTATCCAGGCGCAAATACCGGTTTGGACATCGCCTACAACGGTACAATATCAGATAACAACAATTGATAACCGTTACTGGGACCCTAAAATGTTACGTATGCCCATACCACAGTCTGAATTGTTTGCAAACCCTAAGTTGCAGCAAAACCCTGGATGGTAAATATTTATGTAGCTAATTAAACGCTCAAAATGCTAAGAATACTTCATGCGCTGCCTTTATAACAGCGCATGAAGTTACAAAATTATGAACGTGTGAATTTTGATAAACCAGTGATTGAAAGAATAACGTCTGTGTCAAATAGCCCCGACTGAATATCAGCATGAAGAAAATACCTGTTTTAATTATATTTTTTATTCTTTATCAATCTTGTGCATCTGCCCAGGCAACAGGTAAACAATCGCTTGTGGATCAAATTCCCGACCGGAAACCGCTAGTGTTACAAACCCAGGTAGTAAATGGGGGCAAGCCTAATGCTATTATTGTTACGCCTAATACACCTGAATTTAAAAACCTGGCCAGTAAAGTACAACAAGCTATCAAAGCAGCTACCGGTACTAAACTGGAAATAGTTGATGTTAAAAATATTGCTAATGTGCGCGGCGAATTTCCCGGGCAGTCACCTGCAAAAAACATTATAACATTGGGCAGCCTGCAAAATAATGGCCTTATAGCACACCTTTATTTCAGGGGCTATTGCAGCGTTGATGCTAATTATCCAGGTAAGGACGGTTATGTAGTACAAACTATTTGCGACCCCTGGGCTACAAATGCCAATGTAATTGTTTTGGGGGGCAGCAATACTATTGGTGTGGCGAAAGCTACCGAACGTTTCTGTAACGAACTACCAAAAGACAATACCCTGACCATTGCCCGTAACCTTCGGGCAGTTGTGCATAAAAACTATAATTATCCCGATTTAACAGATGCGGAAATAGCTAAAGTATTAGTAAGCGCTACAGCCGATTTTAAGGCCGGAAAGCATAATGGTTTATTCCCGTTTATTGTTGGTGCTGGCAACGCATACAAATTATCGGGTAAAGAAGGGCAGGCCAAACTATTCAGGGAGTTGCTTTTTTTAGAATATAATTTGCGCTGGCACAGTCCGAACGATTTTGACAGCCCATGGGGCAGTGGGGCCGATATGCAATTTGCCCCATTAATGATGGCCTGGGATAATGTAGAAGAAAGCAGTTCGTTAAGTGATGCAGACAGGCATAAGATAATGGATATCATCCTGGAGTATATTCACTATTACGAAAAATATTCCTACATCCCTTACTTTAAAACCAAACTGATCAGACATAATCATCATACTTTTCCCGGTCAGGGTTTCTCTGCAGCGGGCAGATATTTCACCAAATATTATCCCGATTATCCTGGGGGTGCCCAATGGCAGCAAATGGGTGATGATTGTTTTAGAGTACAGGAAACATCATGGAAGTCGATGGAAAATTGCAGCGCCTACGCAGGCCTTGCCAGTCGGCACATGTGTTATTATGCTACTACGCGTCCCGATTTTACCTGGTTCGATTCGGGCAGGGCCCGTATATCCGGCGACCTGCCCATCCTTACCATGGATAACCTGGGCAGCCAATGTGCTTATGGCGATATGTTAGGGTATAACCCCCGTTCACCTATTGATTTATGGACCACCTTAGTGCTGATTGAGCGTAACGGGCGCTATTCATGGGCTATACACAAGGCGCGCGGCTCATTCAGGCCGGTACCAAGCGAAAGCGATAGTATTGCCGTAGATGTAAAGCCGGTTATACCTGTTGATTTGCTGGGTACTAAATATTATCCGGTTGATTCACTGTTTTTTGCTACGCTGAATGGTAAAGGAAAGGTCCCGCTTTCAAAAACGTTTGATAAAATATCATTCCGCTCCTCGTTCGATCCTCAAAAACAATACCTGTCGCTTGAAGGAATAAACACCGGCTATCATAGTCACCGGGATGGCAACGCGGTGCTGCGTTTAACCGATCGGGGCCGTATCTGGCTGGCCGACGGTGATTATATCAAAGCCTCGGCAAAATACCATAATACGTTATTAATATTTAAAGACGGCGAAGCTACTGTGCAGCCGCCGTTTATCCAAAAGGAATTTATTGCTGATTTGCCAAGTGTGGGTATTAGTAGTACTACCATGCCTGATTATGGAGGTACTAATTGGACACGCAACATTATTTGGGATAAGGAACGCGCGTTTGTTTTTATTGATGAAGTGAAAGCTAACAGTAAAGATTCATACAGCGTGCGCACTTTGTGGCATACACTCGGCAAACCTGAATTAAAAGACAATACCTTTCATCTTACACAACAGGGTGAAGCTTTCGCTATCCAAAACCTGGATGGTTCGCAATTACATTATACCAAGGATTATGCTGTGGGTAGCAACTGGATTGAGTATAAACATGCCGACCCGGTGGTTAACTCGTTACAGCAAGTACACAATGCTACTTTGCGTAAAGGCGATAGAGTATTCGTACTTAACGTACTGAGCGGGCAAACTGAGGGTAGCGAGCCTATAGTATCAGCACGCGTAAACGATTCGACACTGATATTGGGGAGCGGTAAAGATCAGGCTTTAATGGGCGTAGGCGAGCTGAAAGTTAAAGGGATTGAAGCCACTACTAAATTGTATTGGCTAACGCATGATCATTTAGCGTTGGTGGGTGCCAAAGGCCTTACGCTGAACGGTAAAAAGTTATTTAGCGCAGTTGATTCTATATCAGCAGAAATATCAGGCGCAGGCATTACATTAGATATTGACAAGCCAACTCAGATCACGCTATATGCTCCTAAAGCAGGCATAATGCTGGATGGCGCACCTGTTAAAGGAGTAGCTAAAAATGGTGCTTTCATGGTATACCTGCCCAAAGGGAAGCACCGGATTACTGGTATAATTATCCCCAGGGAGTTTGCTTTTGATTTTCCAAAAATAGCTAAAGTAGAAAGCCACGCTAAAGTTGACCTGGGCGCTGGTAAGTTGATGGAGCGGGCCGGTTTTACACCTGAAAATGCTCGTGATACAATTAGGTTCGATGCGGACAAAAGTGGTGTTTATGTGGCCGATAATAATGGCGTTCTGCATGCTTTTACAACCGATATGAAAGTCCGCTGGACTTACAACGTTGGTGGGAATATTCACGCCGTGTGGACGGGTAAACTGGAGAAAGATGCCCCCGCACGCATTGTTGCCGGTACTGTAGCCGGGCACGTTGTAGTGCTTGACCAGGATGGTAAGTTATTGCGTGAAATGCAAATTCCGCTTTACAGGAACACCCGTCAAACTAATTATTTCACATCAGCCGATTTGAAAGGTGATGGCAACCGTGAATTGATAGTGGGTGCGCAAAACTGGTACAATTATGCTTTTGATGCTGCTGGCAATATGTTATGGAAATACCTGTGTGTTCACCCGGCAAGCGTAGGCGGCGCTTTTGATTTGAACGGAGATGGCAAAGACGAAGTACTTTCAGGCACGATATATTACACCTGGGGGGCTTTAAACCCTGATGACGGAAAGCCGGTATGGACCATACGCGCTGGCCCGGGTGCTAATGATGTTATTGGTGGCGATATGGATGGTAAGGGCAAGCGCATGGTGTTTATGGCTGGTGCTGACGGCTATGTATATGCCGTAAATGCTAACGGCAAACAGCCATGGACAAACAGTGTAGGCGATGGTGCTACCTGCATCCAGCTAATGGATGTAAATGGCGATGGTGAAAAAGATGTGCTGGTAGGCGCAGTAAGCGCCGATGTGACCGCATTTGACAGCAAGGGCAAACGCATATGGCGCCATGAAATAGGGGAACCGATACAATGCATGGCAAAAGCTGATATGAACGATGATGGTAAAGAAGAGATTATTATTGGCACAGAAGATGGGCATGTTATAGCATTGAATAGCGAAGGGAAGCCTATTGCGCATTGGGCAACCAGTGGATCTGTGATTAAGCTTATCGCATTACCGGATGGCCGTATAGCCGCTGGTACAAGTACAGGTAAGTTAGCTATATTAGGAAGAGAATAATATTAATACGAATAATAACTATAATATATGTCAAATTCAAAATCATTTTCTCGCCGCAATTTCATTGCGGGCGCCGGCCTGCTTGTGGCAGGGGCTACGCTGAGAGTCAAGGGGGCAGGGTTTTCAGGCTGGGACGATGAGCCCATTATTGATATCCACCAGCATACCGATTATGCAGGGCGTACCAATGCCGAATTGTTCGCACATCAAAAAACTATGGGGGTTACTAATACCATACTTTTGCCCGCAGGGCACGATATTAATTACGGATCCACTAACTACGGTTTTTCAAATGGCTTACAGGTACACGCGACATCTAACGAGGCTTGTTATAAAATAGCGCAGGAACGCCCGAAAGAATACATGTTTGGCGCTAATGAAGTACCAGATGTACCTAATGCTATAAAAGAGATAGAGAAATACCTGAAACTTGGCGCGCCAATTATAGGCGAATCAAAATTTAATGTGGAGTGTGATTCGCCCGAGATGCAGGATATCTATCAATTAGCACAACAGTATAAAGTGCCTGTTTTAATGCATTTTCAATACAAAATATACAATCGTGGGTTCGAACGCATGTATACCATGCTTGAGAAGTATCCCAAAGTAAACTTTATAGCCCACGCGCAAACCTGGTGGGCACATATCGATAAAAATTATCCAAATCAAAATATTCTTTATCCAACAGGTAAAGTAACCCCAGGCGGTTTAACCGATCAATTACTTAGTAAATATTCTAATATATGGGGCGACGTTTCAGGGGGCTCGGGCCTGCGTGCCATGACCCGTGATGAAGACTTTTATAAAGATTTTATGACACGGCACCAGGATAGGTTACTATACGGAAGCGATTGCGACGACAAAGTTGGTACTGGTAAAGCATGTACTGGCTGGCAGGCTATTCAACAAATTAAAAAACTGGCAGCATCTAAAGAAATTGAACGTAAAATATTATACCATAACGCTAAAAAGTTAATGAGGCTTGATGTTTAATATTTCAGGGCTAATTATAAATAAATTAAACCTTAGCCGGCAGGCATAAATAGAAGTTTGATACCGGCGTTTATGTTACAGTAATATAACAAAAGGGATGATCTACTTGTAGATATATTGCCTGTGTAATGATGATATAATGTAATAAAAATTGCAATAAAAAATAAATAGCGTACCTTCGTGTACGTAAACGTAAATTAACACTTAAAAAAGAATACAGCCTTAGCATAAACCTAAACCTGATGTGATAAGGGAATTTCACTGCTGAATAACGGAGCTAATGTTGTTAAAACTGAATAGTATGCCTCGAATAATAAAGATCGTTAATGGAAATATTATCACCCCTTACAGAGTAATTAACGGAGGGACGATTGTACTTACAGATGGTATTATAACAGCTGTAAGTGAAGAGAATATTGACATAGATGCAGTTGAAATAGATGCCCGGGGCAATTTTGTAGCACCCGGATTTATAGATTTACATGTGCATGGTGGCGGGGGGTTTGATTTTATGGACAACACCGCGGAAGCATTCCGTGAAATAGCGCGTACACATGCGCGGTATGGTACTACAGCTATGTATCCCACCACTTTAACAAGTGAAAAAGAAGACCTGCTTACTACTTTATCTATTTTTGAACAGGTGAAGGACGAAGAACCAGTAGGGGCGCAATTACTTGGTATGCATTTAGAAGGGCCGTATTTTGCCATTGAGCAGCGCGGCGCCCAGGATACCCGTTACATCCGCAACCCCGACCCCAAAGAATATAAAGAAATTATAAAATACTCGTCGTGTATTAAACGTTGGAGCGCCGCCCCTGAATTACCAGGTGCTATTGAATTTGGACGCTACGTTAAAAAACATGGCATTTTACCTGCCATTGCACATACCGACGCCATATATGAAGACGTAGAACTTGCGCATGAGAACGGTTACACCCTGGTAACGCATTTATATTCCAGTATGTCTGGCGTAACCCGACGTAATGCTTTCAGGTATGCCGGAGTTATAGAAAGCGCGTTTTTAATTGATGGGCTTGATGTAGAGATCATAGCCGACGGGATCCACCTTCCCGCAGCCCTGTTAAAGTTGGTTTATAAAATTAAAGGTCCTGAAAACATAGCTTTAATAACAGATGCAATGCGCGCCGTAGGCCTGCCCGAAGGGCCAAGTATCTTAGGTAACCTGAAAAATGGTTTAGAAGTGATTATTGAAGATGGCGTTGCAAAACTACCAGACCGCAGCGCGTTTGCCGGAAGCGTTGCTACCGCCGACAGACTGGTACGGAATATGGTTCAAATGGCTGATGTGCCGCTTATTGATGCGGTGCGGATGATGACAGCAACCCCGGCAAGAATAATGGGTATTGATGATAAAAAGGGCTCGCTGGTGATAGGAAAAGATGCCGACATTGTGATTTTTGATAGTGATATTAATATTCAGAAAACTATAATAAAAGGGAAGATAATATTTGATAAAGATACCCCGGCTAATAATTTGGTAGGGTTAGATTCTCAAACTGTCTTTGGAAATTAAGGAATACAATGCCGGATAATTGTTTAAATAAAGCAATTGAAGGTAGCTGCAAACAATAGCCTGCTGATTTTAAAACATTGATGAAAAAAGCTTTATACCAGGTATTTATTACAATGTTATCACTTTTTGCGGGCGAACTTCATGCCCAGCAAGTTAATTTAGGGAAGGTAGATTGGCAGGCGCTGGATAAAACACATGATATAAATTTATCGCCGTGGGGGCCATACTCAAAAAAGTATGCGGGTATTTCGCATATTCCTTCCATACAGAAAGGATTGAAGTTTGAATTTTCGGTAATGCCCGGTCTTTACCGTTATAAAACAATTGTTCCTAACGTATTATTTCAGTCTGATTATTATCCGTGGCGTGCCAGCGATGACATGTCGGCTTATACATTCAGAAATGAAATGGTATGGAAGAACGAGATATATACCGATGTCACCTACCATATTGTTGATTCTAATACAGTATTGGTAGCCATGCATTGCGTTAACAATAGCAAACTACCCCAGCATTTAGACCTTAACCTGATGGGGTATATTGAATACCCGGAAAGCTATCCTTCCAAAAAAGTAACCATGCCAGATGGAAGTACTTGGATTAACGCGATTCATTACCAACAACTCAACCTAAAACAAAAGTCAATAAGAGATAACCTGATCTATGACGGCTATTTGAAAGGCGAGGTGCGCAACAGCGATTATATAGAAGGGCGTGCCTTGGGCGCTTTATTCAGTAAAGATGAAGGTAGCACAGCGGTATATAAATTAAACATTAGTAAAAATCAGCTTCAGGGAACTATTAATTTGGTTTACCGGATAAAGAAGGGCGCCAAATCATCGTTCAGGATGCGCGGACTTGCAGATACCACAGTTCAGTTGCAGGGTACAGGCGCATTGGAAATTGCCAGCATTTCTTACAAAAAACCGTCGGCAGGCGCTACACAGCTAACTATTGAAACTTTAAGTAAAGAAGAGGTTGAGTTTAATGGTTTGGCAATCACTCCCGGATTACCAGGTTCTGTAAAAATAGACGCCGTAGAAAAATATTATGTGCCGCAGGTAACCGAAAACCCTGAAGGCAAATCGGTTATACTAAAATACAAAGATATTGACCAATATTACGGAATAAGCTGGGAGTTTGATCAATTTCGGATAAGAGAGTTTAAAAATGACGAACTTGATATTTTCCTGAAAAGGAATACAAACAACCATACTTATAAAGTTTTTAACGGCAATAATAGCGGCGATTTTAGCAACGTTTACTTGCGTCCGATAGAACTTGAAGCAAAGGCAGAGCGGACGGTTTATGCCCTGGTTGCCAGCGGTTCGTTAGATAAAGTTAAGCGCCGGTTACAACAACTTACCGAGGTAAAGCAGGTTATTCAAAAGAAAGCGCCTGTTGCAGGCGTTCCGAAAATATTGCCACAGGGCGAAAAATACAGACAAAGCCAGGAGATTTTCAGAGCGTTGGTACTTACCAATATGGCTTATCCTATATATACTCAGGATGCATTTATCCGCCACTTTTCGCCAGGCAAATTTTACAACTCGCTTTATACCTGGGACTCTGGTTTTTCGGCACTCGGCCTGGTTTATGTTAACCCCGAAAAGGCCATGGAAAGTATCAATACTTATACTACCGAAAAGGGTAACGACAATGCATTTATCCAGCACGGTACACCAATACCTGTGCAGATATATGCCTTTATGGAGTTGTGGAATAAAACACAATCAAAGGAAATGCTGGCTTATTTTTACCCGCGGCTGAAAAAATATTATGAATTTATAGCAGGCAGGTACGGCAGTTCTAATACGCGTTCGTTAAAATCGGGTTTGTTGAAAACATGGGATTACTTTTACAACTCGGGCGGATGGGATGATTATCCGGCGCAGGTAACCGTTCATAATTTAAAAGTTGAAAGTACTGTAGCTCCTGTAGCAACTACTGCACATGCCATACGGATTGCCAAAATGTTAAAACTTGCCGCCGCAGCTTTAGGTGAAAAGGCCGACTTGAAACTATATGAAGATGATATAGCGTTGTTCAGTAAATCGTTGCAAAAAAACTCATGGAACGATACCTCGGGGTATTTTAGCTATGTGGTACATAATGCCGAAGGAAACCCGGTAGGGCATTTTAAATATCCCGGAACCAATTTAGACCATAACATGGGCCTTGATGGAGTTACGCCATTAATTGCCGGAATATGCACCCCTGTGCAGGAAAAGGCTATGATCAATGATATTTTCTCGGACAAACACATGTGGACACCCGCAGGTATTTGCGCGGTGGACAAATCGGCGCCATATTTTAACCCGGTAGGCTACTGGAATGGTTCAATTTGGATGCCGCACCAATGGTTTATCTGGAAAACAATGCTGGATATAGGCCGCCCCGATCTGGCACGCCAGATAGCTACAAAAGCCCTTGACATTTTTGGGCGTGAGGTTGATGAAACGTATTCTTCTTTTGAATATTACGTAGTGAAAAATGGCCGGGGTGCGGGTTGGCACCAGTTTACCAGCCTTTCATCGCCTGTACTTTCCTGGTTTGCATCATATTATAAACCCGGTACAATAACATCAGGCTTCGAGATTTGGATAAACAAACAGTCTTTTAATACAAATAATACCAATTATACCGCACAGCTATCGTTTGATAGTTCCACACCTGCCCATAAGCGATGTTTTATGGTGTGCTTAAATCCTGCATTTAAATACAGGGTATTGATTAATGGCAAAGTGTCGGCTTTTAATTCGCCTTATGCGGGCCTTTTAGAAATAGGGCTACCTGCAACAAATACTGATTTATCGATACGTATACAGCCTGTAAAATAGATCAACTAATAATATTTCTTCTCCCGAATAATCGCTGTATGGGGCTTGTGCAAAAGATATATTAATAATATAACTAAGCCTTATAAAATAAATATAATAAAACTTGCTTTTGCGGTTTTAATGCGTTATATTTAAATATAAAAACCGCATAAACAATCAAGTTGCAGTTAATGCGGGTTATTCCTAACTATTTATTTTGCAATAAATTATATCAAATAAATTAAATATGGAACTACAACCCCAGGCGCCCGAAAATCTATCAGGCTGAAAAATTTCACAAAATTTAAATACGTGCTTTAAGCTAAATAATAGTTAACAAAAAAGCGCTAATTAACATGTAACCGGTATGAGATTATTGCCGGACAGGGGTTTCTTTTGCCCAATTTTAATCTTATAAAACACCTTTATTCATATACATATAACCAGAGATATAACATCAGCAAATAAATAATTATGAATAACTAATACCTAAATTAAATGGAAAGTAAAAAACGAAACAGCACCCGTATGGTGCTAAATCCCCGTGTCATTACCGCCGTTATCAGCGCAGTGGCATTGATCTTAATGGCTACCGTATGTATCCTTTCGTGCAGTAAACCCGATTCGGCCGAAAAGGCAGTTGCTGTTAAAGGGCCAAATTTAAAGGTTAATGGGGCGCAACTTTTGCCAGGTGGCCGTGCTTATTTTACGTCGGCCATTGGTCATTTTCAAACTTCAACCAGTCAAACAACTTGGGTACGCGTGGTTAATTACACTTTTGTAGCTGCCACAGGTACAGTTACTGCCGATCTTTCTATATGGTCGAGTGCGAATCAATATGGAAAGACTTTGATAACCAGCCATTCCTGTACTGTTGACGGTACTGCAAAAAATTGTTCACAATATTCACCAACGGGTTGGATAGTGGGTACGTCAACCAACCCTGTTGTTCACTGGAGTGGTACATACACATATAATAGTACAACAGGTGCATTGCATGTAGACTGGCCAACTGTAGGCTCAGGCGCATGGGAGGATTGGACTGTTTCTGATTACCCTGGCAAAGCTATATCTATGCTTACTTATGTTAGTTCATCCGGTACCTATGGTATTACCAACGGTTATGGTTTTGGCAGTAGTAAGCCGTTTACTTATTATTATAGCATTAATTCGGTACCCAGAACGGATATCAGCGGCCATACTGTGAATTGTTCATGGGATGGTTTAGCCAGTGTCTATACTGTAGCGGGATCGCCGCAAACCGAGCAATTTTCATTAGCGACTGGTTTTGGGGGTAATGCTATTCATTATAAGGGTGGGCAAAGTCCTGATGCTTGTAGTTCAGGCTGCTCTGTACCCTCAACCGGTAAAACTGGTATTATATATCACCTTACAGGCCTCAATAATTCCAGACAGATGGCATTTAATCACCATTGCGCTTGCCTCCCAACACTTGCGCAATATCCTTGCTATGATGGTACCATTCATCCCTACGCTATGATGCAGGTTATTGATGATAATGGGGTTATGCAAGGTTTAGTAGGTATCCATGAACAAGACCAACCCGGTTCGGTTGGCTTTTCCTATTCTATCAACTATTGGTTATATCCATGATCAGTATAATTCAATTCTGGTATGGTTTTGCAGCAGTGCGGGCCTATCAGCATTTGTAAGTTCAATATACGGATTAATATAAAATCATATTTAAAATGGAAAATTCAAACATCACCTTAAGGGGACAAAATGTCCGTATCATTATTGCTGTTATAGGTGCGATGGTATTGGCCTTAACAGCTGCCATATGTATTTTTTCATGTGGCAAACCCGATTCGGCAGAGAAAGCCGTAGCTGCTAAAGTACCAAATTTAAGAGTTAACGGAGCACAGCCGCTTCCAGGTGGGCGCGCTTATTTTACATCGGCCATTGGAAGGCTCCAAACATCAACCGGAACTGCATGCTGGGTACGGGTAGTTAACTATACTTTCACCGCAGCTACCGGTACTGTGACTGCTGATCTTTCGGAGTGGAAAAGTACCAGTCAGTTTGGAAAGACATTAATAACGTCTCATACCTGCAGTGTTGACGGCCCTTCACAAACCTGTTCGCAGTACGCGCCCACCGGCTGGATAGTAGGTACATCCACTAACCCTGTTTCCCATTGGAGCGGTACGTACACTTATAATAGCACCACTGGCGCACTACATATGGATTGGCCAGCTATAGGTTCGGGCGCATGGGAAGATTGGACAGTTGCTGATTATCCTGGTAAACCGATGTCTCAGCTCATTTTCGTTGGTTCATCTGCCAGTTATAGTATTACTAACGGTTACGGATTTGGCAGTACCCAGCCGTTTACCGTTTATAAAACTGTTAATCAGGTACCTCATGTGGATGTAAGTGGTCATAATAGATATTGTTCCTGGGATGGTTCAGCAAGTACTTACAGTATAGGCGGGTCGCCGCAAACTGAGCAATTTTCATTATTTGGCGGTGTGACGGGTGGTAATGCCGTTCATTACAAAGGCGGTCAAAGCATTGATGGCTGTGGTGGCCCGTCACGCGTAGGCTGTGCCGTTCCTTCAAATGGTAAAACAGGTATTATATATCACCTCACCAGCCTCAATAATTCAAGACAAATGGTTTTTAACCACCATTGCGCTTGTTTGCCAAGTATTGCCCAATATCCATGCTACAACGGTACTATTCACCCTTATGCTATGATGCAGGTTATTGATGATAATGGCGACATGCAGGGCTTAGTGGGCATCCATCAGCAGGACGAACCCGGTTCAACAGGGTTTAGTTATTCTATCAATTATTGGTTATATCCATGATAGGCCTTATTAAGGCAAGGATTGTTTAATAATTATACATGAGAGCATTTTTAATTGCATTACTATCTGTTTTATTGACTGCCTGCAACCACAGCGGAAAAACTACATCGGCTATTTATAATACAGATGCCAGTAACGTTAATACTGCGAAAGCGGCCAAAATGGTGTTTGAACAATCATCCTACAACTTTGGAGAGATTGTGCAGGGACAGCAAATCAGTCATAAATATAAATTTACAAATACCGGGTTATCGCCACTGGTTATTAAAAGTGTTATAGCCAGTTGTGGTTGCACCTTGCCCCAATACCCGCACAAACCAATACCTGCCGGTGAAAGTGAAGTGATAAATGTAGTATTCAATGCGGCAAGTTATACACCGGGCAAAGTGGCACAGTCAATTTTGATCCTTGCTAATACAATTCCAATTGATGTATCGCTAATTATAACCGGAGAGGTAAAGGAGGCAACAAAAACATACTAATAATGGAAGATAATATTCAAATTAATTATATACACACTAATAAACAACCTTATGAAAATGAAAAATCAAACAAACGGCAAAAAACGTGTTATAGTTACTGCTATAGGGATAGCAGCATTTATATTCACAATTGCTTTGGGCATTTACTCGTGTACAAAGCAAAAATCTGCATCGCCATCGGGCAGTGATGCCAAAAACCCTAATTTAAAAGTTTTAACAGCGCAGTCTGCACCCGGTGGTAAAATTAATTTTTCGGTTGTACTTGGAAACCTTGATGTTACAGGACCTACGGATGTGAGGTTAGAGAACATGGTATTCAATCCTACCGCCGGCACTGTTGCCGCTACTATTTGGGAATGGAATAGTGACGACGAAAAGGGGAAAACTTTGTATAGTAATCATACTTGCAGCATGGATGGTTCCACTCAAACGGGTGTTGTTTATGCCCCTACCGGCTGGCTGGTGCCAGCAGGAGGATATTATGGCAGGACGGGTGTATACACCTATGTATCAGGCGTTTTGACTATAAATTGGGATGCGCCGTGGGCCGGTGTACATGAAAGCTGGAATGTATCTAACCCAGATGGAGCATCGGCAATGATGACTTTTGCTTCATCAAACTATGGCATTACACACGGCCGCGGGTTTGGTAGTAACAGGCCTTTTACAGGTACAGGAAACTTTAAAACAATAGGCACTATTCCACGCATTGCCTACACCGGCTCTATGGTAGCGGCAATTAAAGACAAAAATGGAGTACTTAGTACCATACCTACAACCGGCATAGGATGGAAAACAGATGGGTTAGATTTATCCAGCTTCACCAGTTCATCAAACGGTAATACCCTGCATGCCGACTTGACTACATCTAACTGTAACCCCGAAAATGGTTGTACTGCTGGTAATACACATACAGGCATTGTTTACCATTTAGCCAGTGATAATACTTCAAGAGCAATGGTATATAATCATTTTTGTGCCTGCTT